>JAKLKW010000008.1 GCA_023150455.1 Alphaproteobacteria bacterium | reverse complement strand
GCCGAGCGCCTGGTCGCCGCGCCGTGGGCGGCGCTGGTCAATGGCGTCGCCGCGCACGCGCATGATTTCGACGATCACGAGCTGGTCGGGATCACGCATCCCAGCGCCGTCATGGTCCCGGCGCTTGCGGCCCTGGCGGAGGAGCGCGGTGCCGGTGCGCGCGCTGTCCTTGACGCCTATGTCGTCGGCTTCGAGGTCATCACGCGCGTCGCGCAGGCCGTCAACATGTCGCTCTACCACCGCGGATGGCACGCGACATCGACCATCGGCACGCTCGGCGCCGCTGCCGCCTGCGCGCGCCTGCTGCGCCTTGGGCCGGAGGCGGCAGCCGCGGCGATCGGGATGGCGACCAGCATGGCCGCCGGCAGCAACGCGCAGTTCGGCACGACGGCCAAGCCCGTCCATGCCGGCCTGGCGGCCAAGTCGGGCATCGTCGCGGCGTGTCTCGCGGAGGCCGGCGTCCGCTCGGCGAGCACCGTGCTCGACGCGCCGCGGGCCAGCTTCCTGGCGCTCTACCCGGACAGCGGCGCCAAGGGATTCGCCGAGCCCCTGGCCGCGCTCGGCACGCCGCTGGCGATCGACGCGACCGGCCCCGTGGTGAAGCTCTACCCGTGCTGCAGCTTCATCCACCGCGCCGCGGACGGGATCGTCGATCTGCGCCGCGAGCACGCGCTGCACCCGGACATGGTGGAAACGGTCGACATCGCGACGCCCGCGCGGAACCTGGACGTCCTGAAGTTCCCCGACCCGCGCAGCGAGACCGAGGCCAGGTTCAGCATGCAGTATTGCGCGGCGATCGTGCTGCTGACGGGCGGGCTGACCGTCGCCGACTTCACCCCGGCGGCCCTCGGCCGGCCCGCCGTGCGCGCGTTGATGCGCAGGATCGACGTGGCCGGGCACGCGGGCGGGATCGATGACCCCGACACCGTGACGATCGCGCTGAAGGACGGCCGCCGCGTCGGCAAGACCGTGGCGCATGCCCGCGGCGAGCCCGAGTTGCCGCTGACGCAAGACGAGGTCCGATCCAAGTTCGAAACCTGTGCCGCATCGCTGGCGCCGGCCGTTCGAACCGACCTGTGGTCAAGCCTGGAGCGCTTCGAGCGGCTCGATGCCGTGACCACGGTGATGCGGCTTCTGATGCAGATCCCGGGCGCGCCGGAGTCCCGAGCCGCGCGGGCCGCTATGGCATCCGTACCACGCGGAACCCGACGCTGAAGAAACCGTGGCCGCGTACGCCGGCGGGATTGCGATAGGCGGCGCGTACCTGTTCGATCGGGCTATCCCAGGCGCCGCCGCGCAGCACGCGGCGCGAGCAGTCGCCGCTCTCCAATGCGCTGCCGTCGGCGGGCGCGCCGGCATAGCCGAAGCCGAGGCAGTCCTGCACCCATTCCCACACGTTGCCGAGCATGTCGTGCAGGCCGAAGGCGTTGGGCGCGAAGCTGCCGACCGGCGCGGTCTGCCGGCCGTCCCAGCGGCTGCCGCAGCCGCCACCATCCGGATCGTTCTTCTCATTGCCCCCCCCGCCCCGCGCCAACACCGGTTACGATGCCCAATCCGGCGCTCCGCTACAACCGCCCCAGCCGCTCGGTCAGGCGCCGGAAGAACGCATCCGCGTCGATGCGGTCGATCACCATGCAGTTGGGCTCGGCGCCAGAGGGCTTGGCCTTGTTCGGCCACCAGTCGACGACCGTGCGGCCCAGGGTCAGCTTCCCCTCGGTCTCGATCGCCACGTGGCAGAAGCGGCCGGAGAACAGCTCGGGCCACAGCACGTAGGCGACGGCGCAGGGATCGTGCAGCGGGCCGCCCGGCATGCCGTAGCGGTCCATGTCGTGGCGGCGGTAGAAGGCGAGCCACGAGGCCACGACGCGGCCGACGCGCGTGCCGAGCGCGCGGATGGCGGCGATGCGTTCGTCGGTCGTGATCGCCTGGTGCGTCGCGTCGAGCGGCAGCATGGTCAGGTCCGCGCCGCTCGCGAACACGATCGCCGCCGCCTCGGGATCGACGAAGATGTTGAACTCGGCGGCGGGGGTCGTGTTGCCGACGCCGATCGCGCCGCCCATCAGCACGATGCCGCGCAGGCGGCGGGCCAGGCGCGGCTCCTGCCGCATGGCCTCGGCGACGTTGGTCAGCGGCCCCACCGGCACCAGCGTCACCGTGCCGGGCGGATGCGCCATCACCTGCTCGACGATGAACGCGGCGGCGGGGCGAGGGTCGACGGTGCGGTGCGGCGGCGGCAGGTCGACGCCGTCGAGTCCGCTCGCGCCATGCACCTCCTCGGCGGTGACCAGCGCGCGCCTCAGCGGCCGCTCGGCGCCGGCCAGGATCGGCACGTCGGCAGGTCCCGCCAGCTCGCGCACCACCAGGGCGTTCTGCTTGGTGAGCGGCAGGGGCACGTTGCCGGCGACCGTGCTGACGCCGAGCACATCGAGCTCGGGGCTCGCCAGCGCCAGCAGCATCGCCACGGCATCGTCCTGGCCGGGATCGCAGTCGAGGATGATCTTGCGGCGTTGCATCTTCAACCAATCGAGTGTTGCCGCCGGCACCGTGCCGGCGGAGAATGGCGACTCATCCTACTGATGGGGGAGGCCGGGTGCCATGACTGCGGACAGCAGCGGGGGCGTTTCCTACACGCAGGTCGATCCGGATTATTTCGCCAAGCGGAGCTTGAGGCGGCACGCGCGCGTCTGGTCGCTGTGGGCGCTCGGCGTCGGCGCGGTGATCTCGGGTCATTTCTCGGGCTGGAACCTGGGACTTGCCGCGGGCGGGTTCGGCGGCATGGTGATCGCCACCGTCTTCATCACCATCATGTACCTGGGCCTGTGCTTCTGCATCGCCGAGATGTCGCCGGCCCTGCCGCACACCGGCGGCGCCTATTCCTTCTCGCGCACCGCCATGGGGCCGTGGGGCGGCTTCGTCACCGGCCTCGCCGAGAACCTGGAATTCGTGCTGACGCCGGCCGTGATCGTGTTCTTCATCGGCTCGTATCTCAGCAACATCTTCGGCACGCCGGCAGGGTTCACGCCGGTGTGGTGGATCGGGGCCTACATCGTGTTCGTCGGCCTCAACATCGCCGGGGTCGAGCTGTCCTTCCGGCTGTCGGTGATCGTCACCCTGCTGGCGCTCGCGATCCTCGCCGTGTTCTGGGTGAGCGCGCTGCCCCATGTCGACTTCTCCAAGTTCGCGCTGGACATCGCACCCGAGGCCGGCGGCTCGGCCTTCCTGCCGTTCGGCTGGGCGGGGGCGCTGGCGGCGATGCCATTCGCCGTCTGGCTGTTCCTCGCCATCGAGCAGCTGCCGCTCGCCGCCGAGGAGAGCCACGACCCGAAGCGCGACATGCCGAGGGGCCTGCTGCTCGGCATCGCCACGCTGATCTTCTCGGCCTACATGACGATGACGCTGAACTCGGCGATCGCGCCCGGCGCCGCGGCGCTCGGCAAGTCGGGCGAGCCGCTGCTCGACGGCTTCAAGACGATCTATGGCGAAGGCACGGCCAAGGTGCTGGCGCTGCTGGCCGTCGTCGGGCTGATCGCCAGCTTCCACACGATCATCTTCGCCTATGGAAGGCAGATCTACTCGCTGAGCCGCGCCGGATACTTCCCCACCTTCCTGTCGATCACCCATGGCGAGCGCAAGACGCCGCACGTGGCGCTGATCACCGGCGCGCTGGTCGGCATGGCCGTGCTGCTGCTCGCCTGGTTCGGCGCCGGCAGCGAGAAGGGCGGCGCCTTCATCGGCGGCGCGCTGCTCAACATGGCGGTGTTCGGCGCCATGATCTCCTACATCCTGCAGGCAACCGCCTTCATCCGCCTGCGGTTGAAATACCCGCGCATCGACCGGCCCAATGTCAGCCCGCTCGGCATCCCCGGCGCGGTCGCCACCATCGCGATCGCCGCGGTGACGCTGGCGTTCCAGCTTAGCGACCCGGTCTATCGCCAGGGCGTGTACGGCGCGGCCATCTGGTACGTCGCCGGCCTGCTCTACTTCGCGCTCTACCGCCGGCGCTATCTCGTGCTGTCGCCGGAGGAGGAGTTCGCGCGGCGCGCGGCGGCGTAGCACACGCATCGCGGATCGTCGCGGCCGCCTTTGGGCCGCTGCGACGCAAGGCGCTTGGCGCCGCCGGGCAATCCGCGCTATCGATGGCCCCCGGGGAATTCCGGAGGGGGACGTCGATGGAGCCACGCCAGGTCAAGACCGCCGCCGACGCGCGCAAGATCGTCGAGGCGCGCGGGCTATCGCACGTCAAGGTCGGCGTGGTCGACAGCGACGGGATCGTGCGCGGCAAGTACATGGCGCGCGACAAGTTCTTCTCGGCGCTGGAGGGCGGGTTCGGCTTCTGCGACGTGGTGCTGGGCTGGGACTCCAACGACCAGCTTTACGACAACACGACCTATACCGGCTGGCACACCGCCTACCCGGACGCATTCGTGCGCGTGCTGCCCGAGACCTGCCGGGCCGTGCCGACCGAAGGCGACATGCTGATGTTCATGGGCGAGTTCATGGGCCCGGCCGAGGCGGTCTGCCCGCGCGGCGCCCTGCGCCGGGTGCTCGCGCGCGCCAAGGACATGGGCTTTTCGGTTTACGCCGCGTTCGAGTACGAGTTCTTCCTGTTCGAGGAAACGCCGCATTCGGTGCGCGAGAAGAACTATCGCGACCTGAAGCCGATCACGCCCGGCTTCTTCGGCTACTCCGGGCTGCGCAGCTCGGTGCACGCCGACTTCTACCACGACCTGCTGCAGCTGGCGGAGCGGATGGATTTCCGCCTGGAAGGCCTGCACACCGAGACCGGCCCCGGCGTGCTCGAGGCCGCCATCATGGTCGACGATGCGATCAGCGCCGCCGACAAGGCGGTGCTGTTCAAGCTCTACACGAAGGTGCTGGCGCAGAAGCGCGGCTGGATGGCGACCTTCATGTCGAAATGGTCGAAGGACTGGCCCGGACAGTCGGGCCACATCCACATGTCGCTCAAGGACAAGGCGGGCAAGTCGGCCTTCTTCGACGACAAGGCCGAGCACAAGATGAGCAAGACGATGCGCCATTTCGTCGCCGGGCAGCAGAAGCTGATGCCCGAGCTGCTCGCCATGGTGGCGCAGACCGTCAATGCCTATACGCGGCTGATCCCCGGCTTCTGGGCGCCGACCGACGCCACCTGGGGCGTCGAGAACCGCACCACGGCGCTGCGCGTGATCCCCGGCTCGGCCAAGTCGCAGCGCGTCGAGTACCGCATCGCCGCCGCCGACGCCAACCCGTACGTCATCCTCGCCGCCGCGCTCGGCTCGGGCCTGTGGGGCATCGAGCAAAAGCTCGAGCCCGAGGCGCCGGTCAAGGGCAATTCCTACGCCGTCAAGCACCCGGCGCGGCTCGGACTGCCGCGCACGCTGTGGGACTCGGCCCAGGCGCTCAGGAAGTCGAAGGCCGCCCGCCACCTGTTCGGCGACGACTTCGTCGAGCACTACGCCGCCACGCGCGAGTGGGAGGAGCGCGAGTACCGCCGCGCCATCACCGACTGGCAGCTGCAGCGCTATTTCGAGATCATTTGAGCGCGCGGCTCGCCGCAGGGTAAACGTCCGCCTCTTGCCCCCTCCCCTTGCGGGACGGGGACCGAACACCTGAACGACTGGAGCCCCAATCCGATGACCGATGCCGCGAAGCTCGTGGGCAACTGGAACTATCCGACGCAGGTGCGCTTCGGCGCCGGGCGCATCAGGGAGCTGGCCGCCGCCTGCAGGCAGCTCGGCATGAAGCGGCCGCTCCTGGTGACCGACATGGGGCTGAAGTCGCTGCCGATCGTGGCGGACGCGATCAGGGCCAACGAGGCCGAGGGCGTGCCGACGGGACTGTTCGGCGAGGTGCGCGGCAATCCGGTGGGCAAGAACCTGACCGACGGAGTCGCGGCGTTCAAGGCGGGCGGGCATGACGGCGTGATCGCCTTCGGCGGCGGCTCGGCGCTCGACACCGGCAAGACGGTCGCCTTCATGTCGGCGCAGGACCGTCCCTGGCTCGATTTCGCCGACTACGAGACCTGCATGAAGGCGGCGCGCACCGCCGCGCTGCCGCCGGTCGTCACCGTCCCCACGACGTCGGGCACCGGTTCCGAAGTCGGCCGCGCCGCGGTGTTCACCGACGAGGCGAGCAAGACCAAGAAGATCATCTTCCACCCGGCGATGATGCCGAAGATCGTGATCGACGACCCGGCGCTGACCGTCGGCCTGCCGTCCGAGATCACGGCGGCGACCGGCATGGATGCGTTCGCCCATTGCCTCGAGGCGTTGTGCACCGACTTCTATCATCCGATGGCCGACGGCATCGCCGCCGAAGGCATCCGCCTGGTGAAGGTGTTCCTGCCCGCCGCCTGCGGCGACGGCAAGAACCTGGAAGCCCGCGCCCAAATGATGTGCGCCGCCAGCATGGGCGCGACCGCCTTCCAGAAGGGGCTGGGCTCGATCCACGCGCTGAGCCATCCGGTCGGCTCGCTTTATGACACGCATCATGGCCTGACCAACGCGGTCTTCATGCCCTACGTGCTGGTCTTCAACCGCCGTGCCATCGAGGAGAAGACGGCCAGGCTCGCGGCCTATCTCGGCCTCAAGGCCGCATCGTTCACGGCCTTCCTCGACTGGGTCATCGAGCTGCGCCAGGCCATCGGCATCCCGCACACGCTCGAGGCGCTGGGCATTCCGCTGAACGACATGGCGCGTTTGGCGGACATGGCGGCCGTCGACCCTTGCGCGCCGGAGAACCCGGTCAAGATGGGACCGGCGGAAATGCGCAAGGTGCTCGATGCCGCTGCAGCCGGACGACTGTGATTCCGCACCGCAGCGGGCTTACTAACAGCGCTGTGGTTTGACATCGGCCGGGGCCGCGCGCTAGCCTTTCACCGTCGTCGATCCAACGTGACGCTCAGGCAAGGGCGAATTCGGTTCCAGGCGGACGTACGGCGGGCAACGCCGCACCGGGAACAGGATCGAGACGGGGCCGGTGAATGAATGTCGAAAAATGAAGCACGCATGCGGCGCGTTGCGTTGGCCCGGGATTTGATAGGCCATGCAGCGGACCGAATTGCGGGCGATCACCACTTGGCGAACCCCAAGGAGAATATCCCGATGGCGAAGCACACGAACCAGTCAAGCGCGACGCTGCCACCCTTCATGGCGCCGGACCTGGAGCGCATCTCGCGCCTGAATGCGGATGGGCTGGAAACCCTGATGCACTCGGGCAACGCCCTGATGAAGGCGGTCGGCGAGCTCAATACCGAGCTGCTGGGCTTCACCAAGCAGCGGCTCGATGCCGGGCTCGCGGTCAGCCAGTCGCTGGCCAAGTGCAAGACCATGCAGGCCGCGATGGAAGTGCAGATGGATTTCGCGCGGTCCGAGGCGCAGATCTACCTCGACGAGGCGCGCAAGCTGATGGAGCTGACGGCGCAGGCGGCCATGACCGGCCTGAAGCCGATCCAGGAAGCCGCCAACGGCCACGGCCGAGCCAACGGCAAGCGCTAGAAGCACGCGCCTTTCCACGCCGCCGCCGGAAGCGGCCGCGCGTCAGGAATCGGCCCGCCCGCGGCGCCGGAGCCGCGCCAGCAGGCCGCGCCAGCCTTCCGGCGGGGGATCGAGCATCAGGCCCACGCGCTTGATCTCGTTGCCGATCTTGTCGAGCACGATCAACGCGATCGGACCGATCCGGGCGCGGTCGCCGCGGCCCACGTTCCTGCCCAGCCTTTTCTGGATCGCGTCGGCCAGCGAGAGGTCCAGATCGTCCTTGTCCACGGCGATGCCGTAGCTCTCGGCCAGCTCGCGCATGGGCTGGGCGCCGTCGAGCACGAAGTCGCCGGCATTGGCCGGCAGGTCGGTCGCGGTCGAGGCGAAGCGGCGCGAGAACCAGCGGTCGACGGCAAGGCTGTGCTCGGGCGGGGTCAGCACCAGCGCGACGTCGTTGGCCTGCAGCCGCTCCAGGCTTTCCGGCCCCAGCACCTGGTCGCCGCGCAGGACCGAGACGATGTGCGTGCGCTCGGGCAGGTGCAGGTCGTGGATCGGCCAGTCGGTCGCGCGGCTATGCGGCTTGACCTCGTAGGCGATCAGGTCGCGGTCGAGGGCATGGATCAGGTCGACGTCGAGCCGCGGCGCCGGCTCGGGCGCCGGCGGCAGGGCGAGGCCGAGGCGCCGCGCGACGAACGGCATGGTCCAGCCCTGCACCGCGAGCGACACGAGCACCGCGACGAAGGCGACCCGGAAGTAGCGCCGCTCGGGATCGAGGTCGGCGAGGAACGGCAGCAGCGCCAGGAAGATCGGCACCGCGCCGCGCAAGCCCACCCACGAGACGAACAGCTGCTCGCGCAGGGTGAATCCGAACGGCGCGAGCGACAGCATCACCGCGATCGGCCGCGCCAGCACGATCAGCACGATCGCGACCGAGATGGCGAGCGGCGCCGCCTCGGTCAGTTGCGACGGCGTGACCAAGAGGCCCAGCAGCAGGAACAGCACGATCTGACCCAGCCAGGTGAGCCCGTCGAAGAAGCGCACGATCAGCTGCAACGCGCGCACGCGCCGGTTGCCGAACACGATGCCGGCGACGTAGACGGCGAGGAACCCGCTGCCATGCACGGTCTGCGTGCCGGAGAAGATCAGCAGGGCGCCGGCGAAGACCAGGATCGGGTAGAGCCCGCCGGTCATCTCGATGCGGTTCACCAGCCAGGCGAGCCCGTATCCGCCCAGAAGGCCGATGACGAGGCCGATGCCCATGTCGCGCACGAAGGCGGCCAGCACCATCAGGTCGAGGAACGGCTGGTTCGCCTGCAGCATCTCCACGAACACGACGGTCAGGAACACGCCCATCGGATCGTTGGCACCGGATTCAACCTCGAGCGTCGAGCTCAGCCGGTCGGGCAGGCCGATGCCGTGCTGGTCCAGCAGGCCGAACACGGCCGCCGCGTCGGTCGCCGCGACGATCGAGCCGATCAGCATGGCCACGCGCCAGTCGAGGGCGAAGACCAGCGACAGGAAGGCCGCGACCACGCCCGCCGTCAGGATGACGCCGACCGTCGCGAGCGACAGCGACGGCGCCCAGGCGGCCCGGATCGCCGCCATCGGCGTGCGCAAGCCGCCGTCGAACAGGATGACGGCCACGGCCAAGCTGCCGATCAGGAAGGCGTTGCGCGCGTCGTCGTACTGGATGCCGAGCGGCCCATCCTCTCCGGCAAGCATGCCGAGCAGCAGGAACACCAGCAGGATCGGCGCGCCGAAGCGCCGCGACACCAGGTGCGCGAACACGCTGGCCAGGATCAGGAGCGCGCCGAGCGCCAGCCACTGGAAGCCGAAGTCCATAGTTGGCTTGTGTCACGCCGGCGCCGGCGAACGCAACTGCAAACCGATGCCGCGTCAGAACTGGAAGTTCGGCGGCTCCCAGCCGGCCAGCCATTCCTCGAGCGGCATGACGACCGGCTCGCGACCGTTGTCGAAGAAGGAGGAGTCGACCGCCCAGCGCTCGCCGCTGGCGATCTCGGTCATCACCGGCGTCACGTGCGGCAGCATCTTGGAAAAGAGCTGGCCGCGCCAGGCGACGGTCTCGGGCCGGTGCAGCTTGACGAGCCCGTCCTCCTGCATCAGCACGAGGTAGGTCGTCGTGGTCACCGCCTCGTCGACGCAATCCATCTGCCCGGGCAGCGAGATCGCGTTCAGCGTGCCGCCCTTGTCCGCTTGCGTGCCCGCGCGCTTGGCGGTCATCACCTCGAGCTTGGCCACGGCCTTCTTGATCCGCTCGCGCTCGTCGGCCGCGTCGGCCGGCGGCGGTGCGAACTCCGCGCGGATATCCCTCCATTCCTCGGCGGCGAGCCGGACCTCGGTGCGGTTGGCGCAACCGTAGCCGTGGCAGACGGTGAACTTCTCCAGGGTCGGGCGCGGGTTGCCCTTTTCCTCGATCCAGCCGAGCGCCGTCGTGGAATTGGTGAAATTGGTGGCACAGCCGGCGAGCAACCAAGCCGCCGTTGCGATGCCGATCGCGTCGAACGCACTCCCCACCGGCCTCATGCCCTGCCCCCGCAGGCGGCCGCTGATCCGGCCGCCAACCCAAGTAGATGCGCGCGTGGATCAACACGCGCGCGATGCGACCCTACACCGCCACCGGGCGATGGCCAAGCCGCGACAGTCCGCGGAGCGGCCAAACCGCGATCACGTGCGGTTGAGCGGCCGGCGCCATCGTGCAGCGAATAATAAGCGCCTTCCGCGTGTCGATGCCTCGGAGCTCGCGTGATCCCGACACCCCTGGAGCAAAGACCATGATGGCCACCAACCCGATCATCAAGGCGCCGTCCCTCGCCATGCTGGCCTTCGGCCTGCTGGTAGCCGTGCCGACCGTTGCGCTGGCGGCGGACTCGGGCGACGAACGGAAGAACTGCCCGCGCGGGCAGCGCTGGAGCGACCGCGACGGGCGCTGCGTGCCCGCCCGGGCCGAGGACCTGATCGACGACGAGCTGCTGCAGCAGGGCCGCCGCGCCGCCCGGGAGGGAAGGTACGAGCAGGCGCTTGCGCTGCTGCATGCCGTCAAGCGCGACGACGACGCCGTGAAGATGACCTATCTCGGCTACAGCTACCGCAAGCTGGGGCAGGTCGATCGCGGCATCGCCTACTACCACGAGGCGCTTGTGCTCGATCCGGACAATGTCGCTACGCGCGAATATCTCGGCGAAGGCTATTTCGCTTCCGGACGGGTCGACCTCGCACGCGCCGAGCTTCAGGAGATCGAGCGTCGCTGCGGCACGGGTTGCGAGGAATACCAGGAGCTGCACGCGGCCCTGGCCGCCGTCGCGCCGCGCTGACGGCGGCCGCAGCCTGCGTCAGCGGCGCTTGCCGAGCCGTCGTATCGCCGCGATCAGGCCGGCCGCGGCCCGGTTGAAATGCGTAACGCGTCCCTCGGCGTCCGTGGCGCAGACCGCCGCGGACAGCGCCACGAGAGAGGTGAATCCGCTTGCCGGCAGTACCTCTGCCAGTGCCGTGATGCTCGCCACGAGTCCCCGCCGACGACAACCGTTGACCAGTGGATGGCAACGCGCCAACCGGGCGATGGTTTCGGCCTCAGCCGGGAAGGTCCCAACCCGCGTAAGCGGCTAGCCGGCCTCGTCCAGCGACAACAGGCTGGCATTGCCGCCGGCGGCGGTCGTGTCGATCGATAAGGTGCGCTCAGTCGCAAAACGATGCAGGTAGCGCGGGCCGCCGGCCTTCGGGCCCGTGCCCGACAGGCCTTCGCCGCCGAATGGCTGCACGCCGACCACGGCGCCGATCATCGAGCGGTTGACGTAGGTGTTGCCGACCGCCAGGCGCTGGTGCACGTAGCGCACCGTCTCGTCGATGCGGCTGTGGATGCCGAGGGTCAACCCATAGCCGGTCGCGCTTACCTGGTCGATCACCTGGTCGAGCCGGTCGGACGCGTAGCGCACCACGTGCAGGATCGGACCGAACACCTCGCGCTCGAGCCGCTTCAGGCTGTCGATCTCGACCATGGTGGGCGCGAAGAACGTGCCGTGCTCGGTTTCCGGGCCGGGCTTGAGCCGGCGGACCAACTTGCCCTCGCGCGCCATGCGCTCCGAGTGCTTCTCCAGCGCCGCCTTGGCGTCGGCGTCGATGACCGGGCCGACATCGGTCTCGAGCAGCGCCGGATCGCCGACCTTGAGCTCGTCCATCGCGCCGGCCAGCATCGCCAGCAGCCGGTCGGCGATGTCCTGCTGCACGAACAGGACGCGCAGGGCCGAACAGCGCTGCCCGGCGGAATGGAAGGCCGAGACGATCGCGTCGTTGGTGACCTGCTCGGGCAAGGCAGAGGAATCGACGATCATCGCGTTCTGCCCGCCCGTCTCGGCGATCAGCGGCACGATCGGGCCGGGCCGGTCCGCCAGCGTGCGCTGGATCGCCTTGGCCACCTCGGTCGAGCCGGTGAAGGCGATACCGGCGATGCGCGGGTCGCGCGTCAGCGCCGCGCCGACCACCTCGCCCGAGCCAGGCAACAGGTGCAGCGCGTCGCCCGGCACGCCGGCACGATGCAGGATCGCGACCGCCTTGGCGGCGACGAGCGGCGTCTGCTCGGCCGGCTTGGCGATGACGGCGTTGCCGGCGGCCAACGCCGCCGCGATCTGGCCGGTGAAGATGGCGAGCGGGAAATTCCACGGGCTGATGCAGGCGAACACGCCGCGCCCGCGCAGCTCCAGCCGGTTGACCTCGCCGGTCGGCCCCGGCAGCGCCAGCGGCTCGTCGAAGTCGGCCCGAGCGCGCCCAGCGTAGTAGCGGCAAAAGTCGACCGCCTCGCGCACCTCGGACAGCGCGTCCGGTATGGTCCGGCCGCCCTCGCGCACGACCATGGCCATGAGCTCCGCCCGCTCCTGCTCCATCAGGTCCGCGGCGCGCTCCAGGCACTGGGCGCGCTCGCGCGCCGGAAGGCGGTCCCAGTCGGGCCGCGCGCGCTCGGCGCGCGCCAGCGCCTCGTCGACCATGGCGCCGTCGGCCATCGCCGCCTCGCCGACGACGCGGCGCCGGTCGGCGGGGCTCGTCACCTCCTGCGACCGGGCGCGGCGCTCGACGCCGCCGATCACCGGCCCGGCATGCCAGCGCCCCTGCTCCGCCGCCGCCATGTCGCGCGCCAGCGGCGCCAGCACGGCCGGGTCGCTCAGGTCGATGCCGGCGCTGTTCGGCCGCTCCGGCCCGTAGAGGTCGCGCGGCAGCGGGATGCGCGGATGCGGCTTCGCCGGCAGGCGGCGCACCGCGGCAACCGGGTCGGCGACGATCGCGTCGATCGGGGCCTTCTCGTCGACCAGGCGGTTGACGAAGGAGGTGTTGGCGCCGTTCTCCAGCAGCCGGCGCACGAGATAGGCGAGCAGCTCCTCATGCCCCCCGACCGGCGCGTAGACGCGGCACGGCCGGTTCATCTTGTCGGCGCCGACCACTTCCTCGTACAGCGTCTCGCCCATGCCGTGCAGGCGCTGGAACTCCCAGTCGCGCCGGTTGCCGGCGAGCTCGCTCACCACCGCGACCGTGTGCGCGTTGTGCGTGGCGAAGCAGGGATAGAACGCCGCCTGGTCGGCCAGCAGCGCGCGGGCGCAGGCGACATAGGAAACGTCGGTCGACGCCTTGCGCGTGAACACCGGATAGGAGTCGAGCCCGCGCTCCTGCGCGCGCTTGATCTCGCTGTCCCAATAGGCGCCCTTGACCAGCCGCACCATCAGCCGGCGCTTGTGGCGCCGCGCCATGTCGGCCAGGTACTCGATCACGGCCAGGCCGCGCTTCTGATAGGCCTGCACGGCAAGGCCGAAGCCTTCCCAGCCGGCGAGGGCCGCGTCGCCCGACACGGCCTCGATCAGGTCGAGCGAGAGGTCGAGACGGTCGGCCTCCTCCGCGTCGACGGTGAGCCCGATGCCGGCGCCGCGCGCGCGGCGCGCGAGCTCGACCAGGCGCGGCGTCAGCTCGTCCAGCACGCGTCTGCGCTGCGCGAGCTCGTAGCGCGGATGCAGCGCCGACAGCTTGACCGAGATGTTCGGGGCGTCGTGGATGCTCAGGCTTCCTTTCGCGGCGCGGCCGATCGCGTCGATCGCGCCGCGATAGGACTCCATGTAGCGCTCGGCGTCGGCCGCCGTGCGCGCCGCCTCGCCCAGCATGTCGTAGGAATGGCGATAGCCCTGGCGCTCGGCCGGCTTGGCCCGCTCCAGCGCCTCGCCGATCGTGCGCCCCATGACGAACTGCCGGCCCATGATGCGCATGGCCTGGGTCACGGCGGCGCGGATCACCGGCTCGCCGCTGCGCGCCAGCAGGCGCCGCATCACGCCCGTCCAGTCGCCGCTCCCGTTCTTGTAGCCGGACCCGCCCTCCTCCGCCCCGTCTCCCGGCCCGACGATCCGCCCGGTCAGCATCAGCGCCCAGGTCGAGGCGTTGACGAACAGGGATTCGCTCTGGCCGACATGGCGCTCCCAGTCGGCACCGCCGATCTTGTCGCGGATCAGCCGGTCGGCCGTGTCGGCATCCGGGATGCGCAGCAGCGCCTCGGCCAAACACATCAGCACGACGCCTTCGCGGCTCGACAGCGCGTATTCGTGCAGGAAGGCATCGAGCCCGCCCTGGTGCGTGCGCTTGCGCCGCACCTCGCGCACCAGGCGGCGCGCCGTGTCGGCGACGCGGTCGAGCGAGTCGGACGGAAGCGTGGCCCGTCCGATCAGCGACTCGATGCACTGGGTCTCATCGGCGCGGTGCAGCGCGCGCAGCGCGGCGCGCAACGCTGTCGGTTGCGGCAGCGGTTCGGCAAAGATCATGGGTTCGAGCCTATGTCCTTCGTTGGGCCGGCGGGCACATGGCCCGACAATGCCATGTAATGACAAGAAGGTCATGAGGGCCTAACGTCCGCCTCGCCCGATGCCCAAGCTGATCTACCTGGTCACCGAGGACTGGTACTTCCTGTCGCACCGCCTGCCCATGGCGCGCGCGGCGCGGGCGGCCGGATTCGAGGTCGTGGTGGCGACCCGCGTCAACCGGCCCGGGGACCGCGCCGCGATCGAGGCCGAGGGCTTCCGCGTCGCCCCGCTGGACTGGCGGCGCGGCGGACGCAATCCCCTGGGCGAGCTCAAGGCCGTCGCCGCCGTCGTCCGCCTCTATCGCCGCGAGCGGCCGGATATCGTGCATCACGTCGCCATGAAGCCGGTGCTCGAAGGCGGCCTCGCCGCCTGGATCGCCGGCGTTCCCGCCGTGGTCAATGCGCTGACGGGCCTGGGGGCATTGTTCATCGCCAGCGACGCGGCGACGCGGGTGCTGGGCCCGTTCGTCCGCCTGGCGCTGCGCCTCCTGCTGGCGCGCGGCCATGGACGCCTCTTGATGCAGAACCCCGACGACCTCGACCTCCTGGTCCGGCGCGGCATCATCGCGCGCGGGCGCGCCGTGCTGATCCCCGGCTCCGGCGTCGACCTCGCCCGCTTCGCGCCCTCGCCCGAGCCGCCCGGCGGGCCCGTGGCGGCGCTGGTCGCGCGCATGCTGTGGGACAAGGGCGTCGGCGATCTGGTAGAGGCCGCACGGCTGCTCAAGGGTCGCGGCGTGCCGTTGCGCATCCGCCTGGTCGGCCCGCGCGACGACCACAACCCGGCCGCGATCCCGCAGGCGACGCTGGAGCAGTGGGTGCGCGAGGGTTTGGTCGAATGGCCGGGCCAGGTCGCGGACATCGCCCAGATGTGGCGCGACAGCGCGATCGCCGTGCTGCCCTCCTACCGCGAAGGCCTGCCCAAGGCCCTGCTCGAGGCGGCGGCCGCCGGCCGCCCGATGGTCGCGACCGACGTGCCGGGCTGCCGCGAGATCGTGCGCCACGAGCAGACCGGCCTGCTGGTGCCGCCGCGCGAACCCGCGGCGCTGGCCGACGCGCTGGCCCGGCTCGCCGGCGACGCCGCGCTCCGCGCCCGCCTCGGCGCCGCCGCGCGGCTGCTGGCGGAGCAGCGCTTCGGCGATGCCGCCGTCGCCGCTTCCGTCGTCGCGCTCTACCGCGATCTCGTCGCAACCGCACCGATGCCGTCGCCGGTGGCCCGGTAAACGATGACGGATGACGGTCGATGACGCATTCGCGGCATGGATCGTTCGGATATGGCGCGCCGCCGACGCCGGCGGTGACGCCGCGTATCCCAGCCAAGCTCCTGCGCTGACTGCACAATCCGGACGGTGACGGATGGTGGCCCTTCTTGGACCCTGCCGTAGCGCGACTTCCCGCCGACCCGCGCCTTCGCCGGCTATCACCGGCATGCGACATTAGTCGTCTGCGCCAATCCTAAGGCGCATCATTCGATTCACTCCTCCTTCAAAGCCGCATCGATCGCTGCCACAGCAGCTCTCAACGACGGAAGATGTTCGCTGACCACGTTCCAAATGATCGTGTCGGAAATCCGATGGTATTCATACCGAAGCACGTTGCCGATGCCCACGATCTCCGCCCATGGAATGTGCGGTTGAGCCGCCTGAAGCTGCGGTGGAATGCGTCGGGCTGCTTCGGAAATGATCTCGATGCCGCGCTGAACACCATGGCGGAGAAGCCAGTCGGTCGCAAAGTCGTCGCGCGTCCTCCCCCGCGTGGCGCTATCGATGCCGTCGATCGCTTCGAGGATCGCCCTGAGCGCAGGACGAACGAGCCGCCCCGTCAAAAGATTCTTTCCGCCGAAGCCTCGATCCGAGCACGAAGAATCGGATCCAGGCTGTCCCGCGTGGTCAGATCCACCGGCACACCGAGGCGATCCTCCAGCAGCTGCTTGATCCCGACCAACTCGACGAGGGAGAAGCGGCTGTCGGGGTCGTAGTCGATGAAGAGATCAAGGTCGCTCGAGCCGGTCGCGGCGTCGCGCGACGTCGACCCGAAAAGATACAGGGCCGTCGCTCCGAGCGCCTTTACGGCCTCGGCCTGGTCTTTCAGAGTCGCAATTGCGTCCCGCCTTCTCATGCGGTCATTGTATCTCCACCGGGCGGCCGGGGCCATTCCCGCAAGAGTGAGCGACAGCAACAGGATATGGGCTCGATGCGGCGCATCCATCCGGCGTCGGCTTCGCCGCGTATAAGCGCGACAGGGAGCCCGCCCATGCCCGACCGCATCCTGCGCCGCATCCGGTCGCTCGATCCCGTGCGCGACCACCAGCAGATCGTGTTCCTCTCCACCTGCTACGCGTTCCCGTTCGACACCAAGCGGGCGCTGGAGTTCGCGCTGTTCCGCACCTTCGCGGTGCCGAGCATCGCCACGCTGCTCGACCGTACTGGCGAGTTCCGCCGGCGGCCGCAGAAGCGCTACGACGACACCGACATCATCGTCAGCGAGATGATGGAATGGGGCTACGACAGTAAGCGCGGCGCCGCCGCGCTGGAGCGGATGAACCGCATCCACGGGCGCTTCGCCATCGCCAACGGCGACTTCCTCTACGTGCTGTCGACCTTCGTGTTCGAGCCGATCCGCTGGAACCGGCGCTTCGGCTGGCGGCCCATGGCCGAGGCCGAGAGACTGGCGCTGTTCCATTTCTGGCGCGAGGTCGGAAGGCGCATGCATCTGGCCGACCTGCCGGAGAGCTACGACGCGTTCGAGCGCTTCAACATCGAGTACGAGCGCACGAAGTTCGAGCGCACCGAGGCGGGCCGGCGCGTCGGCACGGCGACGCGCGAGCTGTTCGCCGGCTGGTTCCCCAAGCCGCTGCGGCCGCTCGTGCGCCGGGCCGTGCATGCGCTCATGGACGACGCCACGATCGCCGCCTTCGGCTTCCCGCCGCCGTCGGCGGGCCTGCGCCGCGCCGTCACGGGCGCAATGCGCCTGCGCGCGCTGGCGCTGCGGCTGCTGCCGGCGCGGCGCAAGCCGCGGCTGCGCACGCAGATGCGCCATCGCAGCTACACGGAGCCCTATCGGCTGGAGCAGCTCGGCCCGCCTTACATGCAGGCCGACGCGAGCAGCGAGATTTCCGCGGGCGGAACGAAAAATTAACTGTCGCTGCCAACCTTGCGGCAACACATTCGGCGCAATCTGGGCAGCGGGAGACCGACCGCCCGTCCAGAAAGGACAAGCGCCCCATGAATCGCGTGGCCCATCATCTGTCGCAGGCTTTCAGCGTCGTCACCGTTCTGGTCCTGATGGCCGTTTGGCTCGTCGTGCGCGTTTGAGCGCCTGTTCCGCCGCTTCCGCGCTGCGGTAGCGGAACACGCATTGCGCCGTGGCCAGGATGCGCCCGTCCGGCCCGTGCACCTCGGAGCGGGCGAAGAACAGCCGCGAGCCGCCCCCCGTCTTGTAGCCGACCGTGCGCAGCGTGCCCTTGCTGACGTTGCTGATGAAGCTCGTCGTGATCGACACGCTGTGGCCGAGGCGCGGCGGCTCGTCCGGCTCGTGATACGTGCCGGCATAGCCGCAGGCGGCGTCGAGCAGCGTCATCAGCACGCCGCCGTGCACGAAGCCGCCACGGTTGATATGGCGCGGACCGACCTTCAGCTCGAGCTCGGCCCGGTCGCGCTCCCATTTCAGCACGCGGAACCCGACCATCCGCGCGAACGAGGCCATCGGCACGAACCGGCCGGCACCGGTCCCCTGGCCCTCCTTCTTCCTTGCCATTCGTCTTACCTTCTGTGGTCGCGCAGGATCTCCCGTGCGGCGTTGTAGCCGGGAATGCCCGAGACGCCGCCGCCCGGATGGGCCGACGAGCCGCAGAGATAGAGCCCCTCGATCGGGCTGCGGTAGTCGGCGTAGTGCGGCGCCGGGCGCTGGAAGAACAGCTGGTCGGGCGTCAGCTCGCCGTGGAAGATATGCCCCTGCGGCAGGCCGATCAGCTCCTCGAGGTCCTGCGGCAGCAGCACCTGCATGTCGATCACGCCGGACGAGAAGCCCGGCGCGAACCCGTCCATCGTGCGCATCACCGTGTCGACGAAGCGGCCGCGCTCGTTGTTCCAGTCCTTGCCCTCGAGCTTGTAGGGCGCGTGCCCGCCGAACAGGTTGACGACGTGCTTGCCCCTCGGCGCCAGCGTGTCGTCGACGATCGTCGGCGCGACCGGCGTGATGAAGGGCCTTGCCGAGAAGCCTCCGTGCTTGGCGTCCTCGAAGGCGCGCTCCAGGTACTCGATCGTAGGTCCCAGGTGCACGTAGGTCGGGTAGTCGAACCCGACCTTGGCCTTGTCGAAGGCCTTGTATTGCGGCGGCCGCTCGCACGCGATGTTGATCTTGAAGGCCGTGGAGAAGGTCTTGAAGGTCTCGATCTCGCGCACGAACTCCGCCGGCAGCTCCGTGCGCCCGACCAGGTCGAGGTAGAGATGCTTGGCATTGGCATTGGACGCCACGACGGGCGCGCGGATCTCCTCGCCCGATTTCAGCGCGACGCCGACCGTGCGGCTGCCTTCCACCAGAATGCGCCCGACCGGCGCGTCGACGCGGATTTCCATGCCCCAGCGCTTGCCCGACTCGGCGATGGCGTTGGAGATTGCGCCCATGCCGCCGCGGACGAAGCCCCAGCCGCCGGCGCCGGCATGCTCGCCCATCACGTGGTGCATCAGCACATAGGCCGTGCCCGGCGTCCTCGGTCCCGCGAACGTGCCGATCGAGGCGTAATAAGCCAGCACCGCCTTGATCACGTCGTGCTCGAACCAGCGCGACAGGAAGTCGTAGACCGACTGCGTCATCAGGTCGGCGATGCGGTAGATCTGCCCGGCCGCGTCGCGATAGCGCCACAGCAGCGAGGCGGTGGCCTTGAAGCTCTTCCAGTCGCGCCGCGACGGATCGACCGGCGTCTCGTACAGCAGCCGGCGCACCACGTTGGTCGCCTCGCGCAGCATCTGGTCGAACGCCGGGTAGATCTCGGCGTCGTGCTTCGAGAAGCGGGCGAACTGCGCCTGCGTCTTCTTCACGTCGTCGTGGAAGACAATGTAGTCGCCGTCCTCCAGCGGCACGAACAGTTCGGTTGCCGGCAGCACGGTGAGGCCGAACTTGCGCAGCTCCAGGTCGTTGATGACGCGCGGGCTCAGCAGGCTCATGACGTAGGACGCGACCGACCAGCGGAAGCCCGGCACGACCTCTTCCGTCACCGCCGCGCCGCCGATCAGGTGCCGGCGTTCCAGCACCAGCACTTTCCGTCCCGCCTTGGCGAGATAGGCGCCGCAGGTCAGCCCGTTATGCCCGCCGCCGACGATAAGCACGTCGTAGTTGCCGCCCGCCATGTTTCCCCCCCTCGCGCGACGGCGCGCAGTCTGGACCGGCGGCGCGCGGGTGGTCAATTGCGGCGGTCGCGGCACCTCACTGCGGACGCTCCGCGGCCCGGCTCTTCCATGTTGCGCTCGACGCCGCGCGCCAGCGCGTCGATCCAGCCCGGCGCGAACACGCCCAGCGGCGCGACCGCGCCGTCGCGCCTGTAGGCTTCGATCTCCGCGTCCATGCCGCCTTCCCGCCTGCCCCGGACCCCCACTCTGTCGCGGCGCGACGGCAAGCGTCAACGCGCCTGCGGTCTGCCGGGCAAGGCGCTGGCCAGAGCCACGCCGGCGCCGACGGCGACGATGCCGACGAGCGTGACCGCGTCGGGCCATTCGCCCAGCACGGGGATCGCGAGCAGCGTGGCGAGCACCGGGGTGAGCGCGCTGAAGATCGCCGCGCGCGAGGCGCCGAGCCGCTTCACCGCCTGCGCGTAGGTCATCATCGAGACCAGCCCCGACAGCACGCCCTGGAACACGAGCTGCACGACGACGTCGCGCGCCGGCACGTCCAGCAGCGCCGGCCCGAGCCACAGCAGGTAGACCGGCAGGAAGCCCAGCATCGACCAGAACCCGACCAGCGCGGTCGCGTGCACCGCGCCGATCCCGGCGCGGCGGAAGGCGTGCGTGTACACGGCCCACAGGAACGCGGCGCCCAGCAGCAGCAGATGCCCGCGCCATTGCCCCGGCGCGCTTTCCGCGACGATGGCGTGGATGGCGATAGCGCCGACGCCGGCGGCGACCAGGGCGAAGCCGGCGAGTCGCCAGCCGGCGATCCGCTCGCCCATCAGTCCGACCGCGAGCAGGGCGACGAACAGCGGCATCGTGCCCGGCAGCATCGCGCCGACCTGCGCCGCGGGCGTCAGCTTGATGCCCGAGGTGCAGACGAGGAAGAAGGGAATGCCGGCGCCGATCACGATCAGCGCCATGGCCGGCGCGCCGACGCGGCGCAGCGCCAGGCCTTTGCGGAAGAGCACGGGCGCGAGCACGAGCGCGGGCACCAGGTAGCGCAGCACGCCGATATCGGCCGGACCCAGCGCGGTGGCGGTCACGCCCAGGCGCGTGACCACGATCCAGCCGGCCCACAGGGTCACGGTCGCGAGCGCCGCGGCGATGCCGACCATGACGTCGCGCCGGTGCGCCGCGTCGGCTGCGGGCGACCGCTCGATGCATGCCGCACTCGTCGTCATGACGTCGTTCTCCCTTCGCCGGACCGGTCGTCGCCGTGCTACGCCGGATGAGAGTGGCGATGCCGGCGTTTCGCCACCAATGCGTCCTGCCGGGGCAAGATATGCCGAGCCGGCATTGGTCGGCCGCACGGCCACTGCCTATGGCAGGGTTTGCCGCCGGCGGCGAACGCGATAACAATCCGCCGCCGCTTCGGGAAATGGAGGGAACGATGTCCCGCGACTGGATCGCCGTCGAGCTCAAGGACGGCGTCGCCACGCTCACCCTGGTGAATCCGCCCTTGAACCTCGTGACGCTCGGCCTCACGCGCCAGCTCAGCGACCGGCTCGACCGGCTCGCCGCCGATCCGGCCTGCCGCGTGCTGGTCGTCACCGGCACGGGCGAGCGCGCGTTCTGCGCCGGCTCCGACATCAGCGAGTTCCGCAACCTGACCGCGCCGGGCGAAGCGGTCGACAAGAAGATGCGCAAGGAGAACGAGACCTACTCCAAGCTCGACGACTTCCCCAAGCCGACCATCGCCGCGGTCAGCGGGCTCGCCTTCGGCGGCGGGCTGGAGCTGGCGGTGTGCTGCGACCTGGTCGTATGCGAGGAAGGCACGCGCCTCGCGCTGCCCGAGATCAAGCTCGGCGTCTTCCCCGGCAGCGGCGGCACGGTGCGCGTGACGCGGCGCATCGGCGAGGCGCGCGCCAAGGAGATGATCTTCTTCGGCGAGCCGATCGCCGCCGAGACGGCGCTGTCGTGGGGTTTGATCAACCGCATCGCGCCCAAGGGCGAAGCGCTGAAAATGGCGCAGGCGATGGCGCAGCGGCTGACCGAGCGCCCGAACAAGGCGCTGCAGATCGCCAAGCGCGCGATCGACATGGCCTTCGACATGACCGAGGACCAGGCGATCGCCGCCTCGCTGCCGCTCAGCGACCAGGCCTTCACCAGCAACGACTGCAAGGAAGGCGTGCGTGCCTTCTTCGCCAAGGAACCGCCGCGCTTTACGCATTCGTGATCCCTCGCGCGGCGCAGCCGCGTCGCAGAAGGTTCACGCGGAGACGCGGAGACGCGGAGGAAGGAATTCAGCGCCTTCTCTGCGCCTCCGCGTTCTCCGCGTGAGTCCTCAAGCTTTTCGAATGAACGCCGCCGCCCGCGCCAGCAGCGCCGCGCGCGCCTCGATGTGCGGCACGTGGCCGCAGCCGGGGATCAGGAACGACTCGGCCGGGCCCGAGACGCCGGCGACGATCGCGTCGACCTGCGCCCTGGTACCGTGCTCGTCGGCCTCGCCCTGCACCGCCAGAACCGGGCAGGCGATCCGGTGCAGGCGGTCGGTCATCGACCAGCCCTGCGGCGCCAGGCGCAGCCAGGTCTCGTTCCAGGCGCGGAACATGGTCTCGGTGTTCGCACCGTGATGGCGCGCGAGGCGCAGCCTGAGGTCGGTCGCGGCGAAGGCCCGCGCCGCGGCGGCGAGCGCGGCCTGCGTCGCCGGCTCGAGGAACACGTGCGCGGCGACGGTGATGCAGGCGGCCGGACGCTTGGGGAACGCGGCGGCGTACAGCAGCGCGATCGAGCCGCCGTCGCTGTGGCCGAACAGGATCGGGCGCTCGACATGCAGGGCGTCGAGCAGCGCCGGCAGCACCTGTTCCGCCTCGATGCGCAGGAAATCGTCCGGGCGCGGCAGCTCGACGGGGTCGGAGCCGCCATGGCCGAGACGCTCGTACACGATCCCTGCCGCGCCGGCGGCCGCGCACAGCGCGTCGGGGAAGTCGCGCCATTGCGTGATGCTGCCGAGGCCCTCGTGCAGGAACACGATCGTGCCGGCGCCGGCGCCGGCCGCGATGCGCCGGTAGCGCAGCCTCTTCCCGCCGATGGCGGCGAAATCGTAAGCTTCGACTGCGCTCATCGGGATGGATCACCCGCGACATGCCGCATCTGACGCTCCGCGACGGCGACCGGCTCTACTACGAAACCCACGGCGATGGCCTGCCGCTCGCGCTGGTGCCGGGCCTGGGCGGCACGATGGCGTTCTGGCAGCCGCACGTGGCGGAATTCGCCCGGCACCACCGCGTGATCCTGCACGACCATCGCGGCACCGGCCAGAGCACGCGCGCCGAGATCGAATACTCGGTCGGCCAGATGGCCGACGACCTGCTGCAGCTGCTCGACCATCTGGGATTCGCCGAGGCCGACCTCGCCGGGCATTCCACCGGCGGCGCGATCGGCCAGACCATCGCGCTCGACCGGCCGGAGCGGATCGGCCGGCTGGTGCTGAGCGCCACCTGGACCCACGGCGACGGGTATTTCCGCAAGCTGTTCGACCTGCGCGCCGAGATGATGCGGCTCGAAGGCCCGCTCAACTATGCGCGCGGCACCTCGATCTTCGGCCTGCCGGCCGCCTATGTGCGCGACCATGCGGCCCAGCTCGCCGCCGAGGAACAGGCGCAGGCCGCGGCGACGACGCCGGAGATCATGCTGGCGCGCATCGCCGCGATCCAGCGCTTCGACCGCCGCGCCGAGCTGCCGCGCATCCGGCACAAGACGCTGGTGTTCGGCGCGCGCGACGACCTGATCACGCCCGCCTACTTCAGCGAGGAGCTGGCGCGCACGATCCCGAACGCGCGCCTCGTCATGCTGCCCGAGGGCGGGCATTTCTATCCGCGCGTGCACCCGAAGCTGTTCCAGCAGACAGTGCTTTCGTTCCTTGCGGACCGCTAGCCTTTCTTCGTCCTTATGTCCCTGCCCTTCGGCCGCGTGCCCGGGCGGTCGCCCGCCATGGTCTGCTTGAGGAAGGCGAGCAGCGCGTTGAGCCGCCCGGACGACTGCTCGCGCACGGCCTTGGCGTCGCAGCCGGTCCAATCGTAGAAGCCCTTCCCCGTGCCCAGGCCCAGGTTGCCGGCGGCGATCATCGCCTGGACGTCGGCATTGGCGGCGCCGGGCGGCGCCAGGGTCGGCACGATCTCGCGCTGCGCCAGGGCGTGCACGGCGAGGCCGCTGATGTCCTTCTGCTGGATCAGCCCGGTGATGCACATGCGCGGCCCCAGCATCGTCTTGGCCACGTTATCGACGTCCTCGACGGTCACGATGCCCCTCGAGATCAGGTAGTACGACTCGTGCAGGATCGCGTGCTGCAGCCGGTTGACCAGGAATCCGTTGATCGGCCGGCTGAGGACGATCGGATCCTTGCCGGCGCGGCGCATGGCATCGGCCGTGCGCTCCAACGCCGCGGGATCGGTGCTGCCGCTCGACACGATTTCGACCAGCGGGATGACGTCGGCCGGCTGGAAGTAGTGCGCGCCGAGGAAGCGCCCGCGATGCTTCATGCCGGCGAAGAGCCGGCCCAGGTCCAAGCTCGACGTGTTGCTGGCGATCAGGGTCGTGGCCGGACAGGCGGCCTCGAGCCGGTGGAACAGGGCGCGCTTGGGCTCCATCTCCTCCGGCACCGATTCGATCACCAGCTCGGGCGCTTCCGGCGGCAGGTCGCCGACCACGCGCACGCCCTTGATCGGGGCGAGCGATCCGGCGCGTCGGCTCAGGAGATCGGTGTCGAAGCCGTGGTCGGCGAAGCTTTTGGCGATGCCGATGCCCATGACGCCGGCGCCGACGACGAGGACGCGGCGGATCGGCGCGGAAGCGGACGTGCTGGCGGTCATGCGTGGCTCCCCCTGTTGCCGCCCATGCATTATTTGCGGGCGGGCCCTGCTGCAAGCGCTTTCGCGCTTCCTTGAAAGCGGTCGTCCGGAGTGACAGAATTGCCGCAGCCGGCCCGGAGGCCGCGGAGGAAACGACATGGCGCGCTTCAAGGACTACACACCGCACGGCGTCGTCCCGGCGACCCTGCTGGCGTTCAACGAGGACCTGTCGATCGACGAGGCGGAAACACGCCGTCACCTGCGCCACGTCGCCGCGGTGAAGGGCGTCTCTGCCATCACCGTCAACGGCCATGCTTCCGAGGTGCATGCCTGCACCTTCGACGAGCAGCGCCGCATCCTGGCGGTCTCCGCCGCGGAGATCGGCGACCGCGTGCCGCTGATCAACGGCGTCTATACCGACGGCAGCCTCGAGGCCGCGCGCATCGCCAGGATGGCGGAACAGGAAGGCGCATCGGCCCTGCTGGTGTTCCCGCCCAACAGCATGAGCATGGGCGGGCAGTTGCGCCCCGAGATGGCCGAGGCGCATTTCAAGCGCGTCGCCGACGCCACCGACCTGCCGATCATCCTGTTCCAGTACCCGGCGCAGACGGGCCTGGGCTATCCGTTCGACACGCTGATGCGGCTGATCGAGGGCATCCCAACGATCCGCGCCATCAAGGACTGGTGCGCCGACCCGATGCTGCACGAGAAGCACATCCGCGCGCTGCAGGGGCTGAAGCGCCCGGTCACGGTGCTGACCACGCACAGCGCCTGGCTGATGGGTTCGCTCTGCATGGGCGCGAACGGTCTTCTGTCCGGCGCCGGCAGCGTGATCGCCGACCTGCAGGTGGCGCTGTTCCAGGCCGTGCAGGCCAAGGACCTGCGCCGGGCCCAGGCGATCAACGACCGCATCTTCCCGCTGCAGCAGGCTTTTTACGCGCCGCCCTTCCTCGACATGCACAACCGCATGAAGGAATGCCTGGTCATGCTGGATCGGCAGAAGCGCGCCGTGGTCCGCCCGCCGCTGATGAAGCTGAGCGACACGGAGCTGAAGCGCCTCGCCGACGCGCTGCGCCACGCGGCGCTCGGGCCCGAAGGCGCCCTGCCGCAGGCGGCGGAGTAGCCTCTCGCCCTGTTTGGCGCCGAGCTTCTCGTCCTTCGACAGGCCCGGGACAAGGAGTTCCCCTATGCCTCATCCTGAGCCCTGAGCCCGTCGAAGGGTCGAAGGATGAGGCATAACCCGTGACCAACCCGCTGCTCGCGCCCGGGCGGATCGGCAGCGTCACGATCCGCAACCGCGTGGTGATGCCGTCGATGACCACGCGCGGCGCCGACGACGAGGGCTTCGTCACCGAGGACAGCATCGCCTGGTATGTCGCCCGCGCACGCGGCGGCACCGGGCTCGTCACGGTCGAGATGGCCTCGCCGGAGCGCGCCGGGCGGCACCGGCTGCGCGAGCTCGGCATCTACGACGACCGGTTCCTGCC
This sequence comes from Alphaproteobacteria bacterium, assembly GCA_023150455.1. Classification (GTDB taxonomy): domain Bacteria; phylum Pseudomonadota; class Alphaproteobacteria; order JAEULC01; family JAEULC01; genus JAEULC01. The sequence goes on along the minus strand of JAKLKW010000008.1, from coordinate 29,248 downwards.
CGGGCTCAAGCGGCTCGTGGCGGCGATCCACGCCGAGGGCGCCAGCGCCTCGATCCAGCTCGGCCATGGCGGCGGTCACACCAGGCGCGACATCTGCGGCGAGACGCCGATCGCGCCGTCCGCCATCCCGCATCCGGTGCAGGAAGTGACCTTCGCCACGATCGTGCCCGAGGCCATGTCGCGCGCGCGCATCGCCGAGACGACGGCGGCGTTCGTGGCGGCGGCACGCCGCGCGCGCGAGGCCGGCTTCGACATGGTCGAGCTGCACGCGGCGCACGGCTACCTGATCTCGCAGTTCCTGAGCCCGCTCGAGAACCGGCGCGACGACGAGTACGGCGGCACCCTGGAGAACCGCGCCCGCTTCGGCCTCGACATCCTGGCCGGGACGAAGGCCGCCATGCCGGACTTCCCGGTGATCTTCCGCATGAACGGCGACGACTTCTTCCCGGGCGGCATGACCGAGGAGGAAGGCCGCCAGGTCGCGCTGTGGGCCGCCCAGCGCGGCGCCGACGCGCTGCACATCTCGGGCGGCCACTACCGCTCGCTCCCCTCGGGAGCCGTGATGATCCCGCCGATGTGGATGGAGGACGCGCCGTTCCTGCGCTATGCGGCCTGGCTGAAGCCGCGCGTCCGGGTGCCGGTGATCGCGGTCGGGCGCCTGGGCGACCCCGCGATCGCCGCCGCCGCGATCGCCGAGGGCAAGGCCGACTTCGTCGCGCTCGGCCGCACGCTGGTCGCCGACCCGGACTGGGTCGACAAGGTCGCCGCCGGTCGGCCGGTCCGCCGCTGCCTCGCCTGCAACACCTGCGTCGACGCGATGCGCACGGGCGCGCGCATCGGCTGCGTCGTCAACGCCGCCGCCGGGCGCGAGCGGGTCATGGAAGAGGCGCGCCCGCCGCGCGGCGAGGCCATCGCCGTGATCGGCGCCGGCCCGGCCGGCCTCACCTATGCCGCGCTCGCAGCCGCGGCCGGCAACCGCGTGACCGTGTTCGAGCGCGAGGCGCGGGCCGGCGGGTCGTTCCGCTGGGCCGGCAAGGCGCCGATGTTCCAGGGCGTGGAGGCGCGCGAGCGGGCCCTGCTGGCCTATGTCGACTCGATGGTCGGCACCTGCGAAGCGGCCGGCGTCGACTTCCGCTTCGCGACGGACCCCATGCGCGATCCCGCGCTGATCATGCCGTTCGACCGCATCGTGCATGCGACCGGCGCGCGATTCGCGCCCGCGGTCGGGCCGCTGACGCGGGTCGTGCTCGCCAGCGGCGCGGCGCGGCTGCCGGGAATTCGCGCCCTGCTGTCGCACCCGGCCCTGCGCGACTGGCTCTACTATCGCGCCCGCTCCGCGGCGCCCGCCGGCGCGGCGCGCGCCGTACGGCCCGGCCAGACGGTGCAGGTGATCGGCGACGCGCGCCGCCCGGGCAAGAGCCAGGACGCCGTCATCGACGCCTTCACCGCCGCGCTGTTTCCCGACGGCGCCCCGCCGAACGAGTTCCGCCACGCCGCCTGAGCTTCCTCAAGCATCAGCAACAGGACTCCCGCTCCATGCTCGACCTTCTCAAAGGCATCCGCGTCGTCAGCTTCAACCATTTCCTGCTCGGTCCCGTCGGCATCCAGGCGCTCGGCGACCTGGGCGCGGACGTGATCGCGGTCGAGACGCCAGACGGCGCCTGGCAGCGGCACTGGAGCGGGGCGAACAAGTTCGCCGACGGCCAGAGCATGCTGTTCCTGGTCGGCAACCGGAACAAGCGCAGCGTCGCGCTCGACCTCAAGTCCGACAAGGGCAAGGAGATCGCGCTCGAGCTGTGCCAGACCGCCGACGTCGTGTCGGAGAACTTCCGCCCCGGCGTGATGGAGCGACTCGGTCTCGGCTACGAGCGGCTCAAGGCGCTGAAGCCGTCGCTGATCTTCGCCTCGGCCTCGGGCTTCGGCGCGACCGGGCCTTACGTCGAGCGGCCGGGCCAGGACCTGATGATCCAGGCCATGTTCGGCCTGGCAAAGATCACCGGCGACGCCGAGCGCGGCCCGCGCACCGTCGGCGTGTCGGCCGCCGACCACCACGGCGCCGCGCTGTTCGCCATGGGCGTGCTGGCGGCGCTGGTGCGGCGCGCGCGCACCGGCCAGGGCTGCCGCGTCGACGCCAACCTGATGCAGGCCTCGATGGACCTGCAGGCGGAGTCGATGACCTGCTTCTTCAACGGCGGCCGATCGGCGAGCGAGGTGCCGCCGAAATACGTGGCGGGCTGGTACTACCCGGCGCCTTACGGCATCTACCCGACCAAGGACGGGCATCTCGCCATCTCGCTCGGCAGCCTGGAGACGCTGGCCAAGGCGCTGGGCGATCCGCGCATCGCCACGGTCAGCGACACCGAGGCGTTCGGCGCGCGCCGCAACGAGCTCGCCGACATGGTCGCCGCCTGCACCCGCCGGCGCACCAACGCCGAGTGGATGGCGATCATGGAGCCGCTCAAGATCTGGCACGGGCCGGTGCGCGGCTATGCCGAGATCGCCGAGGATCCCCAGGTCAAGCACAACAAGGCGCTGGTGACGGTCAAGGGCGCGACCGGCACGCCGGTCACCTTCGTCAATCACCCGATCCAGTACGACGGCCAGGCGGCCGAGGTCGGCCTGCCGCCGCAGCCGCTCGGCGCCCAGACCGGCGAGGTGCTGGGCGAGCTCGGCATCGCGGCGGCGGAGCAGGACGCGCTGGAAAAGGCCGGCGTGATCAGGCGCCACCGCGCCTGAACTGCGCTCAGCACACCGCGTGTGTCTGCTCCTGCTGCGGCTGGACCGGGTCGGTCGCGTAGGCCGCACCGGCGTCGAACACGTCGCCGGCCATGGCGCCGCCGAACAGCGCCCCGTCCTCGCCGCCTCCGTCGAACGCCTGCAGCACCTCGTCGAGCGCCGAGCCGCGACCGTCTTCGTCGAGCAGGCCGGCGACGTCGGGCCCGACGGCGAAGCGGCCGTCGTCGTTGCCGAGGCCGAGCGAGCCGAGGTCGATCGCATCGTCCGGCGCCATCGAGAACGCGCTGAAGCCGGCCGACTGCTGCGCAGGCGGGTCGATTGTCAGCGTCGTATCGGCGAATTCCAGGAACTCGATATAGAAGAACTTATCGACGCCGTCGACACCGCCGTTCAGGTGCGTGATCGTGTACACCACGCTGCCGAAGCCCGGCGCCGTGATCGAATAATCGGCAAGGTCGCCGACAAACTGCGCCGTGTCCACGCCGGGGCCGCCGTCGAGCACGTCGTTGCCCCCGTTGCCCTTGAGCACGTCGTTGCCGTCGTTGCCCTTGAACAGATTGTCGCCGTCGTCGCCGGTGAAGAAATCGGCGAAGCCCGAGCCGGTCAGGTTCTCGATGCCGCTCAAGCTGTCGCCGTCGGCATCGCCGCCAGCGCCCGTGCCGGTTGCGAGGTTGACGGTCACGCCGGCGCCCGAGTCGGCATAGTCGGCCGTGTCGTTGCCGGCACCACCGATGATGACGTCGGCGCCCGATCCACCCCTGATCAGGTCGTTTTCGCTGCCGCCGTCGATGCTGTCCGCGCCCGCGCCGCCTTCCAGGAAGTCGTTGCCGGCGCGGCCGTAGAGCGTGTCGCCGCCGTCGCCCCCATCCAGCCCGTCGTCGCCAGCGCCGCCGTCGAGCGTGTCGTTCCCGACACCACCCCAAATAAGGTCATAACTCGCGCCACCCGCGAGCGTGTCGTTGCCGCCGAGCCCCTCGAGCTCGTTGGAGCCATCGTCGCCCGTCAGCACGTCGTCCGCGCCAGAACCCCGCAGGGACTCGATCCCGACAAGCACATCCCCATCGGCATCGCCGCCAGCGCTCGTGCCCGTGGCAAGGCTGACCGTGACGCCCTCGCCCGAGCTCGCATAGCTCGCCGTGTCGGGCCCGAAGCCGCCGTCGATGCTGTCCGCGCCCGCGCCGCCTTCCAGGACGTCGACGCCGGAGCGGCCGTCGAGCGTGTCGTTGCCGGCGCCGCCCATGATCGTATCGTTAACGATCGTGCCGGTCAGCGTCTCGTTGCCGCCGGCGCCGTTCAGCCGGCCCTGGAAGAACAGATCACGGAAGCCGCTACGGGATAGGAATTCGAGGCCCGACAGGTCGACCGAGGAATCGGGCGCCGCATCCGCGACAATGATCACCATTGTTGGGAAGTCCTCGACGAACTGGAACTGCTGGCCGTCGAGTTGCGCCCCGGCGAAAGTCACGGTGTTAATACCTGTAAATCCACTGAACTCCTCGACGCTGAGCAACGTGACGTCCGAGAAATCCAATCTGTTATCAATGCCGACACCAAACTGGGGTTGGATCTCGTCGTAACCGGGGCCGCCATCGATGGTCTCGCCCGCGACGAGGTCGCCGTCGAAGATCCAGAATCTGTCCAAGCCGGCGCCGCCCAGCAACGTGTCCGCGCCAGAGCCGCCGACCAAGAGATCCTCGCCGTCGCCGCCGTCGATGTAGTCGTTCCCGTCGCCGCCGAACGCAAGGTCAACGCCGGCACCGCCGAAGATCTCGTCGTTGCCGGCGCCGCCGCGCAGGGCGAACAGGCCAAATTCGTCGTTGCTGCCGATTTCGTCGCCGTCGCCGCCGATCAGCCGGTCGTCGCCGTCGCCGCCAGACAGCTGATCGGCACCGGCGCCGCCGTCGAGCACGTCGTTGCCCCCGCCGCCCCTGAGTACGTCGTCTCCGTCCAGTCCGAAGATCAGGTCGACGCCGGCAGTGCCGGACAGCATCTCGCTGCCGGGCGTCCCGGTGACGATGGCGTCGATGCCGGCCAGCCCGATCACCGTGTCGTCGAACTGCAGGAACTCGACATTGGTCACGCGGTCGACGCCGTCGGTCCCGCTGACCGTGATCGTCGCGCCGTTCTTCCTCAGCGTGTACGCGGCGAGGTTGCCGGCGAACACCGCCGTGTCGCTGTCGGCGCCGCCGTCCAGCACGTCGTTGCCCAGACCGCCGCGCAGCACGTCGTTACCGGCACCGCCGTCGAGGACGTTGACGGTCCCATTACCCGTCAGCGTGTCGCCCTGGCCGGAGCCAAGCAGGTTTTCGATCCCGCTCAGCACGTCGCCCGACGCATCGCCGGCGCTGGTCTGCGCCGTCGCGAGCACCAGATCGACGGTCACGCCCATCGACGAGCCGGCATAGCTCGCCGTGTCGATTCCATCCCCGCCGTCGATGACGTCCGCATCCGCGCCGCCCTCGAGCACGTCGTTGCTCAGGCCGCCCATCAGCGTGTTCACGCCCTCGTCGCCGCTCAGCGTGTCGTCCATGTCCGAGCCGATCAGGTTCTCGATGCCGACCAGCACGTCGCCCGCGGCGTCGCCGCCCGAGCTCGAACCGACGGCCAAGTTGATTGCCACGCCCGCGGCCGACTGGGCGTAGCTCGCCGTGTCGGCACCGGCACCGCCGTCCACGACGTCGTTGCCGGTCCCGCCGGTGATGATGTCGTCGCCGGCGTCGCCCTGCAGCACGTCGTCGCCGTCCCCGCCGTCGATGACGTCCGCATCCGCGCCGCCGATCAACGTGTCGTCGCCCTCGCCGCCGTCCAGGAGATCCGTGCCGACAAGACCAGCGAGGACGTTTGCCGCCGCGTCCCCGGTCAGCGTGTCGGCCTGTTGGGAGCCGGTCAGGTTCTCGATCGAGATCAGCACGTCGCCGGCCGCATCGCCGCCGCTCACCTGCGCCGTGGTCAGGCGAAGGTCGACGGTCACGCCCCCCACGGACAGCCGGTAGTCGGCCTCGTCGACATCGTTGCCGCCGTCGAGCGTATCGGCGCCGCCGAGGCCGGCCAGCGTGTCGTTGCCGTCGTTGCCTTCCAACACATTGTCATCGGCATCGCCGGTCAGGGTGTCGTCGAAGGCGGAGCCGATCAGGTTCTCGATCCCGACCAACACGTCGCCTTCGGCGTCGCCGCCCTCGCTGCCGCCGACGAGGCTGGCATTCACGCCGGTCAGCGCCGAGACATAGATCGCCGTATCGACACCGTCGCCGCCTATCAGCGTGTCCGCGCCGGCGCCGCCTTCGAGCTGGTCGTTGCCGGTGTCGCCCAGCAGCGCGTCGTTGCCGGCACCGCCGATCAGGGTGTCGTCGCCGGCGCCGCCGTCGATGATATCGGCCAGCGTGCTGCCCGCGACCGTGTCGTCGCCCGCACCGCCCAAGAACGTCGTGCCCGCGCCGAGCACGTTCGGGCCGGTCGAGGCCAGGCTCACGACGTCGTCGCCGCCGAGCCCCATCGTCGTGTTGCCGTCGCCCGCGAACGGAAAACCATCGGTCGGCACGCGTATGTCGGGTAGCGCGCCGAAATCGATCGTGTCGGCACCCTCCGTGAACAGCTGCGTCGCCGACGGGCTGATGTCTTCGACCGGCTCAGTCGGTGCGGACGCGGGAACATCCGGCGCGGACGCAGCGAAACCCGACGGCGCCTGAAACGCGAGCCGCGGCTCGTCCTCGAACGGCTCGGGCTCGGACGTGCGGCTAGGCTCGCCCAGCCCGATGCCCGGACCGGCGACGAATTCGTCGCCGAATCGCTGCTCGGCGAAGGCCACGTCGGTGAGGCTGGATCCGGCATGGTCGATCACCCGGCCGCCGTCGCGGGCAGCAGGATCCGTCAGCCCGAGCAACGCGGCCGGGCCGTCGATCACCGTGTCGGCGAGCGCGATCGATGGCGGCGTCTCGCCTGCCAGCAGCGCCACGAACCCGGGCAGCACGATCCAAGAGCCGTCGGCCACCACCTTGACCGTCAGGTCGTCCGGCTCGGGCCAATTCACGTTCAGCTCCAGGTCGGCCGCGAGCAACCCGACCGGCTCGATCACATCGCCCACGACCACGGGAAGGCGTTCGCCCGAAGCGATCCTGACAACGCGCTCCGAGCCGTCGAGGCTGCGAACCCGGATATCCATCAACTGCCTCTCGAATTCGAGCGAGAGGCACTATTCCTAAGCCGAGGTCTGGCCCCGGCGTTACTCAGCCCGTTCCGGGGAACTGCTCGATCCGTGTCACGGACGCAATTTTCGGATAATCCCCGAGTTCAAATTTGGTTGAGCAAGGGGAGACCCTCGCGACGCTCTTCAACCGGCGCCGGCTCATGCCGGGCGGCAGCGGCGTCCCGACGTCATCCCGGCCGCCGCCGGGCGGCGCGCGCCTCGGACGGGGTGCAGCCGAAGCGCTGCCGGAACAGACGGTTGAACGTCGACAGGCTGTCGTAGCCGCAGGCGAACGCCACGCGGGCGACCGGTCGAACGTCGCCACGCGCCAGAAGATCGCGTGCACGCTCCAGCCGCGCCGATGCGATCGAAGCCGCGATGCCCTCGGCCTCGCCCTTGAACGCGCGATAGAGCGTCGCGCGCGAAACGCCCAACGCCTCAACCACGCTGTCGACGCCGAGGTTCGAATCGTCGAGCCGTTTGGCAATCAGCCGCTTGGCGGCAGCCAGCAGACGACGGTCCGATCGGCTCGACTCAGTCTCGACCTGCCGACACAGAATTTCGATAGCGATGTCGTGCAGAAAGCCAAGCGCCGTCTCCAGGGCCGCGGGCGGCAGCTTGCCGCCGCATTGCGCCAGGCCGTCGGCATGGCAGCGCAGCAAGTGATCGGTACCGCGATCGATCGTCAACAACCTGCTGGCGCATCGTTCGGTGCCGTCGCCCAGCGCCTTGTCTACCAAATCCCGCGGCAAGTCGATGTTGAAATAGTGCAGCGCCGAGGACGTCACGAGCCATGGCCGCCCAGCATCGAACAGGAACGCCTGGCCCGGCTTGACCGCGCAGGCGCTGTCCTTCTGCACGACCCGCTCCATCGTCTGGAGAGGGATGCACAGGAAATAGACATCGGCGCCGTCGCGGCGGCAACGCTCCCGCGTCCGCTCCATCTCGACCGGATGCGCGAACGTGGTCTCGTTGCGCCAGAACGCGACACCGGAGGGCAGGCGCCCAGCCCAGCGCGATGCCCGCATCTCGACGTTGCGCATTGGCCTGACCGGCCGGGCGCTGGTCAGGTCCAGGGAGTCGCGCCAATGGTCGAACCGCTCGTCGGCGGCAATGTCGTCCATCGCAAGCTCGGACCAGACCGGGCCGGGCCCACGACCGATCATGGCCGATGCACCGGCCGCTGCTGCCGCATGAGGGTCTCCTGGGCGTTCGAGCGACAGACGAAATCTACGCGAGAATTGCGTTCCCCCGTTGCTCGATCCCTTCCACGCGAATGCTCGATTCGTCCCGGAATCGATCGATCCGCGCAGCGCCGGCCGCCGCAGCCCACAGCCTATCTCATCCGGACGTAGCGCAGGTCGACGTCGTCGAACGGGCGCTGGGCGATCTCGGCGACGCTGTCGCGCACGCCCCAGGCGAGCGTCTGCTGGTGCAGCGGCAGATGGCCGAAATCCTCCTTGTGGATACGGAACGCCTCGTGCAGCAGCGCCAGCCTGCGGGCCGGATCCGGCTCGACGGCGATCCGCTTCGCCAGATCCTCGACCAAGGGGTTGCTGTAGCGCCCGCTGTTCGCGACGCCGGCGCCTTTGCCGTCCATAGTCATGAGGTTGACCAGCGCGTTGTGGCCGTCGAACGTGCCGGGCGTCCAGCCCGACATGTAGAAGCTGGTATTGCGGTTCTCCTTGAGGCCGATGCGGGCGAAATGTCTGGCCTTGGTTTGCGCGTTCGGCGTCACCGTGACGCCGATCCGCGCCAGCATCGGCACGACGGCAAGGCAGATCGCCTCGTCGTTGACGTAGCGGTCGTTCGGACAATCGAGCTGAACCTCGAACCCGTTGGAATAGCCGGCATCCTCCAGCAACTGGCGGGCGGAGGCCGGATCGAAGGGATAGCGCCGGTTGAGCTCGGGCTCGAAGCCGACGATGCCCGGCGCGATCATCAGGCCGGTCGGCACGGCGGCGCCGCGCATGACGACGCGCGCGATCTGCTCGACGTCGATCGCCTGGTAGAAGGCGCGGCGCACGCGAATGTCCTTGAAGGGGTTGCGGCCCTTGACTCCGGAATGGAGCAGTTCGTCGCGCGCCTGGTCGAAGCCGAGGAAGATCGTGCGCAGCTCGGGCCCCTGCAGCAGCCTGACGCCTTGCGCCCGCCCGACAAGCGCCCAATCCTGCGGCGGAACGGGATACATCATGTCGACCTCGCCCGAGACCAGCGCGGCGACGCGCGTCGCGCTGCGCGCGATCGGCTGGAACTCGACCCGGGTGAGGTTGTGCGCCGGCGTGCCCCACCAGTCGGCGTTCGGCAGCAGCACGATACGCGTGTCGGGCACCCATTCCTCGAGCCGGAACGGACCGGTGCCGTTGGCGTGGCGGTTGGCGTGGATCGGCGCCGCCGCGCCCGGGGCGGGAATCTCGGATGCATGCTGCTCGCTCCATGTCCGCGACATGATCAGGACCGAGGCGAGATTCTGCAGCAGGATCGGATCCGGGTTGCCCGTGACGACCTCGACCGTATGGTCGTCGATCTTTCGGACCGCGGCGATGGAGGCGGCGAAGGTCCGCATGCCGGCGTTGGCGTGCGCGACGCGGCCGAACGAGAAGACGACGTCGTCGGCGGTGAACGGAGACCCGTCGTGAAACCGCACGCCGCGGCGCAGATCGAAGCGCCACACGGTCGGCGCCGGCTGCGACCACGACAGAGCCAAGCTCGGCTCGAGCGTAAGGTCGGGCCGGCGATGCACCAGGGCCTCGTAGATGTTGCCCCGCATCGCATGGCTCATGCTCTCGTTGCTGCCGTGCGGGTCGAGGCCGAGCACATCGCCGGGAGCGGCATAGCGGAAGGTCCCGGCCAGGACGGCGCCGGGGGCGGCGGCAAGCAGCGTGGCCGCCAGCAGCAACGCAGTGCGACGACGTTGCATGACCGTCAGTCCCGCTTCGAGGCGGCGCGCATCTCGGTCGGAGTGCAGCCGAAGCGCCGTCGGAACAGTCGGTTGAACGTCCACAGATTCTCGTAGCCGCACGCGAGCGCCACCTCGCCGATGGGCAGCGCGAAATCCTGCATCAGCAGCGCCCGTGCGCGCTCGAGTCGGGCTTCCGCGACATGGGCGTTGACTCCCTTTGGCGCGTGCCGGAAGGCGCGATAGAGCGCGCTGCGCGAAACACCGAGCGCCAGCGCGATGGTCGCGACGCTCAGCGCCGGGTCGTCCAATCGGCGCGCAATTTCGCGCTTGGCGTCGCCGAGAAGCAAACGCTCGTGCCGGCCCTTGCCGTCGATCGCGTTCTCGTGCCGGCCAAGGATCTCGATGGCGAGCTGGCATAGGAAGTCGAGCGACGCCTGCAGCGCGGTGTCGGAGAGCATCTGCCCACTTTGCGCCAGGCCGCCGGCATGGCTGAGCAGAAGCTGGTAGAGCGCGGCATCGACTGCCAGGGCCCGGCCGGCAAGGCGGCCGTCCTTCCCTTGCCCGGCCAGGCGCCGGCGCGGGAGCTGCAGCGTGAATTGGTCCATCAGGTCGAGCGACGATGTCCAGGGATGTGCGGTATCGAACAGAACGGCCTGGCCGGGCAGGATTGCCCCGGCGGTACCGTTGTGCTCGAGGCCCTCGATCGGCCGCAGCGGGAACGCGACGAACAGGTCGTCGCCGCCGTCCTGCCGGCAGCGTTGCTCCGTCCGCGCGACCAGGATCGGGCCGCCGAAGTTGACATCGAAGCGCCAGAAGCCGATGCCACCCGGCTTGGCCGCAACGCCTGAGCGTCGCGCCCGCATCGGCCGATCCTCGGCCGGCTGCCCGTTGCAGACGACCGTGTGCCTCAGGGCGGTATTGCGCCAGAAGTCGAACCGCTGTCCGACCGGCACATCGTCCGTCGAAAGCGTCGACCACGCTCCGTTCGCCACGTCCGCTTCCCTTGAATCGACGGACCAAGCACCCTACAGGAAGGTGGATTTCATGCCAATGCGAGTATTTACTTCTACCGCGGGTGGAAGCGCAGGGCCAACGCCGTGAGTTGCAACCCGGTCGCCGCCTGCACCCGGCAGCGCACCAACGCCGAATGGATCGCGATCATGGAGCCGCTCAAGATCTGGATCTGGCACGGGTCGGTGCGCGGCTATGCCGAGATCGCCCAGGACCCGCAGGTCAAGCACAACAAGGCGCTGGTGACGGTCGAGGGCGCGACCGGCACGCCGGTCACCTTCGTCAACCACCCGATCCAGTACGACGGCCAAGCGGCCGAGGTCGGCCTGCCGCCGCAGCCTCTGGGCGCGCAGACGGGAGAGGTGCTGGCCGAGCTCGGCATTGCGGCGGCGGAGCAGGACGCGCTGGAGCCGAGGGCGTAATCAAGCGCCATCGCGCCTGATGTGGTACTTCTCCCCTCCTTTCACACTTGCGCTCGTCTTGCGGCGATTGGCAGTAACGCCCGGTGGAGTGCGGAGGCAGGCAGCGTCGGGCGAACACCCTCTCTATTCGCAAAACTATTTCAGTATTCTGGTGTGACCAATCGGCCTTGTTACCGTATCCAGCGCTATCCCCTGTTTCAGCATGTGCATGATTCCGACTGCTTCCAGGTAATTGTCCGCGCGAAAGAACTTTCCGTGTTCGAAATCGAGTTCGTCCAGATCATTCTTCATGATGTTTCTATTCCTCACCGCGATGATTGGTATGCCTTGCTCTATGCAGGCCAGGACGGGCAGGCCCACGCAACCATCGGGAATAAGCACACAAGATACATCCTCGGCATTGAGTCCCTTCTCGTAGGATACGATCCCAGGACTCTTGTGCAGGCCCTTTAAGAGGCAATGAATGTGCCGAATCGAACCGGAAACGGGAGCCAGTCGCGGCTCGAAAACTCCATGATGCTGGATGTCTTTCTGAGGAGCAGGGGCGTGAGCACATGGCTTGTTGAAAAGCTCTACAACAGCGTGTGTCATCATCGCTTCGATGCCGCCGGTCGGGTTCACTGCAACATCTTGATATTCTCTACTGGCATTAAAATACTCGCGATACCAAGCCGTATCCCTCTCGATATGGGTTGACAGGGCAATCGCTTGATAGCAAGCGCCATATTTATCGATGGCCTCAAACAGATTCTCCATATCGTCCAGCGCACCCACCGCTCTGCCAGACTTGGACAGCCCGACCTTGCAGGACGTCAATTTCTCCATCTCGAATATGTCCGAATCAATGCCGATCGTGATCCTTGCGGTGGAAACAGCGTTCCGTATTTCCTCGTTGTATCGGAGGGCACCCTTGTCGACCAGGGTCAAGATCCTGTTTGCTCTCACTCTTTGCAGGCCGACTTGCCCCATGAGAAATCGGGTAATAATGCTACCTTCGACATAAAGGGTATTTTCAGTCATTTCATTATAGTCGGTAGAATTGACAACGTTGGGATGTGTAATCAGCGTGTCGCAAGCGGAAGCCACCAACCTGGACACCGCATTTGCATCCCCCTCGTGACCACCGATCTCACATCCGATACCTGTTGGAATTATGAGGACTGCGTTGAAGCGGGACGTGTTTTCGCAGTCTCGTCGGCGAAACGTAAATATGCCGTGCTGTTTCGCTGCGAACCGTGAGTTGGAACCACTGGCTTCCAGAAAATCGACTTCCAAAAACCGGTACTTGTCGTCACAACCAGAAACAATGAAACGAGTGGCAAATTCGCCATGCTCTCTGGTCAATGCATCCAGGTATTCAAACGACAACTTCTGCTCTTTGTTTATTCGTATCTCTTTATTATAAACTCTCATGATTTCTTCCCTGAGAGGCGGTCTTGAAACGTTGCGCAACACGTGGGTGGCCGCGTTGAGAGGCAATTCTAGATCAAGGATGGGACGTTCCAAAGGCGGTTCGCCGGATGGACCGCCCGGGGTCCGCAGTCATAGCCAGCAGCAGATGGCAGCGACGACGCAGATTGCGGCGAGGTGAGTTTGAGCGAGACGATCATATCGCGCGGCGATTCTGCGGAAGTCCTTGAAGCGCCCGAACATGCGCTCGATGGCGTTGCGCTCGCGGCAGAGGGCCGGGGAGAAGCAGTTCTTCCAGCGCCGATCGCTCTCGGGCGGAATGTTTGGCGCGGCTCCCAGGCATCAGCGGGCGCCTTCCGGCGGCCGTCAGACAGACGGCGCCGGCCCCGTCGACGCGCGCACCATCAGCTTAGCGGGCACCTCGGTCACGCGCTGGACCGGGCGGCCGTTGAGGCGCGCGACCAGGTGGTCGGCGATGGCGGTGCCGAGTTCCGCGGCCGGGATGTGCATGGTCGTCAGCGGCGGGTCGAGATGCGCCACCGGGTCGAGGTCGTCGAAGCCGGTGATGGACAGCTTGTCCGGCACGCGGATGCCGAGCGCATGCGCCTCGAACACCGCGCCCATGGCCTGCATGTCCATGGTGCAGGCGACCGCGGTCAGCCGCGGGTTGATCTGCAGGAGCGAGCGCAGCGCCATGCGCCCGCCGTCGACGGTGTAGGGGTGCATGGCGACCAGGTTCTCGGGGATCGGCAGGCCGCGCCGCTCGGCCGCCTCGCGGAAGCCGCGCAGGCGGATGACGTTGCGGTCGCTGAACTCGAGCGGCGGGCAGATCAGCCCGATCTCGCGATGGCCGAGGTCGATCAGGTAGTCGACGACCTGCGCGGCCGCCGCCTGCTGGTCGAAGCCGATGCAGGGATGATGGCTGTTGCGGCGCGTGACGTAGGTGTTGACGTAGGGCACCCGCATCTTGGCCAACAGGTCGTAGGTCTCGCGCCGGTGGCGGAATCCCACCAGCACGACGCCGTCGACTCCGCGCTCGACCAGCTTGCGCACCTGGCGCGCCTCCAGCTCCGGGTCGTTGCCGGAATTGGCGATCAGCAGCGTGTAGCCGTATTCCTCCAGCCGCTGCTGCAAGGTGACGACGCCGGCGGCGAAGATGCCGATGCCCAGCGTCGGCACGATCGCGCCGATCGTGTGCGTGCGGCTCGACGCCAGCGCGCGCGCGGCGCCGTTGGGCACGTAGCGCAGCTTGTCGAGCGCCGCCTGGATGCGCGCGCGCAGGGTGGGGCTCACCTTCTGCGGCGTGTTGAGGGCGCGCGAGACGCTGGCGGTCGACACGCGCGCGCTGCGCGCCACGTCGACCAGTCGCGCATGCGCGCGCGCCTGGCCGCGCGCGTGCCTTACTGACGGCATGTGAACGCTCCTCCCCCTCTGCTATCCACGGCCGCCCCGGGTTCGCAACCGCATTGTCCACAAGGGCAGCCATGATCCTGCGGCATCCCAGCGCGACATCGCGGGCGTTGTCAACAATGCCACCAGCGGCTAGTCTCGCCCCGGAGCCACCGATCATTGAAGCGGATGTAAACGGTTGCAGCAAGCGCCGTCGCGCATGCGCCGCAGGATCCGGGGCCCGAAACGCCGATCGGGCGTCGCATGCGAACGACGCCGACGGCCGGAACTTCCACTGCCCCGAGGGAGGGACTTTGATGGTATCGCCAATCCGCGCCACAAGACGGCATCTGCTGTCGTGCCTCGCCGCAATCGGCCTCGCCGCGGTGCTGCCTGCCGCCGCGCAGGCGCAGGTCGAGTTGAAAGTCGGATACATGAAGCATCCGATCCAGGATGCCTCGCTCGACATGATGGAGAAATGGGCCAAGGCCAACAACGTGAAGTTCACGCGCGTGCCGATGGCCTACAACGTGTTCCAGGAAAAGGTCACCGCGACGCTCACGACCCAGGGCGACCAGTTCGACCTGATCTGGCACAACGACGACTGGGGCCAGCTCTGGGAGAAGTGGCTGGAGCCCACCGACGACGTCAAGGGCATGGAGAACGTCGACAAGTGGCCGCTCGACGCCTTCTGGAGCGCCGAGAAGAAGATGACCGTCGTGCCGATGGTGCACACGGTCGGCACGTTCTTCTACCGCAGCGACCTTCTGAAGCCGAACGAGGTGCCGAAGACCTGGGCCGAGCTGGTCACGGTCAGCCAGAAGCTGCAGAAGGACGGCAAGGTCAAGTGGGGCTACGTCGGCGGGATGTCGATGAACAACACCTGGTTCGCCCAGTGGTGGACCATGTGGACCAACAACTGCGACATCTTCTACCCGCTGCTGGAGCGCAACAACGCCAAGCTCAAGGCCGGCGGCTTCAAGTCGGCGCTGGCCGATCCCTGCCACAAGGAGGTGATCGAGTTCTGGTGGGACGCGCTGCACAAGCACAAGATCAGCCCGGAGGCGATGACCTCCTACGGCCGCAACGAGGCCAACGCCATCTTCATGGCGGGCGATGCCGCCTTCACGCTGGTCGACTCGACGCACTGGGGCGAGTTCAACGACCCCGCCCGCTCGAAGATCGTCGGCAAGGTCGGCATGGCGCCGTTCCCGATGGGCCCGCGCGCCAAGGCGCACACCTCGTGGAACGAGATCTGGGGCTGGGGCATCCCGAAGGGGTCGCCGGCAGAGAAGAAGAAGCTGACCAAGCAGATGCTCGCCGCCATGCTGGCGGACGAGGAAGGCCAGATCACGCAGTGGAAGAAGACCGGCGGCCCGCCGCCGAACGTCAAGGTCTGGGACAAGATCGCCGCGCAGGATCCGGTCTTCAAGCAGCTGAAGCACGCGGTGTTCGACCAGAAGCCGATCACGCACTCGGCCTACTACTTCGCGCAGTGGCCGGCCGTGCACAAGGCCTATTCCGACGCGAGCGTCAAGGCGCTGTCGGGCAAGCGCGAGGACATCGGCAAGGTCCTCGAGGAAGGCGCGCCGCTCGTGACCAGGGCGGCGACGAACTGATCTGACCCGGCGATCCGCCCGCGCGGCCCCGACCGGGCCGAGCGGGCGGCGCCGAATTCCCGGCGCTGGTGCCCCCTTGACACTCTCCGCCATCGATCTCGACCATCCGCCCAAGCGCCGCCTGTTCGGCGAGCGGCAGCGATTCATGCTGCTGCTGATCGCGCCGGCAGCAGCGGCGCTCGCGTTCTTCCAGATCCTGCCGATCATGACCGGCGCCAACGCCAGCTTCCGCGACTGGTCGCTGCACGACCCGCAAATGACCTGGGTCGGGTTCAAGCACTATGTCTACGTCCTGACCGATGCCGGCTTCGTCTGGACGGTGATGCCGAACACCATCTTCTTCATGGTGATCAGCGTCGCCTGCTCGCTCGTCTTCGGCCTTGCCCTGGCGCTGCTGCTCAACCGGAACTTCCCCGGCCGCGCCGTGGTGCAGACGATCCTGTTGCTGCCGCTGATGGTGGCGCCGGTCGTGGCCGCCATCATGATCCGCTGGATGTTCAACGACCAGTTCGGAATCGTGAACGTGGTGCTGGAGCTTGTCGGCCTGCCCGGCCAGCCGTGGCTGGCGCAGCGCTGGACCGCCTTCTCGGTCATCCTGTTCGCCGACATCTGGCTGTGGACGCCGTGGTTCGCGCTGCTGCTGCTGGCCGGCCTGCAAAGCCTGCCGCGCGAGCCGTTCGAGGCTGCGGCGATCGACGGCGCCTCGCACTGGCGCGTGTTCCGCTACCTGACCGTGCCGATGCTGCGCCCCGTCATGGTCGTGTGCATCGTGATCCGCGCCATCGACGCCTTCCGCACCTTCGACATCGTGTGGACGATCTCGCAGGGCGGCCCGGCGCGCTCGACCGAGCTGTTCAGCATCTACGCCTATATCGAGGCGTTCCAGGCGATGAACTTCGCGCGCGGATCGGCCGCGGCGATGATCGGCGCGGCGGTCATCGTCGTGCTCGCGATGATCATCTTCCGCGTGCTCAACCGCTGGGCCGAGGTGTCGAAATGACCTCGCTGCCGCAGCTGGGGTCGTCGATCGACGCGCTGCAGCCGCCGCGCAAGGGCTTCTTCGCCGCTTTGGCACCGGGCGGCGGCAGGATCCTGTTCGCGCTCGTCGTGATCGGCGTGGCGTTCCTGTTCGCCTTTCCGGTGCTGTGGGTGCTCCTGACCTCGCTCCGCCCCGCCTCCGGCGTGTTCTACGTGCATCGCGGCACCGAGTTCACGCTGCACAACTTCGTCGAAGTGCTGCAGCAGGAAAGCGTCTACAACGCCTTCATCAACAGCTTCGCCATCTCGACCTTCGCGACGCTCCTGTCGCTCGGCGTAACGGTGACCAGCGGCTACATGCTGTCGCGCTTCCGCGGACCCGCGCCCAGCGTGTGGTTCGCGATCATCTACGTGCTGCGCTGCGTGCCCTACATCTCGTGGGTGCTGCCGCTGTTCTTCGTCACGCGCCAGCTCGGCATTTTCGACACGTATTGGGGCCTGCTGCTGCCGCACGTGGCGGTGCATGTCTGCTTCTTCTCGTGGATCATGAAGGGATTCTTCGACGGCATCGACCCGTCGATGGAATACGCGGCGCTGATCGACGGCTGCACGCGCTGGGGCGCCTTCTTCCGCGTCGCCATGCCGGCCGCCGTGCCCGGCCTCACGGCGCTGGCGATCCTGTGCTGGCTCTATACCTGGAACGAGTTCCTGTTCGCGCTGCTGCTGACCTCGCACAAGACGCCGATCCTGACCGTGGTCATGGCGCAGTTCGTCCACGAGCTGGGCATGGAATGGCACCTGATGAGCGCGACGGCGATCCTGGCCCTGATCCCGGCGCTGATCGTGACGATATTCGGGCAGAAGTACGTGATCCGGGGCTTGCGCGTGTGATGAGCGGTTCGAGTGTGCAATGGCTGAAGTGATCCTGAAGAACGTCGGCAAGTCCTACGGCACCGTGGTCGCCGTGCGCGACGTCAACCTGACCATCGCCGACGAGGAGTTCGTGGTCCTGGTGGGCCCGTCCGGCTGCGGCAAGTCGACGACGCTGCGCATGGTGGCGGGGCTGGAGGAGATCACCGCGGGCGTGATCGCGATCGGCGGCAAGGTGGTGAACGAGCTGCCGCCGAAGGACCGCGACATCGCCATGGTGTTCCAGAACTACGCGCTCTACCAGCACATGACCGTGCGCGACAACCTCGCCTTCGGCTTGCGCAACCGCAAGGTGCCCGAGGCCGAGATCGACAAGCAGATCGCGTATGCCGTGAAGATGCTGGGCATCGAGCCGCTGCTCGAGCGCCGGCCGCGCCAGCTCTCCGGCGGGCAGCAGCAGCGCGTCGCGCTGGGGCGCTGCCTGGTGCGCAATCCCAAGGTGTTCCTGTTCGACGAGCCGCTCAGCAACCTCGACGCGCAGCTGCGCAGCCAGATGCGGCTCGAGCTGAAGGAGCTGCGCAAGCGCGTGCCCACGACGTCGATCTACGTGACGCACGACCAGGTCGAGGCGATGACGCTCGGCGACCGCATCGTGGTGATGAAGGACGGGCTGGTACAGCAGGTAGGATCGCCGCTCGATCTCTATCGCCGGCCGGCCAACCGCTTCGTCGCCGGCTTCATCGGCTCGCCGGCGATGAATTTCATCGACGTCAAGGTCGACGCCACGGACACGCAGGCGACGGTGGCCGCCGACGGACTGTCGCTGAGCTTCACCGGGCAGAAGGCGGCGACGCTGCGCGCCCATGCCGGCAAGACCGTGGTCATGGGCGTGCGCCCGCAGCACCTGCTGCTCGACGGCGCCGACGCCAGCGGACTCGTGCGCTTCGCCGCGAGGCTGTCGACCTCGGAGCAGCTCGGCGACCAGCAGCTGCTCGACCTGCGCGTCGGCGGCACCGTGGTCCGCGTGTCGGGCATCGACCCGTCGCTGACGCTGGCCGAGGGCACGGAGCTCAAGCTCGGGGCCGTGCCGGACAACGTGCACTTCTTCGACGCCGAAGGCGGCCAGGTCCTGACGACATGAGCGACAAGCCAGCCGGCGTGCTGGCCGGCATGAAGGTGTTGAGCTTCTGCCACTACCTGCAGGGACCGGCCTGCACGCAGTACCTGACGGACATGGGCGCGGACGTCGTGAAGATCGAGCCGCGCGACGGCGCCTTCGAGCGCCACTGGGCCGGCGCCGACCGCGCCAAGGTCGACGGGGTCAGCGCCTTCTACATCGTCGCCAACCGCGGCTCGCGCAGCCTGGCGCTGGACCTGAAGCACCCCGACGCCAAGAAGGTGGTCGAGGCGCTGATCCGGCGCAGCCATGTCGTGGTCGAGAACTTCCGCGCCGGCGTGCTCGAGCGGCTGGGTTTCGGCTACGCCCAGGCGCGCGCGATCAAGCCCGACATCATCTACGCCTCGGCCAGCGGCTACGGCGCCGACGGCCCCTACAAGGACCGGCCCGGGCAGGACCTGCTGATCCAGGCCATGAGCGGACTGGTGCACGCGACCGGCGTGCCGTCCAGCGCGCCGACGCCGGTCGGCTGCGCGGTCGCCGACCAGCACGGCGGCGCGCTGCTGGCGCTGGGCATCGTCGGCGCCTACGCGAAGTGGCTGGCGACCGGCGAAGGCACGCGCGTCGAGACCAGCCTGCTCGCCGCCGGCATCGACCTCCAGGGCGAGGCGCTGACCACGTATTTCGCCGCCGGCCGCGGCCCCGGCATCTTCGAGCGCGACCGCCATCTCGGCACCTGGTTCCACGAATCGCCCTACGGCATCTATCGCCTGGCCGACGGGCACCACGTCGCGCTGTCGATGAACGACCCGGCCAAGCTCGCCCGCGCGCTCGACAGCAACCGCATCGCGGGGCTTGCCGGCATCAACCGCTACGAGGAGCGCGATCGGCTCGCCATCGCCGTGGCGCGCGAGCTCGCCGGCCGCACGCTCGACGAGCTGGCCGGGCCGTTCGACCGCGAGGGCATCTGGTACGCCCGCGTGGACGACTACGAGGCGCTGCGCCGCAACCCGCAGGTCGTCCATGCCGGCCTGCTGCGCGAGATTCCCGCCGGCAACGGCACCGCCATCGTCGTCGGCCATCCCGTGCGCTACGACGGCACGGCGCCCGCATCGGCCACGTTCGCGCCCCGGCACGGCGCGCACACGCGCGACGTGCTGGCCGAGCTCGGCTTCGAGGCCGCGGCGATCGACGACCTCGTGCGCAGCGGCGCCGCCTTCGCGCCAGCGGAGCCGGCCAAGGTATCCTTAAGTCTGTAACGGAGCGACCACCATGAGCGAATTCCACGTCAAGGTCGGCGACACCGTCAGCTTCTCCAAGACGGTCGGCGAGAGCGACATCTACCTGTTCGCCGGCATCACCGGCGACCTTTCGGGCAACCACGTTAACGACCAGTTCATGTCGAAGTCGAAATACGGCAAGCGCATCGCCCACGGCGTGCTGCTGGTCGGCTTCATGTCGACCTGCTCGACCATGGTGTGCGAGAAGAGCCTGGCCAAGGGCATCGACGAGACGCCGGTGTCGCTCGGCTACGACCGCATCCGCTTCCTCGGCCCCGTGTTCATCAACGACACCGTGACCGTGACCTACAAGATCGCCGAGATCGACGCGGTCAAGCGCCAGTCGAAGTCCGCGATCGAGGTGCATAACCAGCGCGGCGAGCTGGTCGCCGTCGCCTCGCACATCCTGCGCTGGGTCAAGAACCCCGCGGTGGCGAAGGCCGCGGAGTAGGACGGCGCATGGCCCGCAACGCGACGCCCAGGATCGTCTCGGTCGCGAGCTGCACCGTCCGGGTGCCGCTCGACAACGTCACGTCGTTCGCGACGCGCACCGTGTCGGCGCGCGACTACGCGCTGGTCAAGCTCACGACCGACGACGGGGTCGCGGGGATCGGCTTCTGCTACGGCGGCAGCAAGGCCGGGCGGCTGGTGACGATCGCGGTGCGCGAGCTGCTGGCGCCGCTGCTGGTCGGCCAGGACCCGCTCGGCGTCGAAGGCCTGTGGCAGCGCATGTACCAGAAGGCGCTGCTGCAGGGCCGCGTCGGCGCGGTCATGCGCGCCATCAGCATCCTCGATACCGCCATCTGGGACCGCAACGCGCGCGCGGCCGGGCTGCCGCTGCACAAGTACCTGGGCGCCGCGCATCTCGACCGCGTGCCGGCCTATGCCAGCGGCGGCTACTACCTCGAGGGCAAGACCCCGGAAAGGCTCGGGGATGAAATGGCGTCCTACGTCGCCAAGGGATTCAAGGCGGTGAAGATGAAGGTCGGCCGCCTGTCGCCGGCCGAGGAGGAGAAGCGCATCGCCGCCGCGCGCAAGGCGGTAGGCCCCGACGTGCTGCTGATGCTCGACGCCAACAATGCGTGGTCCGACCTGCCGACGGCGCTGCGCTACATGCAGCGCTACGAGCCCTACGATCCCTACTGGATCGAGGAGCCGTTCGGGCCGGACGACATCGAGAACCACGCGCGCCTGGCCGAGCGCACCAAGGTGATCGTCGCGACCGGCGAGATCGAGGCCGGTCGCTGGCGCTTCCTCGACCTCTTGCGCCAGCGCGCAGCGCAGATCCTGCAGACCGACGCCTGCGTCTGCGGCGGCATCACCGAGTTCCGCAAGATCGCCGCCACGGCCGACAGCTTCAACGTGACACTCTGCCCGCACTGGTTCCACGACCTGCACGTGCACTTGGTCGCGGCCACGCCGAACTGCCGCTTCGTCGAGTTCTTCCCGGACGACCAGGTTCTCAACTTCCGCCGCCTGGTCGACCGCCAGCTCGCCTGCAAGGACGGCGAGCTGATGCTGCCGACCGAGCCGGGCCTCGGCTTCGGCTTCGACGCCAAGGCGGTGGAGCGCTGGGCGCTCGATCCCTGGGCCGAGACGCGTTGACCCTACGTCCATGAGCGACGCAGCCGGGCGCATCGCGCTCGTCACCGGGTCGGGCAGCGGCATCGGCGCCGCCATCGTGCGCCGCCTCGCCGCGCCGGGCGCCGCCATCATGCTGCACGCCAAGACCAACCGCGAGGGCTGCGAGCGCGTGGCACGGGAAGCCGGGGCCAAGGGCGCGCGCACCGCGATCATGCTGGCCGACCTGGCCGAGCCGGGCGCCGGCGCGCGGCTGGTCGAGGCGACGGCCAACGCGTTCGGCGGGCTCGACGTGCTGATCGCCAATGCCGGCTTCCCCAACCGCCGCGTCATCGGCACCTTGACTCGGGCGGATCTGGACGAGCTCTACGGCGTGATCCTGGCCGGATTCTTCGACATGGCGACGGCCGCGCGGCCGTACCTGGAGAATGCGCGCGACGGGCGCGTGGTGACGGTCGGCACGCACAACGCCCATGTCTTCCGCAACGACTACCCGTTCTATCCGGGCTCGGGCGCGATCAAGCTGGGACTCGAGGCGATGACGCACGCCTTCGCCGTGCAGATGGCACCCTTCGCGGTGACGGCCAACTGCGTCGTGCCCGGCCTCATCCGCAAGACCGAGGGGCCGCAGTTCCTGACGGCGGAGGAATGGCGCGACCTGGCGATGAAGGTGCCGCTCGGCCGGATCGGCGAGCCGGACGAGGTGGCCGCGGTGGTGGCGTTCCTGGTCTCGAAGGAGGCCGGCTACGTGACCGGCCAGAGCATCCACATCAACGGCGGCCTCATCTGAGGCGCATCAGCACCAAGGCGCCGAGCAGCGGCAGCGCGCCGGCGGCGATGAAGGCCGGCGCGTAGCTGCCGGTCCAGCCGACGATCAGCGCGAAGACGAACGGGCCGACCACGTAGCCGATGAAGGTGAGGAAGGTCGAGCCCGAGGTCGCCTCGCCCACCGCCTCGGGCTTGGCCGCCGAGGCCACCTCGGCCAGGTAGACGCCGTTCCACGTGCCGACCGTGAGGCCCGCCAGGGCCGAAGCCGCGGCGATCGCCGCGGGCGGCCAGGCAGGCGTGATCAGGGCGGTCACGATCATCATCGTGCCCGAGCCCAGCGCCAGCAGCAGCAGCATGCGCACGCCCGAACCGAGCCGGTCGGCGACCCAGCCGACGAAGACGCGCCCCGGCACGCCGACGCCCTGCCCCAGCGCGAACAGGCTGCCGGCCGCGGCGAGCGACAGGCCGATCTCGACGTTGAGGAAGGTCGCCTGGAACGAGAACAGGCAACCCTGCGCGACGGCGAAGGCGAACCCGACCGCGCTCAGCCGCGTCAGCCGCGGCGAGGCGGTCACCGCGCGGAAGGGCTGGCGCAGGTTATCGAGCGACAGCAGCGTCGCGACCGACAGGCGCTGGCCTTTGGCACGGTCGGCGTCGAGCGACGCGCGCCAATGCTGGACGGCGAGGACCGGCAGCAGCGCAAACAGCGCGGCGACCGCCAGCGCCGTGCGCCAGCCGAACGCCGCGACCAGCGGCGGCACCAGCAGCCCGGCCAGCGCGCCGCCCAACGGCACGCCGGCCTGCTTGATGGAAAAGATGACGCCGCGATGCTGCTTCGGCGTGTGGCGCGCCAGCACGTCGCTGCCCGCCGGCGGCGCCGGCCCGTAGCCGAGCCCGACGAGCAGCGCCGACAGCATGATCAGCGGCCAGGCATCCGTCAGCGTCAGCAGCAGGCCCAGTGCGCCGACCAGGCCGCCGAGCTGCAGCGAGCGCACCGGGCCGTACCGGTGCAGCAGCGGCGCGCCGCAGACCAGGAACCACATCGTCCCGGCGGTATGCAGGGCGGCCAGGTGGCCGATGCGCTCGGCCGGAACCCCGGCGCTCTCGGTCACCACGGGCCCGATCACCGGGATGACCCGGACTAGGAAGGCGCAACTGAGCTGCATCAGCAGCGTGACGGCCAGCGGACCGAACCACGGCGCGACGACCATTTCCCCCCTCCCGCTCCGCACAAACGTAGCACGCTCGGACGGGCATGGCCGGCGACGCAGCCATGCCGCCTCTACGCTTGACCGGGCCGCGTTTCCTGGGACAGTAGCGCGCCGCAGGAGGAGAGCGATGGCCGAGAAAGCACCGTCCGGGCATGTGGCCGTCATCGGCGCCGGCGTGGTCGGCGCCAGCACGGCGCTGAGCCTGCGCCGCGCCGGGTTCGAGGTCACGCTGATCGAGCGTGGCGAGCCCGGCATGGGCGCGTCCTACGGCAATGCCGGCCTGCTCTCCGCCACCGGCACGGTCCCGATCTCCACGCCCGGCATGCTGTGGCAGGTGCCCAGGCTGCTCATGAACCCGCTGGCGCCGCTCACCATCCGCTGGTCCTACCTGCCGCAGCTCGCGCCCTGGCTGTGGCAGTTCGTTCGCGCCGGCTCGCCCGCGCGCGTGCAGGAGATTTCCAACGTCCTCGCCGGCCTCGTCGCGCACGGCCAGGACAGCTACCGCGCGCTGCTGGGCGAGGACGACTTCGCCGACCTGACCCAGGGTGGCGGCATGCTCTACGTGTTCGAGACCGACCGGGCGTTCGAGAGCTCGCGCTGGAAGATGGACCTGCGCCGCAGCCACGGCGCCGAGGTCAACTACGTGGCGCCGGAGCAGATCCGCCAGCTCGAGCCCGCGCTGGCGCCGATCTACCGGCACGCGCTGCACGTGCCGGGCACGCGCTACGTGAGGAACCCGCTGCGCCTGACGCAGGCGATCGCGCGCAAGCTCGTCGAGGCCGGCGGCCGGATCGTCACCGACGAGGTAGAGGGCATCGAGGCCGGCGCCGGCGCCGCGCCCGTGATCGTCGCCAAGGGCGGGCGGCATCGCGCCGATCGCGTCGTGATCGCCGCCGGCGCCTGGTCGCGCGCCCTGGCGCGGCAATGCGGCGCCGACGTGCCGCTCGACACCGAACGCGGCTATCACGCCATGTTCCGCACGCCCAAGGCGGCGCCGCGCCTGTCCGTCATGTCGGGCGACTACGATTTCGCCGCCACGCCGATGGAGCATGGGCTTCGCGTCGCCGGCACGGTCGAGCTGGGCGGCCTGGAGGCGGCGCCGAACTACGCCCGCGCCGAGCACCTGAAGCGGCACGGCCAGCGCATGTTCCAGGGCCTCGACGGCGCCGAGGCCGAGTTCTGGATGGGCTTCCGCCCGTCCATGCCGGACTCCCTGCCCGTGATCGGCCCCGTTCCGGGCAACGACCGGGTCTACCTCGCCTTCGGCCACGGCCATCTCGGCGTGACCTTCGGCGCGATCACCGGGCGGCTCGTCGCCGACATGATCGCCGGCCGCAAGCCCGTGGTCGACGTGACGCCGCTCAGGGCGGACCGGTTTTGATGCCGCTTGCCGCATCGAGTTCCTCATCCTTCGAGACGGCCTTCGGCCTCCCTCAGAGGATGCCGCGATATATTCTGCACCAATCATCCGCGTCATCCTGAGGGGCGAGCGCCCCTTCGCCAAGCTCAGGAGAGCGTCTCGAAGGACGAGAAGCGCCGACAGCACATACATCTGCAACCGCGAGCACCAAGCATGACCACCAATGGCAATGCCCCCCGCCTCGGCGTCGACATCGGCGGCACGTTCACGGACGTGGCGCTGGAGACGCCGAAGGGCTGGTTCACCACCAAGGTCCTCACCACGCCGCGCGCGCCCGAGCAGGCGGTGATGCAGGCGATCCGCATCGTGCTGAACGACGCCGACGTCGAGCCCGGCTCCCTCGGCCTGGTGATCCACGGCACCACGCTCGCCACCAACGCGCTGATCGAGCGCAAAGGCGCGCGCACCGCGCTGCTGACGACCGACGGGTTCCGCGACACGCTGCAGATCGCGACCGAGGGCCGCTTCGACGTCTACGACGTGAACCTCGACCTGCCGGTGCCGCTGGTGCCGCGCCACCTGCGCCTCGAGGTCAAGGAGCGCATGACGGCGCAAGGCGTGCCGCTGATCGGGCTGGACGAGGCCGAGCTCGGCGGGCTGATCGACAAGCACCTGGTCCCGAACAGGATCGAGAGCGTCGCGATCGGCTTCCTGCACGCCTACGTCAACCCGGCGCACGAGCGGCGCGCGCGCGACATCCTGCTGGCGCGGCTGCCGGGCCTGAGCGTGTCGCTGTCGTCCGAGGTCTCGCCGGAGATGCGCGAGTACGAGCGCTTCTCCACGACCTGCGCCAACGCCTATGTGCAGCCGCTGATGGGCTCGTACCTGCGCCGCCTCGAGAGCGAGCTGCAGCGGATGGGCATGAAGTGCCCGCTGTTCCTGATGCAGTCGGGCGGGGGCCTCACGACCATCGACACGGCGACCCGCTACCCGGTGCGCCTGGTCGAGTCGGGCCCGGCCGGCGGCGCCATCTTCGCCGGGCACCTGGCGAAGCAGATGGGGCTCGACCACGTGCTGTCCTTCGACATGGGCGGCACGACGGCGAAGATCTGCGTGATCGACGACCATGCGGCGCAGACCGCGCGCGGCTTCGAGGTGGCGCGCGTCTACCGCTTCAAGAAGGGCAGCGGCATGCCGATCCGCATCCCGGTGATCGAGATGGTCGAGATCGGCGCCGGCGGCGGCTCGATCGCCGCGATCGACGCGCTGGGGCGCGTCGGAGTCGGGCCGGAAAGCGCCGGCTCGGAGCCGGGCCCGGCCTGCTACGGCCGCGGCGGCAGGGAGCCGACCGTGACCGATGCCGACCTCGTGCTCGGCCGCATCGACCCGCAGCGCTTCTCCGGCGGGCGCGTCACGCTCGATCCGCCGGCCGCTTCCGAGGCGCTCAGCCGCGTGGTCGGCGGGCCGATGCAGCTCGACGGCCCGCTCGCCGCCTTCGCCGTCAGCGAGATGGTCGACACCAACATGGCGAACGCCGCGCGCATCCATGCGATCGAGAGCGGCAAGGAGCTGGAGAGCCGCACGCTGATCGCGTTCGGCGGCGCCGCGCCGCTGCACGCCGCGCGCGTCGCCGACAAGCTCGGCATCGGCCGCATCGTCGTCCCGTCCGCCGCGGGTGTCGGCTCCTGCGTCGGCTTCCTGCGCGCGCCGATCGCCTTCGAGGTCGTGCGCAGCCACTATCTGCGCCTCAACGCCTTCGACCATCGCGCCGCCAACCGCGTGCTCGAGGAGATGCGGCGCGAGGCGAGCGACGCCGTGCGCCGCGCCGCGCCGGACGCGAAGCTCCAGCAGCGGCTGGTCGCCTACATGCGCTATGTCGGCCAGGGCACCGAGATCGTGGCGTCGCTCGACGGACGGCCGTTCGGGCTCGACGGGACCGAGGTACTGCGCGCGGCGTTCGAGGACGCCTATCGCCGCCAGTACAACCGCATCGTGCCGGGCTCGGCGATCGAGATCATCAGCTTCGGCCTGACCGTCTGGGCCGAGGCGAGCTTTGCCGACGCGCCCGCCGGCGACGCGCCGGGCCATGCCGCCGCCGCCGCCGGCACCGTAAAGCTGTTCGATCCCGAGCAGGCCGCATCGATCGAGGTCAACCTCTATCGCCGCGAGGACCTGAAGCCGGGCGCGCGGCTCTCAGGGCCGGCGCTCATCACCGAGGCGCAGACCTCGACCGTCGTCGCCGCGGGCATGCAGGCCGAGATCAACCGCTTCGGCCATATCGAGTTGACGCGGACCGCCCGCTAGGCGCGCGCCGATCCGCGCGCCATTATTATGAGTCGGCGGCCGGATCAACGGCCGCTAGGCGCGCGCCGATCCGCGCGCCATTATTATGAGTCGGCGGCCGGATCAACGGCCGCCCAGCCGGAGACTTCGATCCATGGACACCGGACATTCCGCCCTTTCGGGCCTCTACCGCCAGATCATGTGGAACCGGCTCATCGCGGTGGTCGAGGAGCAGGCCAAGGCGCTGATGCGCACCGCCTTCTCGACCTCGGTGCGCGAGGCCGGGGACCTGTCGGCCGGCGTGTTCGACCGGCGCGGCCGCATGGTGGCGCAGGCCGTCACCGGCACGCCGGGCCACGTCAACTCGATGGCCAACGGCGTGGCGCATTTCCTCAAGAAGTTCCCGATCGACGAGATGCGCCCGGGCGACCACTTCATCACCAACGACCCGTGGCTGACCTCGGGCCATCTGCACGACATCACCGTGGTCACGCCGACCTTCGTCAATGATCGCGCGATTGCGCTGTTCGCCTGCACGATCCACGTGGTCGACATCGGCGGGCGCGGCTTCGGGCCGGACGGGCGGCAGGTCTACGAGGAAGGCATCTTCATCCCGATCATGCGGCTGGCGCGCGAGGGCCGCATGAACGAGGACCTGCTCGAGATGGTGCGCCACAACGTGCGCGAGCAGGACCAGGTGCTGGGCGACATCTTCTCCTGCGCCGCGTCGAACGAGGAAGGCGCGCGCTGCCTGGCGGCGATGATGCGCGAGTACCGCATCGACGACATCGAGGCGCTCGCCGACTACATTATCGACTCCTCGCGCGCGACCATGCTCGAGCGCATCCGCAAGCTCAGGCCCGGCACCTACCGCAGCAAGCTGCGCATGGACGGCTACGAGAAGCCGATCGACCTGGTCGCGGCCGTCACGATCGGCCACGACGGCATCCTGATCGACTACGACGGCACCTCGCCCGCCAGCCAGTTCGGCATCAACGTCGTGCTGAACTACACGCAGGCCTACACGTCGTTCGGCGTCAACTGCATCATCGGCAGCGACATCCCGAACAACTACGGCTCGCTCTCGCCGGTATCCGTGACGGCGCCGGCGGGCTGCATCCTCAACGTCGAGCATCCGGCGCCGGTGGCGATGCGCCACGCGATCGGCCACACCCTGCCCGACCTGGTGTTCGGCTGCCTCGACCAGGCGATGCCGAACGCGGTGCCGGCGCAGAGCTCGGCGTCGTTGTGGAATCCCACCTTCCGCGGCGGCGATTTCGCGGTCGACCCGACCGAGGTGCAGGCCGCCGGCGGCAATTTGCGCAAGTTCGACGTCTTGAGCTTCCATGCCGGCGGCATGGGCGCGCGCCCGAACAAGGACGGTCTCAGCGCCACCGCCTTCCCCAGCGGCGTGCGCAACGTGGCGGTCGAGATCACGGAAAGCATCTCGCCCGTCGTGTTCTGGCGCAAGGAACTGCGGCAGGACACCGGCGGCGCCGGACGGCAGCGCGGCGGCCTCGGCCATCGCCTCGTCGTCGGCACGGTCGACGAGACGCCGTTCAGTGTGTTCATCACCGGCGAGCGGGTCGACAACCCGCCCGCGGGCCTCAAGGGCGGCCACAACGGCGGCCATGCACGCGTGAGCCTGCGCTCGGGCAAGAAGCTGCGCAGCAAGGGGCAGCAGACCGTGCCCGCCGGCGACGCCGTGGTGCTGGAGATCGCCGGCGGCGGCGGCTACGGCGACCCGCTCGAGCGCGATCCCGCGCGCGTCGCGCTCGACGTGAAGGAAGAGCTGATCTCGCGCCGCGCGGCGCGCGACCTCTACGGCGTGGTGCTGAAGCGCGGCAAGGCCGACATCGCCGCCACCGAGGCAAGGCGCCAGGAGCTCAGGGCGGCACGCGGGTAGATCGCATCACGCGCCCTTCGCCCCTTCGGCAAGCTCGGGACTCAGGACGAGGAAAACAAAGAGTCCTCGTCCTGAGGTTGTCGAAGGACGAGTCCGCTTGCATTCCTCGCCATTCGATGGATTGATCCCCCGACGCCGCGCAGGAGGAACCGCCGATGGCCTTCGAGACCTGGCTAGCCCGAACTTTACCCAGTTTTTGCGCAAGCCGCTGATGCGACTCGC
>JAKLKW010000232.1 GCA_023150455.1 Alphaproteobacteria bacterium | reverse complement strand
TCCTGTCCTTCGCCCAGGTCGACGGAAGCGGCAACGTCAACGTCAGCCGCTTCGAGGGCAAGATCGTCGGCATCGGCGGGTTCATCAACATCTCGCAGAACGCGCGCAAGGTCGTGTTCGGCGGCACCTTCACCGCCGGCGGCCTAGAGATCGCGTGGCCCGGCGGGCGCACGCGCATCGCGCGCGAGGGCCGGCACCGCAAGTTCATCGCCGGCGTCGACCAGCTCTCCTACAACGGCGACTACGGCTGGCAGCGGAAGCAGCAGGTGCTCTACGTCACCGAACGCGCCGTGTTCCGCCGGGTCGCCGACGGGCTGGAGCTGATCGAGATCGCGCCGGGCGTCGACCTCGAGCGCGACGTCCTGCCGCACATGGCGTTCGCGCCCCGGATCGCGCCCGACCTCCGCGAGATGGACGCGCGCCTGTTCCGGCCCGAGAAGATGGGCCTCGCCGGCGATCTCGCGGCCAAGACGCCGCAGTACCGCAGCCGGCGCGTGGCGGAATGGCACGCGGGGCAGGCGGCGCGGCGGGCGGCGGAGTAAGCTGCGGCGGTCAGCGGCGGATCACGAAGTCCCGCGTGTCGCGCCGGCTCTCCCAGCCCGCGCGCTCCAGTTCCGGACGGTCCTCGTCCGAGTCCGGATAGCCGAGGCAGAACAAGCCGACGAAGCACCAGTCCGCCGGCACGTCGAGGACGGCGGCCACGCGCGCGGGATCGAGGATCGACCCCCAGCCCATGCCGACGCCCTCGGCGCCGGAGCGACCGGCGGTCAGGGCAGCCAGCGGACGCTGGCGTAGATCAGCGCGAGGGCCAGCGCCAGCAGCGCGGTCGTCGCCAGGCGTGCCGTCCACGGCGGCGGGCGGTTGTCGTTGGCGGTGGCGCCGCGCTGCTTGAGCGCGGCGAGCCAACCGATCCCGATCGTGACGGCCGGGCGCGCCGCCTCCGGCGGCACCCGGTCATGCAGGCGTCGTTGCGCCATGCGGTCCTCCCCCGCGCGCGGCCCCGCCGCCGCCTATTTGCGCTTGGCTACCGCCACGTAGGCCCGCTTGGTCGGGCCGGTGTAGAGCTGGCGCGGGCGGCCGATCTTCTGCGAGGGATCCTCGATCATTTCCTTCCACTGCGCGACCCAGCCCACGGTGCGCGCGAGCGCGAACAGCACCGTGAACATGGAGGTCGGGAAGCCCATCGCCTTCAGGATGATGCCAGAGTAGAAGTCCACGTTAGGATAGAGCTTCTTGCTGACGAAGTAGTCGTCCTCGAGCGCGACGCGCTCGAGCTCCATCGCGAGATCGAGCAGCGGCTCGTCCTTGACGCCGAGCTCCTCCAGCACCTCGTGGCAGGTCTTGCGCATGACCGCCGCGCGCGGATCGTAGTTCTTGTAGACGCGGTGGCCGAAGCCCATCAGGCGGAAGCCGGAGTCCTTGCTCTTCGCCCGCTTGACGTATTCCGGGACCTTGTCCTTGCTGCCGATCTCCCGCAGCATGTTGAGCACGGCCTCGTTGGCGCCGCCATGCGCCGGGCCCCACAGGCTGGCGATGCCGGCGGCGATGCACGCGAACGGGTTGGCGCCGGACGAGCCCGCCAGCCGCACGGTCGAGGTCGAGGCGTTCTGCTCGTGGTCGGCGTGCAGGATGAAGATGCGGTCCATCGCCTTGGACAGCACGGGGTTGATCCTGTAGTCCTCGCACGGCACCGCGAAGCACATGCGCAGGAAGTTGGTCGCGTAGTCCAGATCGTTGCGCGGGTAAACGAAGGGCTGGCCGAGCGAGTACTTGTAGGCCATCGCGGCGATCGTCGGCATCTTCGCGATCAGCCGGTGCGAGGCGACCATGCGCTGGTGCGGGTCGTTGATGTCGGTCGAGTCGTGATAGAAGGCCGACAGCGCGCCGACCACGCCCACCATCACCGCCATCGGATGCGCGTCGCGCCGGAAGCCGCGGTAGAGATACTGCAGCTGCTCGTGGACCATCGTGTGATAGGTGATGTCGTGCTCGAACTTGGCCTTCTGCGCCGCGTTCGGCAGCTCGCCGTTCAGGAGCAGGTAGCAGACCTCCATGAAGTCGCTGTGCTCGGCGAGGTCCTCGATCGCGTAGCCGCGATGCAGGAGGACGCCCTCGTCGCCGTCGATGAAGGTGAGCGCCGACTGGCACGAGCCGGTCGAGGTGAAGCCGGGGTCGTAGGTGAAGAATCCGGTGTCGGCGTAGAGCTTGCGGACGTCGATCACCTTGGGCCCGATCGAGCCGTCCATCACCGGGAAGGTCCAGCTCTTGCCCGTGGCGTTGTCGGTCAAGGTGACCGTGTGCTCGTTCCTTCCCGCCTTGGGCGCGGCTGCGGTCTTGGTCGTGGTGGCCATGCGTCCCTATCCCCCAAAATCAGGTCATCGACGGCGTACGCGGCGCTGCACCGCAGCATAGCGCGGCGGCGGGAATGTTGGCAATTCGCGCCGCAATGTAGGCAGTCCCGCGGCGCAGGGCTCTGCCGATAGGCACCCGATCGATCAACCGCCTGCCTGATCCGCGATTCTGCCCAGGGATTCCTCGCTGCCCAGCACCGCCATGACCTCGAAGATGCCCGGCGAGGCCGTGGTGCCGGTCAGTGCGGCGCGCAGCGGCTGCGCCACCTTGCCCAGGCCCAGCTTCTCGGCCTCGGCAAAGCCGCGCACGGCCTCCTCAATGGCGACCTCATGCCAAGGGGTCACGCCGGCGAGGCGGGAGCGCAGGCGCCCCAGCATGGCCTTGGCCTCCGGCGTCAGCAATTTCTGCGCCTTGTCGTCCATCGGCAGCGGGCGGTCGGCGACATAGAAGGCGGCGATGTCGGCCAGCTGGACCAGCGTCTGGGCACGCGGCTTCAGGCCGGGCATGCCGCGAAGGACGCGGGCGAAGCCGTGCGGGTCGATCGGCTTGCCGCGCTTCTTCTCCAGGAAGGGGCGCATCAGCGCGGCGAGGCGCGCGTCCGGCGCCTCGCGCATGTAATGCGCGTTCACGCTGTCGAGCTTGGCGAAGTCGAAGCGCGCCGGCGACTGGCCGACGCCGCCGAGATCGAACCATTCGACCGCCTGGTCGGTCGGGATGATCTCGTCGTCGCCATGCGCCCAGCCGAGCCGCAGCAGGTAGTTGCGCATGGCCTCGGGCAGGTAGCCCATGTCGCGGTACGCCTCGACGCCGAGTGCGCCGTGCCGCTTCGACAGCTTGGCGCCGTCGGCCCCGTGGATCAGCGGGATGTGCGCGAACTGCGGCGGCTCCGCGCCGATGGCGCGGTAGAGCTGGACCTGGCGGAACGTGTTGGTCATGTGGTCGCTGCCGCGGATCACGTGCGTGATGCCCATGTCGATGTCGTCGACCACGACCGAATGCATGTAGGTCGGCGTGCCGTCGGCGCGCAGCAGCACCATGTCGTCGAGCTGCTCGTTGGCGACCGTGATGCGGCCCTGGACGCGGTCCTCGACCACGGTCTCGCCGGTCCGGGGCGCCTTGAGCCGGATCACGGGCTTGACGTTCGGCGGCGCCTCCCTCGGATCGCGGTCGCGCCAGCGCCCGTCGTAGCGCAGCGGCAGGCCCCTGGCCTTCTGCTCGGCGCGCATCTGCTCGAGCTCCTCGGGCGAGGCGTAGCAGCAGTAGGCCTTGCCTTCCGCGAGCAGGCGGCGGGCGACCTCGGCGTGACGGGCTGAGCGCACGAACTGGAAGACGATGTCGCCGTCCCAGTCGAGCCCCAGCCATTTCAGCCCGTCGATGATCGCGTCGATCGCCGCCTGGGTGGAGCGCTGCCGGTCGGTGTCCTCGATGCGCAGCAGGAACCTGCCCCCGTGATGGCGCGCGAACAGCCAGTTGAACAGCGCCGTGCGCGCGCCCCCGATGTGCAGGAAGCCGGTCGGCGAGGGGGCGAAGCGGACGGTGACGGTCATGGGCGGGGCACGGGCGTTCGGCGGTTGCTGGGACGGTGCATCCTAGCGGAGATGGCCGAGCGGGCCGAGCGGCGCAGGGGGTGGGCAGTGGGAAATCCCGGCACTCTTATTGAGAGAGTAGTTTCTATGCGCATGTCAGTTGTCCCCTGTTCCATTCACCGGCGCGCATAATATCCTGTTGATAACTCTCCGCAGTTGAACAGCAACCAAAACCTGTTGCATTCGTGAAACACCGCATGAGAATAGTCCGGAGGTTCGGCGGTATTTCTCCAAGAGCCGACGCGGCGGACGTACCCTGCTCGCGCTGCCGTCGCCGCAAGGATTGCTGCCGACGGCGTGCCAAATGGGGGACTCACATGCGCGGGAATCTGCCGTTGATCGGGTTGGCGGGGATGGCGCTGTTGACAGCAGGTTGCGCCGTTCCCATACCGAAGCCGAAGGACATCAACGAAGAACGGGGACTGGGCCCCAACAATTCGGTGATCCTCGGCTCGGCCTCGCGCTCGATCAACACGACGGAGATCAAGCCCGGATCCAAGCCTGGCCAAGTCGATCCGAAGCGGGTCGTCTGCGCCGAACCCAGCCCCGATGTCGCCACGACTCTCGCACAATCGATCACGGCCAGCGTAAATGCCGCCGCCCAGGTGCAGAGTGCGGACGGCGCTTCCAAGGCCATACAGGCGGCTGGGCAGTTCGGCCAATCATCAGTGCAAGGCGCCCTGCAACTTGCCGAGCGCCTGACCACCGTGACACTCTTGCGCGACAGCCTCCATCGCGCCTGCGAAGCGTATGCCAATGGCGCTCTGTCCGACATGTCATATTCGCTGATCCTCAGCCGTTACCATGCGACCATGGTGACTCTTCTGAACAGCGAACTGATGGCTGGCGCATTCGGGCGCGAGTTGGGAGCGTTGACCGGGGAGGCATCTCACGCGCTGGGTGGAATGGCGGAAGAGGTTACCCAGGCGCAATCGGCGCTCCAGGCGGCGGAGAACGACGCAAATGCCAAGACCAAAGCGGTCGCGGATGCGCAGAAAGCCCTCGCTGAGAGCCCCGAGGCTGAGAAGGAGGCCAAGGGCAAGTTGCTGATTGTCGCCCAGGAGAATGCACGCAAGGCCAACAGCAATGTCTTTCTCGCGAGAGCGGACTTGGAGGCGGCGCGTTTGAAAGGTGCAAGTGGCCGCGCGAGAATCGATGCGATCAACGTGAAGGCGATCAAGGCCGACGTATCTCCGGATGTCGCCGAGAAGCTTGTGGTGATGACAAAGCAGTTAAACGAGAGCGGAATCCCCGAGGCTATGACGGTCGCGTGCATCACGGCGATGGATCGCACGAAGGATGCATATGAACGCCAGGGCAAGCTCGCCGCAAAGTGCGAGGAATACTTCGCGGGCATGAGCGAGGCTGTGAAAGCCGGGGCACTTGCGCTTGGGAAGCTGCGTGCCGATCCTGAACTCGAAAAAAAGCGCATGGAGGGTCAGTTTGACGTGCAACGCGCACAAATCAGGGCGAACATCGCGAGGGATATAAGCCGACTCTGTTCATCGCAGCAGACACCCAAAGAGCGTCAAGACTGCATCACGAGCGTTCAGTCGATCATGGAGCTCGCGTCGACCGTCGGTAGCGGTCCCTCTCCGAGGCCAATCGCCTCCGGCGGCGCCGGCGGAGGCAATGCTCCCGTCGCCCTTCCGCTTGCGCCTCTGCCCAAGTTGCCGCAGGTGCCGCAGGCAGCGGGCAAGTCTCAGCCGCCGCAGACATCACAACTTGTGCATCCGGCGCCACTCAAGCAATAGTCGGACTCATGCTGTGGCCGCCGCGGCCGCGCCCGTGGCGGTCGGCCCGGAATTCGGCATGCCGCCGCGATGCCGCAAGCGCATCGAGGCTTTGATTTCGCCGCGGCGCACGGGCATGCTTTCCCCGGGGGGAAGCCCGCATGACGGTTGGCACCCTGGGGCGGGATCGCGATTGGCCGGCGCAGAGCGGCGCACATCGAACGGCGCTCTGGCTTGCCGCCGCCTTCCACGCTGAGCGCGAGCAATGGGTGTTGTGGCTGCCGGTCGCGCTCGGCGCCGGTGTGTCAACTTATTTCGCGCTCCCGGTCGAGCCCGTCTGGTGGATCGGCGTGCTGTGGGCGGTTGCCGGCGTCGCGTTGGCCGTCCTGGCGGGACCAACGCGGCTCGGGACCTACCTGCTCGCCTGGGTGATCGCCGCGTCCGGCTTCGGATTCGCGGCGGCGCAGCTTCGCACCGCTTCGGTCGCCACGCCGTTGCTCGCCGAGCGGCTGGGACCGGTCGAGGTCGCCGGGCGCATCCTCGACCGCGAGCTGCTGGCGGACGGAGCAAAGCGGGTCGTCCTCGGCGAGCTCTCGATCGCCGGTCTCGCCCAGGCGGAGACGCCGCGGCGCGTCCGGCTCAGGCTGAACGCGCGCCATGGCGAGGAGGCGGCGCTCGGCCGACGCATCGCGGTGCGCGCCCTGCTGCAGCCGGTGTCGCCGCCGGTGGCGCCGGGCGCCTACGATTTCCAGCGCCACGCCTTCTTCCAGGGCATCGGCGCGACCGGATTCTCAATCGCGCTGGCGCGCAGCCTGCGCGACGACGCGCCGCGCTGGTCGTTCTGGATCGCGCTGGAGCGGCTGCGCGAGGATGTCGGCCAGCGCATCCGCGCCGGCATCGGCGATCCGGTCGCCGGCCCGCTCGCCTCGGCGCTGCTGATCGGCGACCGCGCCGGCATCCCCGAGGACGTGCAGGAGGCGATGCGCGACGCGGGCCTCGCGCATCTGATCGCGATCTCCGGGCTCAACTTCGCGCTGGTGGCCGGCATCCTGTTCTTCGTCGTGCGCGGCGCGCTGTGCCTGGTCGAGCCGGTGGCGCTCAACTATCCGATCAAGAAATGGGCGGCCGTGGCCGCCTTCGCGGGGTCTGCCTTCTATTTCCTGCTGGCGGGGCCGACGCCGCCGACCGAGCGCGCCTTCCTGATGATCGGCATCGTGCTGCTGGGCGTCCTGGTCGACCGCGAGGCGATCTCGATGCGGCTGGTCGCCTGGGCGGCGACGGCGATCCTGCTGGTGCTGCCCGAGGTGCTGATGGGGGCGAGCTTCCAGATGAGCTTCGCCGCCGTCCTCGGCCTGGTCGCCGCGTACGAAGCCTTGCGCGACCGACTTGCGGCCCTGCGCGAAGGCGTGGGGCCGCTGGGGCGCGTCGGCCTCTACGTCGCCGCGGTGCTGCTGACGACGCTGATCGGCAGCGCCGCGACCGGCATCTACGCGGCCTATCACTTCAATCGCTTCCCGCTCTACGGGCTGGTCGCCAATCTGGTCGCCGTGCCGATCACCGCCCACTGGATCATGCCCTTGGGCATGCTGGCGCTGCTGCTGATGCCGTTCGGCCTCGAACACTGGGCGCTGGTGCCGATGGGCTGGGGCGCCGCGTCCGTCATCGCGACGGCCGAGACGGTCGCCGCCTGGCCGGGCGCCGTGGCGCTGCTGCCGGCGATGCCGCTATGGGGGCTCCTCGCCGCGAGCGCGGGGCTGATCTGGCTCTGCCTGTGGCGCGGGGCGTGGCGCGTGCTCGGCCTTGCGCCGGTGTTGCTCGGCCTGATGTCGATGGCGCTCGCGCGCGGACCCGACATCCTGGTGGCGGGCGACGCGCGCCTGATGGCCGTGCGCGGCGCCGATGGGCTCGTGCTCCTGTCGGGCAAGGGCGCCAGCCGCATCACGATCGAGACCTGGCTGCGCCGAGCCGGGCAGTCGCGCGTCGAGCAGGCACGCAGCGGCAGGGGACCGGATCCCGCCAGCGCCTCGTTCGAGTCGGCCGAGGCGTCGCTCGATTGCGACGCCCTGGCCTGCGTCTATCGCCGTCAGGACCGTGTCGCGGCGCTGGTGCGCGACCAGGCGGCCGTCGCGGAGGAATGCGTGCGCGCCGACGTCGTGGTCAGCCTGGTGCCGATCCGGCGCGGCTGCCGCGCGCCGGCGGCCGTGGTCGACCGCTTCGCGCTGTGGCGCAACGGCGCGCACGCGATCTGGCTGGAGCGCGACGCCGCGCCCCTGATCGAGCACGTCGCCGCGGGACGGGGCGAGCGCCCCTGGGTGGCGCGGCCGCCCAGCCGCGCGCGCGAACCGGACTAGACGGTCGCGCGTGGACAGCCGGCCTCAGTACCGCCTGAGCAGCCCGACCAGCCTGCCTTGCACCTGCACGCGATCGGGCCCGAAGATGCGGGTCTCGTGCCGTTCGTTGGCCGGCTCGAGCGCGATCGAGCCGTGCTTGCGGCGCAGGCGCTTCAGCGTGACCTCGTTGTTGTCGACGAGCGCGACGACGATCGCGCCGTTGTCGGCCGTCTCGCAGCGCTGGATCAACGCGGTGTCGCCGTCGAAAATGCCGGCGTCGACCATCGAATCGCCTTCGACGGTGAGGGCGAAATGCTCGCCCCGACCGAGCAGGGCGGCCGGGACGTCGACCGTGTTCGTGGGGTTGCTCAGGGCCTCGATCGGCGCGCCGGCGGCGATCTTGCCGAGCAGCGGCAGGCGGACCGACTCGGCCACTTCCGCGTTCACCGTGGCGCCCTGCAGCTGCGGCTGGAAATTGCCGCGGATCACGTTCGGCGTGAAGGGCGCGGGTGCCGCGCCGCCGGCGGGCACCGCGGCGAAGCTGGGCGTATTGGCGGCGGGCGCCGCCGCCATGCTCGACGGCGGCGCCGCCGCCGAGGCGGTCGGGCGCTCCGGCGCGCCGGCATTCTCCGGCAGCCGCACGACCTCGAGCGCCCGCGCGCGATGCGCCAGGCGGCGGATGAAGCCGCGTTCGGCCAAGCCGGTGATCAGACGGTGGATGCCGGACTTCGAGCGCAGGTTCAGCGCTTCCTTCATCTCGTCGAAGGATGGCGAAACACCGGTCTGGCGCAGCCGCTCCTGGATGAACATCAGCAGCTCGTACTGTTTGCGGGTGAGCATCGACCTTTCCCCATGGGGCCGGACCATGGCGGCCAACCCCAACATATAGAACAAAACCTAAACGGGCGCGCTTGTTCTAGTTTGGTTCCTGAGTTTGGTCAAGAAGGATTTTCCACTGCCCCGGATTCACGCTTCGTTTACGGCCCGCGAGCGAGGATCGCAGCATGCTGCCGGCCCGCCATCTTTGCGCCTGCGCCCTCATGCTCGCCTGCCTCGCGACGCCGCTTGCCGTCCGCGCCGAGGGGCCCGTCGTCGGCCGGGTCGTGCGTCCGGACGATCGGACGGTGCTGCGCAATCAAGTCCTGGCCGAGCTGGAGCAGCGCCAGGCGCGCGTCGAAATCCTGGATGAAGAGCTGCGAGAGCAGGCCAAGCGCTACGACGAGATGGCCGCGCAGCGGCGCGAGCTGGCGCAGATGACGGCGGCGCATGAGGAGGCGGCCAAGGCGGCGGCCGCCGAGAAGGCGTTGAAGGCCAAGTACGCCGCGGCAAAAGCCGGCAACGGCAAGCGGGCGAACGGCGGCAACGGGGGCGGCCAGAAGACCAAGGCGGGTGACGCGAAGCCCGGCGGCGGCGGCGCGGCGAAAGACGGCAATGGCGGGGGCGCAGCGGCCGGCGGCAACGGCGCCAACGGGGCCAGCGAGAAGAAGATCGACCCGCTGCTCGTGCAGCACTATCTCGTGATGCGCCTGCGCGACGAAGCGCGCCTGCTGCGCGCACGCATCGCCTATCTCGAGGGCCTGCTGGCAAAGCTCTAGCGGGCCAGCGTCCAGATGAGGCACGGGCTGCGCTCGTCCGCGATCGGCGAGCGGTCGTAGTCGCCGCAAAGCGCGACCACGCGGAACCCGACCGATCGGGCGAGGGCTTCGAGCTCCGCGCGGCCCACCAGGCGGAAGCGTACGTCGAGCCGGCGCTTCTCGGACAACCGTCCGTCGCGATCGTAGATCTCGTAGAGCTGCGCCGCCCGGACGGTGACGCCGTCCGGCAGCAGCTGCTGGGTCGACCACAGCAGCAATGTCGCGGCGCGGTCGGGCAGGGGAAAGCTGCCGAGCAGCCGCAGCTGGCCGTCGATCGTGCGTGCGCGCAAGACGGGATTGTGCAGCGTGCAGATGAACCGCCCGTCCGGCGCGAGATGGTGAGCGACGCGGGCAAGGGCGGCGAGCTGGTCTTCCGGCGTCAGCAGCTCCGCGAAGGACTGGAAGGGCAGGATCGCGAGCGCGAAATCGCGGCGCGGCAGCGCGAGCTCGCGGATGTCGGCTTCGACCACGTCCGCGTGGAGCCCCTTCGCCGCCAGCTTTGCGCGCAACCGATCGAGCATCGGGCCGGAAAGATCGACGCAGGTGAGATCGGCGCCGGCCTCGGCCAGCGGCAGCGACAGCCGCCCGGTGCCCGCCATCAGCTCCAGGATCGGGCCGCCGGCCGCACAGACCTCCGCGAGGAAAAAGGCGTGGTCGGCCGTCGTCGTGACGTAGGCGTCGTAGAGGCCGGCCACCCAGGCTTGGGCGGCGGTCGAATTCACGTCACAGCCCGCCGGCCCCGGTCGGAAAGCGCAGGATTTCCACCAGCGCGCCCGCAGCGGCCGCCGGGGCGAGGGGAGGCCGCACCACCAGGCAATCGGCATGGGCGAGCGTGGCCAGCATCGAGCTGTCCTGCCGGTCGAACGGCGTCGCCACCAGCGCGCCGTCGCCGCGCCGCGACAGGGTCGCGCGCAGATAATCCTGGCGCCGGTCGTTGGCCGGCAGGGGCGCGGCGAGGACGGCGCTGGAGGCCGGGCC
>JAKLKW010000231.1 GCA_023150455.1 Alphaproteobacteria bacterium | reverse complement strand
CGCCACGGCCGTCGCCTGGCGGCTGGTCTCCTCGGCCGTCGCGGACATCGCCGTGGCCGAGCCCTGCATTTCGCTCGCCGAGGACGACACGGTCTCGACCACGGCCTTGACCGAGGCCTCGAACCCGTCGGCCAGCGCGTGCATCTCGGCCTTGCGCTGCCGCTCGGCCTCCAGGCGCGCGCGCTCCTGCCCGGCGCGGCGCTCCTCCTCGGCGCGGTGCTTCGCCTCCTCGGCCTCGCGCCGGCGCCGTTCCTCGGCGCGCGCCGCCTCCTCCTCGAGCCGGCGCTGCTCCTCCTTCTGCTTGAGCTCGCGCTCGCGCGCGGCCTCGGCCTCCTGCTGCAGGCGCTCGTTCTCGATGCCGCCATCCTTGAACACCTGCACGGCCTTGGCCATCCGGCCGATCTCGTCGCTGCGGCCGAGCGAGGGAACCTCGGTCGACCAGTCGCGGTCCGCGAGGCGGGCCATCGCCGCGGTCAGGCGGCCGATCGGCGCGGTGACGCGCGCGATGGTGACGAAGAAGGACAGCGCCGTCACCACGATAACCAGGGCCACCGCGGCGAGCGCGATCGTGAACCAGGCCGTGCCCTTCGCCGCAGCCCGGTGGCCGAGCTCGCGCGCACCGGCCGAGGCCATGTCGCTCAGCTTGATGATCTCGTCGATGCCCTTGGTCGAGGCGGCGATCCATTGCGGCGCCGTGACCGGATAAGGACTGCCGGCCGCGCCCGCGCCGATGACGGACTTGCGCACGGCGCCGAACTCCTCGAAGAAGGCCCTGCGCACGGCTTGGATCTCGTCCGCGAGCTCGGCCGAGGCGATGCCGGTATCCGCAAGCGCGAGGACCGCTTCGAACGCCTGCTCGACCCGGCCGCGCAGCTCGCCGAGCGTCTGCATCGTGTCCGCCGTGATCCTGCGCCCCTCGGCGACGTGGCCGCCGACCAGCGCGCGCTCGCGCCCGGCGAACTCGCTCATGACCCAGACGTTGTGCTTGAACTGGGCGAAGGCGACCAGCTGCGACTCGACGTCCTCGATGTGCGACTCGGCCGCCTGGCGCAGCGCCTTGGAAGCCTCGATCATTGCGGTCGCGGGCGGAATCCACTGACCGGTCCTGGTCTGGCGCTCGGCGAGCGGGCGCTTGAGATCCGCGTCGATCGCCGCGCGCAGATCGGCCAGCTTCCGGTGGGCCGAATCCGCGGCCGCCAGCAGCGCCGCCTTGCCCTTGAAGTCGACATGCGCGGCGGCGAGCCGCTGCATGGCGCCGCGGAACGCCTCGTCGGCCAGCTTGCGCATGGCGGCGATCGCCTCGAGCGCGGCCGCCGGCGCGGGCTCGGCGCCGTTGAGCGCCACGGCGGTCGACCCGCGCTCGCGCGCCCAGTTGGCGGCTGCCACCAGCAGCAGGTCCGAGGTCGCGTTGTCCTCGACCGCGCGCAGCGCGACGCCGCGCTTCGCGGTGGCCTCGTATGCCATCTCGACGGCGAGACCGAGCGAGATGAAACCGGTTACAGCGACCAGCGCGAACAGGGTATTGCGGATCGTCGCATACCTGGACATGGCGTTCCTTCCTTTCGCTCTCGCCGACTTGCGCTGGCGCGCGCGGCGATGGGTCCGTGCGGGCGGCCGCACGGACTTGATCTTTGCTTTCTGCTAGCTTGCCTTTTACGGTTGCCGTCTGAAAAAAAAGTAAAATTGG
This sequence comes from Alphaproteobacteria bacterium, assembly GCA_023150455.1. Lineage (GTDB taxonomy): Bacteria > Pseudomonadota > Alphaproteobacteria > JAEULC01 > JAEULC01 > JAEULC01. The sequence goes on along the minus strand of JAKLKW010000231.1, from coordinate 5,027 downwards.
ACAAAAACAAAAGAAGCCGCCCGCCAACAACCAATATTTGTCCAGACGGCGGCACGTCGGCGCACCTCCGGCCGTTGCGCGAGCGAATCCCCATCGCGCGGCCGGCATGAGCAATGACAGCCACTTGGGAATCCCAGACTACTTGCTGGTGGCGCGATAGACGCCGTCCCATCCCGGCGCCGGCGGGTCGGCGCGGAACCCGGCGATGCGGGCGTGGAATTCAGCGTAATAGTTGTCCATCGCGCCGCCGAAGGCGCCGCGCAACTCGTCGAGAATGCGCTCCGCGCCGGCCCAGTCCATGCCGCGATAGGCGGCCAGCATCGCCGCGTGCCGCTGGGCGGCGGCGCGGAACGTCGTGTCGCGCGCGCGGTCGGCGCGGCCGAGCGCGGTGTAGATGGCGACGCCCTCGTTCTTGCCCTTGACCGCGATCAAGTCGAGCTCGAGCAGGGCGTATTCGCCCTTGAGCGCCGCGACCGTGTCCCGCCCGATCACCAGCCCGACGCCGTAGTTCTTGGACTGGCCCTCGAGCCGTGAGGCGAGGTTGACCGCGTCGCCCAGCACCGAATAGTCGAAACGCTGCTTCGAGCCCATGTTGCCGACCACGCAGTCGCCCGTGTTGATGCCGATGCCGACCGCGAGCGGCGACGCCGTGCCGCCGGCGGCGCGCGCCTCCTCGGCGCGCTCGCGGTTCAGGCGCTCCATCGCGGCGAACATGTCGAGCGCCGATTCGATGGCCTTGTCGGCGTGATCGGGTACGTCCAGCGGCGCGTTCCAGAACGCCATGACGGCGTCGCCCATGTACTTGTCGATCGTGCCGTCGTGCCGGAGGATCACGTCGGTCAGCGGCGTCAGCAGCCTGTTCATCAGCTCGGTCAGGCCCTGCGGATTGGCCTTGAACTGCTCGGAGATCGAGGTGAAGCCGCGCACGTCGCTGAACAGGATGGTCATGCGCTTGGTCTCGCCGCCGAGCTTCAGCCGCTCCGGGTTGGCGGCAAGCTGCTCGAGCAGCGCCGGCGACATGTACTGCTGGAAGGCCTGGCGCACCTGGCGCCGCTCGGTCTCGACCTGCAGGAAGCTGATCAGCGACTCGGCCAGGTACACCGCCAACGTGCCGAAAGCGGGAAAGAAAGGATCGATCTGGTAGTGGTGGCTGACGAACGCGTACCAGGACGCGCCGACGGCGGCGGCGATGGCGCCGGCGCCGACGATGGCGCTGCCGAGCGCGCCGACCAGCGGGATCAGCACCATGATGCCGAGCCCGAGCGCCAGCATCATCATGATCTCGATTCCCGGCGCCCAGTCGGGCCGGTAGAGAAACTCCTGCGCCAGGATCTGCTCGACCGCCTCGACATGCACCTCGACGCCGGGCAGGATCGTGTCCATCGGCGTCGAGCGCAGATCCATGAGGCCCGCGGCGCTCGTGCCGATGAAGATGATGCGGCCCTCGATCTCGGACCGGTCGATGCTGCCGTCCATCACCTTCCAGGCCGGCATGAAGCGCTGCTGGCGGTGGCCGGTGTAGTAGACGACCAGCGCGCCGTTCTTGTCGGTCGGCACGTTCAGCCTGCCGACGCGCATCTGCACGATGCCGGTGCGCTCGCCGAAGCTGAGCTCGCCGCTGCCGCCGGCGGTCTTGCCCATGACGGTGCGCGCGCCTTGCGCCACGCGCAGCGCCTCGATCACGAGGGACGCATAGACGTGGCCGTCCCTCGAAGTCTCGCCGGTCCTGACGACGAGCGGCACGCGCCGGATCAGCCCGTCGATGCCCGGTGCCATGTTGAAGCTGCCGTTGCCCGCGGCCGCCTCCTCCAGCACCGGCAGGCTGGTGACCGCGCCGCTGTAGGACGGAATCCAGGGCAACGCGTCGGGGCCGCCCCAGGCGAACGTGGCGCCGGTCAGCGGTCGGCGCCCGCCGCTGCCCGCGGTGAGCACGAAGCCGGTCACGGCGCGCGTATGCCGCATCGCCTGGGCGAGCAGCCGGTCGTGGTCGGGCAGGCGGTCGGCGTCCTTCAGCAGGGTCTGGATCTCGGGCGTCTTCGGCCACATCGGCAGGGTCTGCGCCGGCGAGGTGCGGTCGGGCTCGGCGAAGACGATGTCGAAGGCGACGACCGCCGCGCCCATCTCCGCCAGCTTCTCGACCAGCAGCGCGACCCTGGTGCGCGGCCAGGGCCATTGGCCGATCCGCGTCAGCGACTCGTCGTCGATGTCGACGATGCGCACCGGTACGTCGGGTTCGTAGACGCGCGGTCTCAGGCGCTGGAACGTGTCGAACACGGTCAGCTGCGCGCGCTCGACCACGAGCGGCCGCTCGACATAAAGCACCGACAGCACGAAAAGGATGACCAGCGGCAGCCCGTAGCGCAGCAGGTTGCGCGTCGTCACCAGCCGGGCGATGGCGCGGATCATCGCCGCTCCAAGACGGCTCAGAACTCCCAGCGCTTGGTGAGCAGGAACTGCGCCTTGACGTTCGAGTAGTCGTAGTTGGGCAGGTTCGACGCGCTGTCCAGCCGCTCCAGCGTGCCGGTGAAGGTGATGTCCGAGATGAAGTCCGGCAACGCGTCCGGCTCGGCCACCAACCCGGCGAAGAAGCCGAGCGGCGCGCCGTAGGTGGCGCGCACCCGGAAGATGGTGTCCTGGCGCGTGCGCGCGCTGACGAAGGCGTCGGCGTCGTCGTAGTTGTCGCGCTCGCCCGACGCGTTGAACAGCAGGAACTGTCCGCCGGGCATCAGGTAGGTCAGGTTGCCCTGCAGCGCATGGCCTTCGTAGGCGACATAGCTGCGCCGCGCGTTCTTGCGCGTGTAGTCGTATTCGAAGTTGAGCTGCAGGGTCGCCAGCAGCGTCCACAAGAGCCCGGTGCGGATGTCGTGCCGCCCGCCGTTGCGGTCGACCGAGGACGGGCTGAACGTGATGCCGCGGAACTTCTCGTACACGCCGCTGTACTCGGTGTAGACCTGGAACTTGCTGTCCACGCGCTTGTCCAGGCGCAGCCTGCCGCCATAGGAGTCGTAGTAGGACTGATCGGCCAGGCGCAGCTTGGTGTAGATCGGGTTCAGCGTCACGTCGACCCATTGCGAGCGATAGGTGCCGCCGACGTCGAGCACGTAGGATTGCAGGTTCTGCTCGTTCAGGTGCAGCTGGTCGTCGCGGAAGATCGTAAGCCCGCCGAACACCTCGTGCTTCTCCTGGAAGCCGAGATCGTGGCGCACGCGGAACGTGCCGATCGACAGCAGGCCGAGGTCGGAATGCTCGCGCTGGGAATCGGGCACGTCCAGCGGCATGTCCATGAACAGCACCTGCCCCGATCGCGGCGCGGCGTTGCGGTTGGTGTCGAAGGCGGTGCCGAAGCTGAGCGACGCGCTGAAGCGCGTGCTCTTCTTGCGGAAGGCGATGCGGTCGAGATAGCCCTGGATCTCGCGCCGGAGGCTGTCCGGCATCTCGAGCTGGGCGACGGTCGTCAGCTCGCGCTCGGCCTCGTCCAGGCTGTCGAGGCGATACAGCACGATCGCGTAGAACAGCCGGACCTGCGCCAGCTCGGGAAAGGTCAGCAGCATGCGCTCGAGCGTCGCGGCGGCGCCCTTGAGATCGCCCTGCGCGACCAGCGTGCGCGCGTAGTCGAAGTTGAGTTCGATGTTGTCGGGGTCCTTCAGCACGTCCTCGAAGGTGACGGGCCGGACCTGCTGCTTCTCGCGCTCCTGCACCGCGGCGGCGGCGGCGGCGGCGCGGGCGCGCTCCTGCTGCTCCTGCTGCTCGCGGATCCGCGTCTGGGTCGGCTGCTGCTGGGTTGCGGTCTGGGCGAAGGCGGCGGAGCACGCACCGACAACCCCCAGAGCGGCGAGCCCTAGCGGTATCAATGACGTGGTCTTCCAACCCCTTGAGGTTCGCCGTACCGGCGGCGCCCCAGCTACCTGAACGGCACGCCCCTGCTGCATGCGTTGATCATATACATGCGTCGCCGCACCCGAACAATGAAACGCGGTTGCTTTGCAGATTCGTCACAGGTAATGCCGGAATGCCACAGCGAGAATTTGTATTTTGGATCAAGGCGCTACCTCGTGTCTCTTGAAGCCAGGCACTGATGTAGGCCGCCAAATCCCTGATTCTGGCCCATTCGCCGGCGAAAACGCGCTTAGGGCGCCGCGTGAGTTGGAGTAGGATTTCGTCCAAGGTCGAAAACAAACGCCGCGATGGCGAGGCCATGGGGAGCAACTTGATCCGGGCGCTGACCGGGGGGGTCGTGGCCGTCTTGGCCGCGTCGCCCTTGTTTGCTGCCTCGTGGATCAAGGATCCCGGCAACGGCTGCGCGACCAGCAACCCGTTTCCCAACCCCGAAGAGTCGATCCGCTGGTTCGGCAACTGCCGCGACGGCAAGCTGGACGGTCGCGGCACGCTGACCTGGTACCGCGACGGCGTGGAGACCGAGCGCAACGAAGGCACGTTCAAGAACGGCGAGCTCGACGGCTTCGTCACGACGCGCTCGGCGGAAGGCTACATCGTCTACGGCCAGTACAAGCAGGGCGTCCGCCACGGCCAGTTCATGACCGTGCGCAACACCGGCGACCATATCAAGGCGAGCTACCTCAACGGCCAGCTGGTTTCGCAGGCCAAGCTGACGCCGCAGGAGGTGCTGGAGTGGAACCGCAACGGCGGTCCGCAGCTGATCGCCAAGGCGCCGCTACCGCCCGAGGACGCGCGGGCGGAAGGCGCGCCGCAAGCGGACGAGCCGCCGACCACCGGGCGCACCGCCGTGGCGTCGCCGTCGCGCCTGCTGGCGCCGCCGCCGAAGGGCGCGGCGAAGACCGGGGCGGAGAAGCCGCTGTCCAGCGCGGGCGCGGTCAAGCCCAGCGGCAACTTCACCTTCGGCACCCAGGTCGTCGAGGCGATCTCGCCGCCCGACTCCACGCCGGCGCCCGCCGCATCGCGCGCGGCCGCGGCGGCGAAAGCGAGCCCGCCGCCGGCGCCGCCGGCCCAGGCCGCGGGCGCGCAACCCGCGCCGCCTCGGCCTCACGCACCCGCACCGCCCGCGCCCG
>JAKLKW010000007.1 GCA_023150455.1 Alphaproteobacteria bacterium | reverse complement strand
CCCGCCGGGCGCCGAGCCCGACGGCTACGGCGCGATCCGCGACGCCGCGATCGCCGTGGGGCATGGCGGCCACATCGCCTGGATCGGCCGGCGCGCCGACCTGCCGCCGGGCGGCGAGCGCGCGACCCGTGCGGTCTATGACGGCGGCGGCGCCTGGGTCACGCCGGGGCTGATCGACTGCCACACGCACCTCGTCTTCGGCGGCGACCGGGCCGAGGAGTTCGAACGCCGGCTCAAGGGCGAGAGCTACGAGGAGATCGCGCGGCGCGGCGGCGGCATCCGCTCGACCGTGACGGCCACGCGCGCCGCGGGCGACGACGCGCTGTACGCCGCCGCGGCCCGGCGCCTCGGCCGGCTGATGGAGGAAGGCGTCACCACCGTCGAGATCAAGTCGGGCTACGGCCTCGATACCGAGAACGAGGTCAAGATGCTGCGCGTCGCCCGGCGGCTCGGCCGCGTGCTGCCGGTCGACGTCGTGACCACGTTCCTCGGCGCGCATGCGCTGCCGCCGGAATTCGCCGGCCGCCAGGGCGCCTATGTCGACCTGGTCTGCGACGAGATGATGCCGCGCGTCGCCTCCGAGAAGCTGGCCGACGCGGTCGACGTGTTCTGCGAGAAGATCGCCTTCACGCCGGCCGAGACCGAGCGCGTCTTCGGCGCGGCGACGCGGGCGGGCGTTCCCGTCAAGCTGCACGCCGACCAGCTGAGCGACCTGGGCGGCGCGGCGCTGGCGGCGAAGCACCGGGCTCTCTCGGCCGACCATCTCGAGTACACCGGCGAGGCCGGCGTGGCGGCCATGGCCGCGGCGGGCACGGTGGCCGTCCTGCTGCCCGGCGCCTTCTTCGTGCTGCGCGAGACCAGGCTGCCGCCGGTCGAGGCGCTGCGCCGGCACGGCGTGCCGATCGCCATCGCCAGCGACTGCAATCCCGGCTCATCGCCGGCCCTGTCGCTGCTCCTGATGCTCAACCTGGCCTGCAGCCTGTTCCGGCTGACGCCGGCCGAGGCGCTGGCCGGCGTCACGCGCAACGCCGCGCGCGCGCTCGGCCTCGCCGATCGCGGCACGCTCGAGGTCGGCAAGCGCGCCGACCTGGCGCTGTGGCGCGTCGGGCGGCCGGCCGAGCTGGCCTATTGGCTGGGCGGCAACCCTTGCGCCGGCGTGGTGCGCGCCGGCACCAAGGTGGAGACGAGGCAGGCGGCATGACGCCGGTCTTCCGCTTCGAGCCGGGCACGACGCCGCTCCTGGTGAGCGCCCCGCATGTCGGCACGCATATCCCGGAGCACCTGGCCGAGCGCATGACGCCGGCGGCGCTCGAGGTGCCGGACACGGACTGGCATATCGACCGCCTCTACGATTTCGCGCGCGAGCTTGGCGCCGGCATGCTGGCGGCGACGCATTCGCGCTACGTCGTCGACCTGAACCGCGACCCCGAGAACCGGTCGCTCTATCCCGGCGCCGACAACACCGAGGTCTGCCCGACCTCGCGCTTCGACAAGCAGCCGGTCTACCGCGACGGCAGGGCGCCCGACGCGGCCGAGACGGCGCGCCGGGTCGAGCGCTACTGGCGGCCCTACCACGACGTGCTCGACGCCGAGCTGCGGCGCCTCGAGGCCCGTCACGGCATCGCGCTGCTGTTCGACGCGCATTCGATCCTGAGCCGCGTGCCGCGCTTCTTCGAGGGGCGGCTGCCCGACCTCAACCTCGGCACCGGCGGCGGTGTCAGCGCCGACCCGGCGCTGATCCGGCGCCTCGGCGACATCGTGCGCGGGGCCGCGGGCTTCACCGCGGCGGTCGACGGCCGCTTCAAGGGCGGCTACATCACCCGGCATTTCGGCCGCCCGGCCGAGGCCCGGCACGCGGTCCAGCTCGAGATGGCGCAATGCGTCTACATGGACGAGGCGCCGCCCTGGGCCTTCCGCGAGGACCGCGCCCAGCGCGTCCGCCCGGTGCTGCGGCGCCTCTTGGAGACGATGCTGGCATGGGCCGGATCGCGCAATTGATCCGTCCCGGCGCCTGGTTCGCGGTCCTGGTTCTGCTGACGGGCCTGCCCGGCGGGCTGCCGGGCGGGGGCATTGCGGCCGCGCAAGAGCCGATCCGCGGCGATTTCGGCGTCATGCTGGGCCAGCCCTTCGACCAACGCATGGCGCTCGGCGCCACGCTGCTGCCCGGCAACGTGACGGCCGAGCGGTTCCAGCCGTCCTACCCGCTCTACCTGTTTCGCGACTACTATGCGGTCGTCACGCCGCGCACGCGGATGGTGGCGGGAATCGTCGCACGCTCGGTGGTGTTTGCCTCGATGCCCGAATGCGTGACCCATTTGAACGCGGTCCAGGAGTTCCTGGCGCGCTATGGCGCGGTGCGACCGACGTCACAGACAGAGACCGAGGTCCTGGTGCAGGTCGACCAGGGAAACCGTTCCGCATTCCTGCGATGCGTGCGCGGGAGCCAGATCCATATGGAGCTCAACTACGTAGACTTCGAGATGCTGCGCCTGCGCGATCAGGAGGGCGGCAAATGACGTTGCGCCGGGTCGCCATGGCCTGGACGGCCGGTACGGCCGCGCTGCTGCTGTCCGCGTCCGGCCAGGCCCAGTCTCCGGCGCCGCAGCCCCAGCCGCTCGGCCGCAACCTGAACGGCGAGGACTGCGTGCTGACGGCGGGCGCCGGCAACCGCCACGGCATCTTCTGCGCCGGCGTGGCCAGCACCGCCGCCGACATCGCCGTGCTGACGCAGGCCAAGGACCCGCAGGAGCTGCTGGGCGACGAAGCCCTGCTGCGCGGCTTCGGGCGTGTCGCGTGCACCGGGCCGATCCGCCCGATCAGCATGCCTTCGGGCCTCCGCGGCGCGGTGCGCACCTGCCAGGGCGGCGACGGCTTCCCGCGCTTCGCGCTGGCCGCGCGCGGCGACCGCGTGCAATTGGCGGTCGGACACATGACGGCGCTCGACCTCGCGCGCGAGGTGATGGGCCGCCAGGACAAGGGCTCGGCAGACCGGCCGGCGCGGCCGTCGCCCTCGGCGCGCCCGCCGCGCCAGCCGCAGCAGCCGGCGCAACGTCCGGCGCCGGGCGCCCCCGCCGACGCCGGCGACGTGAAGCAGCGCATCGCGCAGCTCGAGGCCGAGGTCGGCGGATCGATGGCGCTGATCGGCCTGCAGGACGTCGGCAAGCTCGACAAGCTGCGCGAGCTCGGCAACAGCTACAACAGCCTGCGCGACTACGCGCGCGCCGAGGATGCGTGGCGGCGCGCGCTCGAGATGCAGGAGCGCCTGGTCGGCCGCGACAACGCGGCGCTGGGCGACACGATCGGGCACTTGGCGCTCAACGTCGCCAACCAGCGGCGATTCGACGAGGCGGAGAAGCTGTTCGTGCGCGCCGATCCGCTGACGCGCCGCTCGCCCGATCCCGACCATTACCCGCGCCTGCTGGTCTATCGCGGCTTCCTCAACGAGCTGCAGGGCAAGTACGACCAGGCGCTGAAGCTGGTCGGCCAGTCGATCCAGATCCGGCGCGAACGGCGCGAGGCGCGCGACGCGCTGGCGCACAGCCTCTATGCCGAGGCGGGCCTCGCGCTCAAGAGCGGGGACCTGGCGCGGGCCGAGCGCGCGGCGCGCGAGGCGCGCATGAACTTCGGCGCCGCCTACGGCTCGGTCAACTGGTGGGTCGCCGAGGCGATCGAGCTGCAGGCCGATCTCGCGCGCCGCGCCAACCGCATCGACGAGGCGCGCCGGCTCAACACCCAGCTGATCGACCTGCGCGAGACGCTGTTCGGCCCCAGCCGCCCGCTGGCGCGGGCCTTTGCCCAGGCGGCCGAGATCGAGCAGGCGGCGAACCGGCCCGACCAGGCGCTCGCCGCCTGGCGCCGCATGGGGCAGACCGTGGTCAGGGACCGCCGTGCCCGCGGCGAGGCCGATGCCAACGATTTCGCGGGCTACGCGCTGGCGGCGCTGCGCCAGTCGCGCGCCGACGCGGCCTCGGCCGGCAGCCTGACCGACGAGGCGTTCCGGGCGAGCCAGGTGCCGCGCGGCGGCGCCGCCGCCCAGGCGATCGGGCAGATGGCCGCGCGGCTCGCCGCCGGCACGCCGGAGCTGACCGCGCTCACGCGCGAGCTGCAGGACGGCTACCAGCAGATCGACACGCTGCGCCGCGACCTGGCGACGGAGATGTCGAAGCCGCCCGCCGCGCGGGTCGCCGCGGTCGAGGACGAGCTCAAGCGGCGCATCGCCGAGACCAGCGCCGCGGTCGAGCGGCTCGACCAGCGCCTGACGCGCGAGTTCCCGGCCTTCGCGCAGCTGCAGTCGCCGGCGCCGGCCGGCACCGCCGAGGTCGCCCGGCTGATGAAGCCCGGCGAGGCGCTGGTGACGATGCTGTCGAGCGACCAGGGCACGATCGTCTTCCTTTTGCGCGACGGCAGGCTCAAGGCACACGCGGTGGCGCTGTCGCAACGCGCGCTCGACACGGTCGTGCGCGAGCTGCGCCGGGGGCTCGATTGGACGAAGACGGGCGAGACCGATTTCGACCTCGATCTGTCCTACAAGCTCTATCGCGCGCTGCTGGGCCCGTTCGAGGACGACCTCGCCGGGGTCAAGCACCTCATCCTCGCGCCGGCCGGGCCGCTGCTGGCGATCCCGCCCGCGGTGCTGGTGGCCAAGCCGCCGGCGCCCAAGCGCTACGCCGACGCCGAATGGCTGGTGCGGCGCCACGCGCTGAGCGTGGTGCCGTCGATCGACGCGCTGCGCGCGCTGCGCGGCGCGGCCCAGGCGCGCTCGGCGGCGCGCCCGTTCATCGGTTTCGGCGCGCCGTCGTTCCACGGCGCGCCCGGCAACCAGAACGCGCGCAGCCAGCTGGGCGCGACCTGCCGCGACCGCGAGGAGACGATCGCGAAGCTGCTGCGCGAGCTCGAGCCGCTGCCGGAGACCGCCGGCGAGCTGCGCGCCATGGCGCGCGCGCTGGGCGCACCGAACGACAGCGTCGTGCTGGGCGACGCCGCCAGCGAGGCGCGCGTGCGCCGGACCGACCTGGCGCAGTACCGCGTCATCGCCTTCGCCACGCACGGGCTCCTGCCCGGCGACCTCGTCTGCGACACCGAGCCCGCGCTCGCCTTCACGCCGCCGGTCAAGGCGGCGCCGGAGAACGACGGGCTGCTCGACGCCAGCGAGATCGCGACGCTGCGCCTCAACGCCGATTTCGTGATCCTGAGCGCCTGCAACACCGCCGCGCCCGACGGCAAGCTCGGCGGCGAGAGCCTGTCGGGACTGACGCGCGCGTTCTTCTACGCCGGCGCGCGCTCGCTCTATGCCGCCTCGTACCCGGTGCCGTCCGAGCAGACCGCGCAGCTGACGACCGGCATGTTCGCCGAGCTCGCCGCCAACAAGGGCCTGAGCCGCGCCGAGGCCGCGCGCCGCGCGCAACTCAAGCTGATCCAGGTGCGCGACATCGCGCACCCCGTGTTCTGGGCCGGGTTCGTGCTGATCGGGGACTAGGGCGCCTCGCTCACCCTTTGAGCGCGAAGTGCTTCACCACGTAGTCGACGATGGCGCGCGCGCTCTCGTCGACCGATGCGTTGGACGTGTCGACCACGAGCTCGGGCTTGTCCGGCTCCTCGTAGGGCGCGGAGATGCCGGTGAAATCCGCGATCTGGCCGGCGCGGGCCTTGCGGTAGAGACCCTTGGGGTCGCGCCGCTCGCAGGTGGCGAGGTCGGCCTTGATGTAGATCTCGTGGAACGAGGTGTCGCGCGCCGCCTGGCGCGCGCGGTCGCGGTCGGCGCGGTAGGGCGAGATGAAGGCGCTGATCGTCACGACCCCCGCGTCGGCGAACAGCGCCGCCACCTCGCCGACCCGGCGCACGTTCTCGGCGCGGTCCTCGGGCGCGAAGCCGAGATTGGCGCTCAGGCCCCCGCGCACGTTGTCGCCGTCCAGCACGTAGACCTGGTAGCCCATCTGGAACAGGCGCTGCTCGACCTCCATGGCGAGCGTTGACTTGCCCGAGCCGCTCAAGCCCGTCAGCCACAGCACGCCGCCGGCATGGCCGTTGCGCGCGGCGCGCATGGCGCGGCCGATGCGGTGCTCGACGCCGGTCAGGTTGGTCGAGCGCGGCGTCACCAGCCGGCGCTGGTCGGGATAGCCCTCCATGCGGACGAGGCCCCCGCCGGCGATGCCGCCGCGGTCGCTGATCACCAGGCGCCCGGTGCGCTTCAGCATGCGGTATTCGTCCAGCGCCACCAGGCCGCGCGCGCGCACGATCACGTCGGCCACGCCGTCGCGCGGCACCGCTTCCGCCGCCGCCTCCTCCAGCGTCTCGGTGTCGACCACGCGCTCGATCGCCTGCACCGCGGCCTTGAACTCGCGCGTGTTGATGCGGACGGTCGCTTCGGCCCCCGCCTTGAGCGGCTCGCGCGCCATCCAGAACAGCCGCGCACGGAACACCGTGGTCTCGATCGGCGGGTGGTCCTCGTGGCTCGCGATCTCGCCGCGCTCGACGAAGATCTGCTCGTCGAGCGTGATGCCGACCGATTCGCCGGCGCCGGCCTCGCGCGGCGGCTGCCGGGCGTTCCACGCCTCGATCGAGGCGACGCGCGCCGTCTTGTTGCTGGGCGAGAACAGCAGGCGGTCGCCGACATGCAGCCGTCCGCTCTCGATCCGGCCGACCAGGATGCGGCGCTCGTCGAACTTGTAGATGTCCTGCAACGGCAGGCGCAGCGGCAGGTCGGCGGCCGGGCGCGTCGCCTGGAACGCGTCGAGCGCCTCGACCACGGTCGGGCCGTCGTACCAGCCCATGCGGGCCGAGCGCTCGACGAGGTTGTCGCCGTCGCGTGCGACCACCGGGATGAACGCGGCCGGGCGGACACCGAGCGCCGCCAGGTAGTCGCGGTACGCGTCGCGGATCTCGGCGAAGCGCTTCTCGGCGCAGTCGACCATGTCCATCTTGTTGACGATCACCGCCACCTGCTCGACGCCGAGCAGATGCAGGAGATAGCCGTGGTGGCGCGACTGCTGGCGGACGCCCTGGGCCGCGTCGATCAACAGGATGGCGGCGTCGGCGGCCGACGCGCCGGTGATCATGTTGCGCAGGAACTCGCGATGGCCGGGCGCGTCGATCAGCACGTAGTCGCGCTTGGCCGTCTTGAACCAGATCTGCGACGTGTCGATGGTGATGCCCTGGTCGCGCTCGGCCTTGAACGCGTCCATCAAAAACGCCCATTCGAACGGCATGCCGCGCCGCTCGCACATGGCGCGGATCGCCTCGGCGCGGCCCTCCGGCAGCATGCCGGTGTCGTTGAACAGCCGCCCGACCAGCGTCGACTTGCCGTGATCGACATGGCCGACCACGACGACGGCGAGCTGACGCTCCGCGATATCGGGGGAAGAGGTCATTTCGTCCTGAAGGGGCTCGGAGGGCGCCGTTGCGCGCGCCGGGTATAGTCGATCGGGCGCGGCGTCACAAGCAAAGCGGCGCCACGCTTGCCGGAAGGCTGACGGCAACGGTAATGTCCGCCCCCTGTCCTGCTGGTCCTATCGAGGCATTCCTACCCTGAGGAGGGGAAATGAAACTGCTGCGCTTCGGCCCGAAGGGCCGCGAGAAGCCCGGGCTGCTGGATTCCAGCGGCGCGATCCGCGACCTGTCGAGGGTCATCAAGGACATCAACGGAGACACCCTGTCGCCCGGCGGGCTGGCGAAGCTCAAGAAGGTCAAGGTCGAGAAGCTGCCGAAGGTGCGCGGCAAGCCGCGGCTCGGCGCCCCGGTCAGCCCGATCGGCAAGCTGATCGCCGTCGGCCTGAACTACGCCGACCACGCGGCCGAGGCCGGCGTGAAGATCCCGGACGAGCCGGTGCTGTTCGTCAAGACGCCCAACACCTATGCCGGGCCGAACGACAAGGTCGTCTTCCCGCGCGGCTGGAGCAAGATGGACTGGGAGGTCGAGCTCGCGGTCGTGATCGGCCGGCGCGCGCGCTACGTATCGAAGGACAAGGCGCTCAAGCACGTCGCCGGCTACACGATCTGCAACGACGTGTCCGAGCGCGCCTTCCAGATCGACCGCGGCGGCAGCCAGTGGACCAAGGGCAAGATGTGCGACGGCTTCGCGCCGCTCGGCCCCTACGTGCTGACCGCCGACGAGGTCAAGGACCCGCAGGCGCTCAACATGTACTGCGACGTCAACGGCCAGCGCATGCAGAGCGGCAGCACGAAGACGATGATCTTCGACGTCGCGCACCTGGTCAGCTACATCAGCGACTTCGTGACGCTGGAGCCGGGCGACGTGATCATCACCGGCACGCCGCCGGGCGTCGGCCTGGGCAAGAAGCCGACGCCGATCTTCCTCAAGCCCGGCGACGTGGTCACGCTCGGCATCGACGGCATGGGCGAGCAGCGCCAGGTCTGCGCCGCGCCCGGCAACCGCTGATCCGGACTTCCGATCGGAGGCTGGCGCCTGGGCGCGCGCCGATCCGCGCGCCCTCCATTTGGGACCGGCGCCCTTCGTCAAGCTCGGCAGGATCAACGGCCGCCCGAGGCGCCGCCCGTTTCTTTGCCGCTTGACGTTCCAGCGCGGGAACCCGGCAAGCCTGTCGGCGATCCGGAGCTCCGGTCGACCACTGATCGCTGGCGTCGCGTGCGGACCAAACCCGTCTTGGCCCTGCTTCTGGCCGTCGCCGTGCTCACGGGCGGCGCGGCCGTCCTCTACGACCGGCTGCGGCCTGCCGCCGGGCGGGCCGACCCGGCCGACGCGCGGCAGGTCGCGCTCGGCCGGAGCATCTACGCGGCGCACTGCGCCTCGTGCCACGGCGAGCGGCTGCAGGGCCAGCCGGACTGGCAGCAGCGCAAGCCCGACGGCAAGCTGCCGGCGCCGCCGCACGACGCCAGCGGCCATACCTGGCATCACGCCGACCGGCAGCTGTTCGAGATCACCAAGCACGGCCTCGCGCCCTATGTGCCGCCCGGCTACCGGACCGACATGCCGGCCTATGAAGCCGTGTTGAGCGACGCGGAGATCTGGGCCGTGCTCGCCTTCATCAAGTCGTCCTGGCCGCCGGAGATCCGCGCGCGTCAGGCCGCCGTCAGCGCGCGCGCGGCCAGATGAGCGGACGCCGGCCGCCTCAGCGCCGGCGCAGCACCGCCACGGCCTCGACCCGCGGCGACCACAGGAACTGGTCGATCGGCACGACGCGCTCGATCGCATAGCCGCCGTCGACCAGCAGGCGCAGGTCGCGCGCGAGGCTCGCCGGGTCGCAGCTGACCGCGACGACCGTCGCGACCTTCGAGCGGGCGAGCTCGCGCGCCTGGGCCATGGCGCCGGCGCGCGGCGGATCGAACACGGCCGCGACGAAGCGGCCGAGCTCGCCGGCGGTGAGCGGCCGCAGGGCGAGATCGCGCCGCTCGGTCGTCAGGCGGATGCGCTGCGTCCGGCGCGCGGCGGCGTCGAGCGCGGCGATCGCCGCGGCATCGCCGTCGACCGCGTGCACCGCGCGTTCGGCGGCGAGCGGCAGGGCAAGCGTGCCGCAGCCGGCGAACAGGTCGGCCGCCGGCCCGCGCGGCGCGGCGGCGACGGCCGCCAGCACGGCGTCGCGGATGGCGGCCTCGCCTTCGCGTGTCGCCTGCAGGAACGCGTCGGGCGGCAGCTCCACCGAAGCCGGCCCGAACGCAATGACCGGCGGGCGGCGCTGCGTGACCGGCTCGGCCGCGCCCGGCCGGTCCTCGTCGGCTGCCCGCGCGCGCCAGCTGACGCGCGCCAGGTCCTGCTCGGCGGCAAACCGCGCGAGGCGCTCGCGATCGGCCAAGCCGGGCGTCTGCGGCAAGGTCCAGGTCACGTCGGCACCGCCGTCGGCCAGGGTGACCGCGACCTGGAACGCCGCCGGCTTGCGGCCGGGCTGCAGCGCGTCGAGCGTCGCGGCGACGCGGCGGCAGGGATCGAGCAGGGCGGCGATGCCTGGTGCCGCCACCGGACATTGCGCCAGGTCCAGCACGTCGTGACCGGCGCGCGGGTGCAGGCCCAGGCGGACGCCGGCGCGGCTGCGCAAGCCCGCGAAGCGTACCCGCCGCCGCGCCGCCGCCGGCGAGATGCGGGTCGCCTCCACCGCGAACGCATCGCCCGGCCGCAGCTTCTGGCGGTGCAGGGCGGCGATCAGCAGGTCGCGCTTCACCGCCGCGTAGACCGGCGCCGGCAGGTGCTGCCAGGCGCAGCCGCCGCAAGCGCCGAAGGCGGGGCAGGCAGGCGCCGGCCGTGCCGCGTCCCGCGCGATCCATTCCTCCACGACGGCGGCGTAGCCGTCGCCGCGCTTGGCCTCGATCAGCGCGCGCACGCGCTCGCCCGGCACGGTGAACGGCACGAAGACCGTGGCGGCGCCCAGCCGGGCGATGCCGTCGCCGCGCGCGCCCAGCGAGTCGATGGTCAGCTCGACCGACCGGCCGAGCCGGGGTCCGGACGCGGCCATGGCGGCCGATTCGGCGGTGCTCGATGAAATCCGGCTAGGGCGTGCGCCAGGTCGGCTTGCCCTGGTCGTTGAGCAGGGTGACGTTCGGCACGTCGCCGGCGAGCGAGACCTGCAGCCGTGGCTTGCGCTTCGAATCGTTCAGCACAAGGCTGGGGCCGGCCGCCTCGATCGTGGCCAGGCGCAGGCGCAGCTGGCCGCTGCTGTCGTACATCACCAGGTTGGGACCCTCCGGCGGAAAGGCCAGCGCCGCGCCGGCCTTGCCGTTCTCGCCGTAGATCACCAGCGACGGCCCGAGTCCCGGCACGACGGACAGGATGGCGCGCGTGCCGCCGGCCGGATCGGTCAGCGTCAGGCGCTGGGTCACGACCTCTTCCCCGGCGGCGCGCACCAGGCCGATCGAGCCGCCGCCCCCCAAGAACACCAGTGTGAAAAGGAGGGCCGAGGCGCCCGCGATCCGGGCCAGGCGGCGGTTGGCCCGCTCCAGCCGCCGCACGCGGTCGGCCAGGTCCGTCGGGAGATCGGGGGCGGGTGTGATGGGCGTCATAGGGCATGCCTTCCAAAAAGGACGAAAATCCGCGGCTTTGGTTGACGCTGGCCGCGGCGGCCAAGGATACTGGCCCGCCCCGGGGGGACGGGGAAGGGGGACGATAATGAAGGCGTCCGATCTGTTCGTTCGCTGCCTGGAGGCGGAGGGGGTGACCCACATCTTCGGCCTGCCGGGCGAAGAGAACGCCGATCTGATGATTTCGCTCCTCGATAGCAAGATCAAGTTCGTCCTCTGCCGCCACGAGCAGGCCGCCGCCTTCATCGCCGACGCCTATGGCCGGCTGACCGGCAAGGCGGGCGTGTGCTTGGCGACGCTGGGGCCCGGGGCGACCAACCTGATCACCGGCGTGGCCGACGCCAACATGGACCGCGCCCCGCTGGTGTGCATCACCGGCCAGGCCGATACCCGCCGCATGCACAAGGAGAGCCATCAGGCGATGGACGTGGTGGGGATGTTCCGGCCCGTCACCAAGTGGGCGCAGTCGGTCTATCATCCGCGCAACATCCCCGAGATCGTGCGCAAGGCCTTCAAGCTGGCCGAGGCCGAGAAGCCGGGAGCGGTGCTGATCGAGCTGCCCGAGGACCTGGCCGAGGAGAAGCTCGACGGCAAGCCGATGGCCGTGGCCCGCACGCGCCGGCCGGCCGCCGACCACAAGGCGGTGGCCGAGGCGGTCGACGTGATCGTCAAGGCGCGCAACCCGATCGTCATCGGCGGCAACGGCGCGGTGCGCAAGCGCGCCGCCAAGCAGCTGCGCCGCTTCGCGCGCAAGACCGGCATCGGCGTCGCCAACACCTTCATGGGCAAGGGCGCGGTCGCCATGAGCGATCCGCACTGCCTGTTCACGATCGGGCTGCAGGCGCGCGACTACGTCAACCTGGCGATCGACGAGTGCGACGTGATCGTCGCCGTCGGCTACGACCTGGTCGAGTACTCCCCGTCCTTGTGGAACCGCCATCCCGGCAAGAAGATCGTCCATGTCGACTTCACGCCGGCCGAGATCGACGAGCACTACCCGGTCGCGGTCGACGTGGTCGGCGACGTCGCCGACGCGCTGTGGCAGATCAACGAGGCCCTGAACGAACGGTGCGGCGAGCGCCTGCCGCTGTTCGACATCACCGGCCGGGCCAAGCTCCGGCAGGCCATGCTCGACGAGTTCGCGGCGGAGAAGGACGACACCGGCTTCCCGGTCAAGCCGCAGCGCATCCTTTGGGACGTGCGCCAGTCGCTCGGGCCGGAGGATATCGTCCTGTCCGACGTCGGCGCGCACAAGATGTGGATTTCACGCTATTATCAGTGCGAGGAGCCGAACACGTGCCTGATCTCCAACGGGTTCTGCTCGATGGGCTTCGCGCTGCCCGGCGCCATGGGCGCCAAGATCGCCTTCCCCGGCCGCAAGGTCCTGGCGATCTGCGGCGATGCCGGGTTCCTGATGAACGTGCAGGACCTGGAGACCGCGGTCAGGCTGAAGCTCAACATCGTGGTGATGGTCTGGGACGATGGAGAATACGGCCTGATCAAGTGGAAGCAGCAGAACGCGTTCGACGGCAAACACTCGGAACTCGCCTTCACCAACCCTGATTTCGTGCAGTTGGCCAAGGCTTTCGGCTGCTGGGGCAGGCGCGTGGGCTCGGTCGCCGAGCTCAAGCCTGCGATCGAGGAAGCCTTTCGTCAATCAGGGCCGGCCATCATCGCGGTGCCGGTCGACTATGGAGAGAACATGAAGCTCACCAAGCGCCTGGGCAACCTGGCGGTCCCGATCTAGAGCGCGCGTGGCAAGCTGATGAGCTTCAAGGTCAAGTTCTGGGGCGTGCGCGGCAGCATCGCCTGTCCCACCGTCAACCACGTCGCATTCGGCGGCAACACCACCTGCATCGAGGTATCGGCCGACGGGCGCACGATCATCTTCGACGCCGGCACCGGCATCCGCAACCTGGGTCACTGGCTTTTGCGGAAAAATGTCGCCGATGCGACGATCCTTTTGACCCACACGCACTGGGACCACATCAACGGCTTCCCGTTCTTCTCGCCGGCCTTCCACAAGGACCGCAGCTTCCGGCTGATGGCCGGGGCCTCGCTGCCGCATGGGGGCCTGCGGCAGGTCATGGGCGGGCAGATGTCGCGCCCGTTCTTCCCCGTGCCGCTGGAAGCGATGCGGTCCAAGATGGATTTCGAGGATTTCTCGGCCGGCGACACGTTCCCGCTGGCGCCCAGCATCAAGATCCGCACCGCGCCGCTCAACCATCCCGACGGCGCGACCGGCTACCGCGTCGAGCACGCCGGCCGCTCGGTCTGCCTGATCACCGACACGGAGCACCTGCCGGGCAAGCCGGACGAGCGCGTCCTGTCCCTGATCGCCGGCGCCGACCTGGTGATCTACGATTCCACCTATACCGACGCCGAGTTCCCCAGCCGGGTCGGCTGGGGACATTCGACCTGGCAGGAAGGCGTCAGGCTGTGCCGCGCCGCCGGCGCGCGGTCGCTCGCCATCTTCCATCACGACCCCGAGCACGACGACCGCTTCATGAGCCAGGTCGAGACCGAGGCCCGCGCCATGTGGCCGGGCGCCTTCGTCGCGCGCGAGAACCTGCGAATCAGGCTCGACTGATCCCCCCGGTGGTAACGGTGCGGAAAGGAAGCGCCGGCCTAGAAGCCGCGCTGCTTCGTTGACTGATTCCGCACCGCGACATAGCCTGAACAAAAGGGGTGAGACTTCCGATGACCGAGCATTTCAGGGTAGCCATCGTGGGCTCCGGCCCTGGCGGGATGAGTGCTGCCGGTCGGGCCGCCCAGAGCAAGCTGTCGCACGTCCTTCTGGAAAAGACCGACCACCTGTCGGATACGATCTACAAGTACCAGAAGGGCAAGCTGGTGATGGCGACGCCCGACATCCTGCCCTTGCGCAGCCCGATGGACTTCAAGCTGGGCATCCGCGAGGACATCCTCGGCACCTGGGACAAGCAGACCAAGGAGCTGGGCGTCAACCTCCGCTACAACGCCGAGGTCACCAAGATCACGGGGCGGAAGGGCGCTTTCGAGCTGACGGTCAACGGCAAGGACAAGGTCACCGCCGAATACGTGGTCCTGGCGATCGGCCTGCAGGGCAACCTGCGCAAGCTCGGCGTCCCCGGCGAGAACGATCCGCGCATCCAGTACCAGCTCGACGACCCGGACGAGTATGCCGAGGAGACCATCGTCGTGGTCGGTGCCGGCGACGCGGCGATCGAGAACGCGGTGGCGCTGGCCAAGCAGAACAAGGTGATCATGATCAACCGCAGCGCCGAGTTCGCGCGCTGCAAGCAGGGCAACCTGGACCTGATCACGAAGTCGCTCGAGAAGGGCGTGCTCGAGTGCATGTACAAGTCCTCGCCGACCAAGGTCGAGGCCGGCCCGCGGCTGAAGTTCACCTTGAAGACCGCCGACGGCGAGGCGGTGGTCGAGTGCGACCGCGTCATCGCGCGCCTGGGCGCGCTGGCGCCGCGCGCCTTCGTCGAATCCTGCGGCATCCAGTTTCCCAGCAAGGACCCGACGGCGCTGCCGGAGCTGAGCGCGCACTACGAATCGAACGTGCCCGGGCTCTACGTCATCGGCGCGCTGGCCGGCTACCCGCTGATCAAGCAGGCGATGAACCAGGGCTACGAGGTCGTCGAGTTCATCCAGGGCAACGAATGCGAGCCGGCCGACGAGCCGCTGTTGAAGGAGAAGTTCAAGGGCGCGCTGCTCGACCGCTACGGCAGCATCCCGGGCCTGCTGGCCGAGATGCAGAAGACCGTCCCCGTGTTCTCCGGCCTCACCACGCTGCAGCTGCGCGAAGTGCTGCTCGAGAGCAACGTGCACACGCCGAAGGGCGGCGGCGAGATATTCCACCGCAACGACTACTCGAACACCTTCTACACGATCTTCGCGGGCGAGGTCGGCATCGAGATCGACCCGGACCATCCGGACGAGATGGTCCGGCTGGGGCCGGGCGAGTTCTTCGGCGAGATGGGGCTTCTGGCCGGAAGGCGCCGCTCGGCGACCGTCCGGGCGACCCAGGATTGCGTGCTGATCGAGACGTCGCGCCGCGAGATGATCAAGCTGATCAAGTCGGTGCCGAAGGTGCGCGACGTCGTCGACGCCGCCGCGATCGAGCGCCAGATCCGCAGCTACATCGCGCCGAACCTGTCGAAGGACGACATGGCCGCGGTGCTCGAGAGCGCCAAGCTCAGGAGCTTCAAGGCCAACGAGGTCATCTTCAACGAGGGCGATCCCGGCGACGGCGTGTTCCTGATCCGCACCGGCAGCTGCACCGTGTCGCGCCGCATCGGCGGGCGCGAGATCGTCATGAACTACGTGCCCGCCGGCCACTATGTCGGCGAGATGGCGCTGGTGCGCGACATGCCGCGCGCCGCCACGGTCAAGGCGGCGATCGAGACCGAGGCGGTGTGGCTGGACGGCGCCGGCTTCCGCATGCTGATGGACCACCTGCCGCAGCTGCGCAGCCAGATCGAGCGGCGCATCGGCGCGATCATCACGCAGACCGAGGACATCTCGCAGCGGCCCGAGGCCGGCAACCTGATCCAGTTCCTGGTGCAGGAAGGCGGCAAGGAAGCCGCCGACATGCTGCTGATCGACGAGGCGCTGTGCGTGCGCTGCGACAACTGCGAGAAGGCCTGCGCCGAGACGCACGGCGGCATCTCGCGGCTGGACCGCGAGGCCGGGCCGACCTATGCCACGATCCACGTGCCGACCTCGTGCCGGCACTGCGAGCATCCGCACTGCATGGCCGACTGCCCGCCCGACGCCCTGCACAAGACCAAGGACGGCGAGGTGTTCATCGACGAGCAGACCTGCATCGGCTGCGGCAACTGCGAGCGCAACTGCCCGTACGGCGTGATCCACATGGCCTACGACCCGCCGAAGAAGCCGGGCCTGCTGTCGTGGCTGCTGTTCGGCTTCGGCCACGGACCGGGCGAGGACAAGATCGCCTCGCATGCCTCGCACGAGGGGAAGAAACGCGCGGTCAAGTGCGACATGTGCAAGGACATCGAGGGCGGCGCCGCCTGCGTGCGCTCGTGCCCGACCGGCGCCGCCATCCGCGTTCATCCCGAGCAGTTCTTCGCGTTGACGACGCACTCGCCCCAATAGGGCAAGGCAGTGCCTTTTGGGGGGGGCACGCCATGCATGAATCGATCCTGGTCTATCGCGGCTTCCGCTACCTGAAGCTGAGCCTGTGGATGGTGGCGATCGCCGTGGTCGCCTACATCGTGCACCAGCCGACGGTCGGCCCGCCCAACGGCGGCACGGCGCTCGGCTACACGCTCGGCACGATCGGCGTGCTCCTCATCGTCTGGCTGGCCTGGTTCGGCGTGCGCAAGCGGCGCTACGGCCTCGGCAAGGTCAAGCTCGAGGACTGGCTGTCGGCCCATGTCTACCTGGGCCTCGGGCTCATCGTCGTCGCGACGCTGCACACGGGCTTCCAGTTCGGCTGGAACGTGCACACGCTGGCCTATTCGCTGATGATCTTCGTCATCGTCAGCGGCATCTTCGGCATCATCGTCTACGTGCGCTTTCCGCGCCTGATGACGGAAAACCGCCGCGGCTCCACGCAGCGCGACCTCTTGGCGCAGATCGCCGAGCTCAACGCCAAGGCGCGCGAGATCAGCGTGACGCTGGGCGACGACATCCACAACGAGGTCATGGCGTCCGCCGACAAGCTGGCGCTCGGCGGCGGCGCGCTCAAGCAGCTGTCGGGCCGCGACCGCAACTGCCCGGTGCAGCATGCGGTCAAGCGCGTGGGCGAGCTGGTGCTGGGCCTGCCCAAGAGCGACGCGGAAAAGGGCCGCACCGTGCTGTCGCTGCTCGCGCGCAAGCTCGAGCTGGTCGAGCGGGTGCGCCGCGACCTGCGCTACAAGGCGCTCATGGACATCTGGCTATACGTCCATGTGCCGGTCACCTTCGCGCTGCTGGCCTCGCTGGCGGCGCACATCGTCTCGGTATTCTTTTACTGGTAGGTCGACGTGGCGATCCTCGTCCGTTTCATCACGCGTAAGCGCAGCGGCGGCGTCGCCCACCGCGACCAGCAGGTCGAGGGCACGCGGGTCCGCTTCGGCCGCAGCACCGACAACGAGGCGCATCTGCCCGATCCGCGCGTGTCGCTCTATCAGGCGGTGATCGAGCAGCGCGCGAACGGCGTCTACGCCGAGGCGCTGGGCGGCGCCGACATGACGGTGAACGGCCAGCCTGTGCAGGTCGCCCAGGTGAAGAAGGGCGACGTCGTCGGCATCGGCCCCTACGACGTGACGATGATCGACCCGCCCGGCGGCGAGGCGCTGGCGCTGGGCGTCGAGCTCGCGCGGCCGATGGGCGACGACCTCGAGAAGCTGGTCGCGCGCAGCAAGCTCGGCCTCGAGCAGACGGGCATGAGCCGCCGGCGCTGGGCCTGGATGCTGACGCTGCTGGTGCTGGCGGTCTTCCTGGTGTGGCCGGTGGCGGCGTTCTTCAATCCGTCGCGCGTGCCGGACACGGACGCCAACAAGAACTTCGCCTTCCGCCCCGACATGATGTGGAATTCGGGCGAGATCTCCGACGCGCACAAGCCGATCGCGCAGCAATGCAATCGCTGCCACCAGATGCCGTTCAAGATGGTGCGCGACGAGGCGTGCTACGTCTGCCACGAATCGATCCAGCATCATGCCGATCCGAAGAAGTTCAAGCTGCCCGAGCTGACCGAGGTCCTGTGCGAGAGCTGCCACAAGGAGCACAACGGCGAGCCCTCGATCATCCGCAAGGACCAGAAATTCTGCGCCGACTGCCACGGCAACCTGGTCGCCAAGGCGCCGGCCTCGACGCTGCTCGCGGTGGGCGATTTCCTCAAGGACCACCACGAGTTCCGCCCGACCGTCGCGGTCGACGCGGCCGCGGGCAAGGTCGAGCGCATCAGCCTCGCCGCCAGCCCGCGCCCGAAGGAGCGCTCGGGGCTCACCTTCCCGCACGACAAGCACCTGCGCCCGGGCGGCATCCGCGGGCCGGAGGGGCTCGAGGCCCTCGACTGCGGCTCGTGCCACCAGGTGGCGCCGGGCGGGTTCCTGATGGTGCCGGTGGCGCAGGAGCCGCATTGCCAGCGCTGCCACGAGCTCGCCTTCGATCCCGTCGCGCGCGGCCGGCGCGTGCCGCACGGCAGCGTCGAGGCGGCCGTCAACGTGATCCGCGACTATTACGGCTCGACCGCGCTGTCGGGCGGCTATGCCGACCCGACCGCGCCCGAGATCGTGCGCCGCCTGCCGTCGCGCGTGGTCCTGACCCCGTCGCAGAAGCGCGAAGCGCAGGAATGGGCCGAGACGCAGACGCAGCAGGCGCTGCAGTTCGTCTTCGGTTCCAAGGCCGTGTGCGGCACCTGCCACATGACGACGCAAAGCGGCGAGGCGGCGAGCCGCAGGTACGGCGTGGTCAAGCCGAACATCGCCGAGCGCTGGCTGCCCAAGGGGCTGTTCCGGCACTCCTCGCACGCGACCGAAACCTGCCAGCGCTGCCACGGCCTCGACGTGACCGATCCGGCGAAGTGGGAAGCGCGCGTGAAGGACGCCGCGCCGCCCTTCTTCGCCGCGACGCTGGCCTTGCCGTCCGACGACGGCGCGCTCGGCGCTGTCAAGGCGCAGGTGAAGGCAATGCAGCAGGCGGGCTGGTCGCCCGCCGTCGCCCGGCAGGCCTCGGCGGCGGCGGCCACCGTCGCCACGGTCAAGCTGCCCGAGGTGGACGGCCTGCGCCAAGTGCGCCGCCTGGCCGAGGACGTCGTCGGCGCCGCCTGGTCGGACGAGGCGACCGACATCCTGCTGCCCGGCATCGCCGTCTGCCGCGAATGCCATGTCGGCGATTCGGGGTTGACCATGGCGCAGCCGAACAACCGCATGCCCAGCAGCTGCGTTACCTGCCACTATTACCACACGCCGACTCAAGGCCCCATGAACCCCTCCGCCAAGAGCGCGGATCCGCACAGGATCCCCGGTCAATACCGCAGCGGCGGCACCGAGCCGGGCGAGTCGCTGAAGGGGCTGCAGACCTCGATCCGGAATTCGAGCCGGAAGTAGTAACTGTTTACGGCAGCGGGCTTTTTTCTCTGCCAACCAGCACGGGGTTCTTGTTTCCCAAATGCCACAGGGTGGCAAAAACGCCGCGCGGATGCGGCGTTTGCCCGTGAATCGCTTTTCGCCCCGGAAGCCCTCCTAGTATACTTCGCGCCGCCTGGACCGGGGGTTGGTGGTTCCAGGCTCAATGAGCAGAATCAAAATGTTAGAGCCGCGTTCAGCGGCCAAAATGGGGCACGATGTTAGGGGTGAGACACCGGCAGGTCTTCTCGGCGCCGGGAGCGTCGGTCGGCACGATGCGGCGGAAACGCCGCGTCGCGGCGGGCTTGGCGCTGTTGGCGTTCGGGGGCCTGCCGGCATTTGCCCTTCCGGCCACCGCCGGCGACGCGCTGTCGAGCGCGGGCGTCCGGCTCGCGGCCGTCGCCGTCGGGGCCGGATCGCAGGACATCCGCCGCAGCGTCGATCTTGCCGGCGACCAGCCGCTCGCGACCTACGTGACGGCACGCACGGCGTCGGGCGCCATGCTGATGCGCACGCGCCAGGGCTACTGGCTGCCGTGGAGCGGCCGCGCGGAAGAGCTCAGCGACACCGGCACCGCCGTCAAGAACGGTGCGCTCGAGTTCAAGATCCTCAAGGAAGAGCTGACCGCCGCCAGCCTGCCCGTCACCGTGACGGTCGGGTATCGCACCGCGGCAGGACTCAAGTTCGGCACGTTCGAGATCATCGCCAAGTAGACGGCACTACCGAGGGGTAGGGGGCATGCGCAGGAGGGGTGGACGGACGACGTGGGCGGCGGCGCTGATCGCGCTCTGCGCCGTGCTGTCGTTTGCCCGGCCTGCAAGCGCCCAGGGCAACGTCACCGCCGTCCCGCCGCTGTTCCTCAGCGCGGCGGAGGTCGGGCAGATCATCAGCCAGGCCGTGCAGGAGGCGCAGGCGCGCGGCAGGCCGGCGACGATCGCCGTGGTCGACCGCGTCGGCAACGTGCTCGGCGTGTTCCGCATGAACGGCGCGCCGGTCGAGCTCCGGATCACGACCAACCGCAACATCCCCGCCGGCAACGGGCTCGAGCAGGTCGAGACCGTGCTGGCGGCGCTGTCGACCACGCTGGGCGTCGTCAACGGCGCGCCGACGACGGACCTGTCGGCGATCGCCAAGGCCGTCACCGGCGCCTATCTCTCGTCCTCCGGCAACGCCTTCTCCACCCGCACGGCCAGCCAGATCGTGCAGGAGAACTTCAACCCGCTCGAGTTCCGCGCGCCCGGCGGGCCGCTGTTCGGCGTGCAGTTCAGCCAGCTGCCCTGCTCGGATTTCAATCGCCGCGCCACCGCGGCGTTCGACGGCGCCGATCCTGCCAACCCGCTCGGCCGTCCGGGGCCGAAGCGCTCGCCGCTCGGCCTGTCGGCCGATCCGGGCGGCATCCCGCTCTACAAGGGCGGCTTCGTCGTCGGCGGCCTCGGCGTCGAGTCGGACGGCATCTACACGATCGACCGCATCATCAACGACATCGACACCTCGGACGACGAGCTGATCGCGGTCGCCGGCGCCGCCGGCTTCGATGCGCCGGTCGACGTCCGCGCCAACCGCATCGCCGTCGCCGGCAAGACGCTGCGCTACATCGACCGCGACCGCACCGACCGCAACAACCCGCTCGCCTCGAACCCGGCCGCCGCGCCGGCCTTCGCCGCGATCGACGGCGTGCTCGGCGGCCGCGTCGGCGTGCGCGACTATTTCTCGACCGGCGCGGTCATCGTCCCGGCGCCGGCGCTGCGCGACGGCACGCCCTACGGCGACCCGACCTCGGGCTACGCGCCCGACCCGACCGGCGAGGTCTCGACCTTCGGGCCCGCGATCGTCCTGCGCGACCCGACCAACCTCGCCAACAACGCCTTCACCCCGCGCGCCGGCACCGGACCGCCCGGCGGCTTGGCGCTGACCGCCAACGAGTCGGCGACCATCCTCGTCAACGCGCTCAAGGTCGCCTTCGGCGGGCGCGCGCAGATCCGCCGGCCGCAGAACAGCTTCATCCAGGTCACGGTGTCGGTGGTCGACGTCAACGGCGTGATCCTGGCCATGGCGCGCACGCCCGATGCGCCGATCTTCGGCACCGACGTGTCGCTGCAGAAGGCGCGCACGGCGCTGTTCTTCAGCCGCGTCGACGCGGCCGCGCAGCTCGCCGCGTTCAACTCGCCGGTCGCCTCGACCGTGCTGGTGCCGCCGCAGCCGGTCGGCAACAACGCGCTCGGCGTGCCGATCGGCTTCTATGCCAACATCGCCCAGGCCTTCATCCAGCCGAGCGTCTTCACCGACGGCACGGCGTGGTCGACCCGCGGCGTCGGCCTGATCGACCGCCCGTTTTTTCCCGACGGCGTCGACGGCGAGCCGCACGGGCCGTTCAGCCGGCCGTTCCAGCTGTGGAGCCCGTTCAACGTCGGCCTGCAGCTCGACCTCGTGCTCGACAACATCGCGCAGCACCTGATCTTCCTGCGCACCGGCGCCGCGGTCGAGACGCCGATGAACTGCACCTACCTGCCCCTGATCGGCCCGCTCGGCATCAGCCAGCTGGCCAACGGGATGCAGCCCTTTGCCGGCGGCTTCCCGATCTATCGCAACGGCGTGCTGATCGGCGGCATCGGCATCTCCGGCGACGGCATCGACCAGGACGACATGGTCGGCTTCCTGGGCCTGCACAACGGCGGCGTCGCGCTCGGCACCGGCGTCGGTCACGCCGCCTTCGCCATCCGCGACGACCAGCTCTCGCCGCGCGGCGCGCGCCTGCGCTACGTCAACTGCCCGTTCCAGCCGAATGCCGGCGGCAACGAGCAGAATGTCTGCAGGGGCAAGTGACATGAAGCTGCGCTTGCTCTTCCTGCTGCTTGCGACCGCGGCGTTCCTGCCGGGGCTCGCCGCGCCGGCGCACGCGGGCAAGGAGCAGATCAACCAGGCGGCCAACGACGGCGAGGAGGCGCTGCTGTCGGATTCCGAGGCGCAGCGCCGCGCCGCGCCCGGGCGCCCGGCGCGCGACGCGCGCAGGCCGACGCCGACCGACAATCCGGGCGCCGTGCCGCCGGCGCCGCCGAACCTGCCGCGCGAGTTCATCCCGGTGCCGGACCGCTGGCGCCTGGCCGATGCCATCGGCGTGGTGACGTCGACGATCGATCCCTACAAGCAGAACATGCTGAAGGGCGACCGCCCGATCTTCGGCAAGGACTGGTTCGTCAACCTGTCGCTGATCTCGGACACCGTGATCGAGCCGCGCCGCGTGCCGACGCCGGTGCCGTTCGCCTCCTCGCAGTTCAACATCGCCAACGACCAGTTCTCGCGCTCGAACCAGCTGCTCATCAACGAGAACCTGATCGGCTCGTTCTCGCTGATCAAGGGCAACACCGCGTTCAAGCCGCCCGATTTCGAGCTGCGCATCTCGCCGGTGTTCAACTACAACCGGCTCGAGGTGGACGAGGTCGGCCTGACCGACGCCAACCCGGCCAAGGGCAAGGTGCGCAACGACTCGCATCTCGGCATCGCCGAGCTGTTCGTCGACTACCACATCCACAACGTGTCCGAGCGCTACGACTTCGAGTCGATCCGGCTCGGCGTGCAGCCGTTCAACGCCGACTTCCGCGGCTTCCTGTTCCAGGACAGCCAGCTGGGCGCGCGCCTGTTCGGCAACCGCTTCAACAACAAGATCCAGTACAACGTCGCCTGGTTTCGCCGTCTCGACAAGGACACCAACAGCGGCATCAACGACATCACCCGGCGGGTGCGCGACGACGACATCTTCATCGCCAACGTGTTCCTGCAGGACCTGTTCACCCTCGGCTACACGCCGCAGTTCACGGTCATCCACAACCGCAACCGCGAGAACGACCGCTTCTTCTACGACGACAACGACTTCCTGCAGCGTCCGAACTCGTTCGGCGACGAGCGCCTGCGCAAGTACAACGTCACCTATATCGGCTGGAACGGCGACGGGCATTTCGGCCGCGTCAACCTGACCCACTCGGTCTACGGCGCCATCGGCAAGGACTACAACAGCAACTTCACCGGCCGCGAGGCCGACATCCGCGCCTTCTTCGCCGCGTTCGAGCCGTCGATCGACTTCGACTGGATCCGCGTGCGCGGCTCGTTCCTCTACGCCAGCGGCGACGAGGATCCGCTCGACGACACCGAAGGCGGATTCTCGGCGATCTTCGAGAACCCGCAGTTCGCCGGCGCCGACACCAGCTACTGGATCCGGCAGGGCATCCCGTTCATCGGCGGCGGCGGCGTGGCGCTGACCCAGCGCAACGGCGTGCTGGCCGAGCTGCGCAGCTCGAAGGAGCACGGCCAGTCGAACTTCAACAACCCCGGCATCGCGCTGATCGGCGGCGGCGCCGACTTCGACATCCTGCCCGAGCTGCGCTTCTCGACCAACGTCAACTATCTGATGTTCGCCGACACCTCGAACCTCGAGTTCCTGCGCAACCAGGGCGAGATCAGCAACCGCATCGGCTGGGACATCTCGGGCGCCGCGACCTATCGCCCGTTCAACAACCAGAACATCGTCTTCCGCCTGTCGGGCGCGATGCTGCTGGCCGACGAGGGCTTCAAGCGCCTCTATTCGACCGAGGACGAGGACCAGTCGATCTTCTATTCGGTGCTCGGCAACCTGATCCTGACCTATTGAGGGACGTGGCGTGACGCTGATGCATGGACGGCTCCGTGGGGCGATCAGGACGGCGGCGCTGGCGGCGCTGCTGGCGCTCGCCGGGGCGGTCGCGCCGGCGATGGCCGCGGGGGGACCGGAATCGCCGCGCCCGATGACCTACAAGCCGACGCCGCCCGCGCCGCGCGTGCAGAGCCAGGCCGAGGCCGAGGCCAAGACCACCGGCTGCATGAGCTGCCACACCGCCACCGACTCGCAGACCATGCACATCAGCGAGGGCGTGATCCTCGGCTGCGCCGACTGCCACGGCGGCGATCCGAAGGTCGTGAAGCCGCAGGACGCGAAGAAGGGCGACGACGCCTACCTGGCGGCGCAGATGAAGGCGCACGTGCTGCCGCGCCTGCCGGTCACCTGGCGCTACCCGTCGAGCGCCAACCCCGAGCGCAGCTACACGCTGCTCAACCGCGAGGCGCCGGAATACATCCGATTCGTCAACCCGAGCGACCTGCGCGTGGCGCGCGAAGCCTGCGGCGCCTGCCACCTCACCATCATCGAGGCGGCCGAGCGCAGCATGATGGGCACCGGCGCCATGCTGTGGGGCGGCGCCGCCTACAACAACAACATCCTGCCGTTCAAGAACTACCTCGCCGGCGAGGGCTATACGCGCGACGGCACCAACGCCGTGCTGGTGAGCCCGGGCGAGATCGACCAGCAGAAGCTCAAGCGCGGCATCATCCCGAAGATGGTGCCGCTGCCGACCTGGGAGACCTTGCCGCCGGGCGACATCTTCCGCGTGTTCGAGCGCGGCGGCCGCAACATCATCACCCAGTTCCCCGAGATCGGCAACCCGAACTCGCTCGGCCAGCTGCAGCGGCTCGAGGAGCCCGGCCGGCCCGACATCCGCCAGTCCAACCGCGCCGAGGCGACCGGCCTGCGCATCGCCGTGCCGGTGATCAACATCCACAAGACGCGCCTCAACGACCCGTTCACCTGGTTCATGGGCACCAACGACCAGCCGGGCGACTATCGCACCTCGGGCTGCGGCTCGTGCCACGTGATCTACGCCAACGACCGCGACCCGCGCCACTCCGGCCCGTACGCGAAATTCGGCCATGACGGGACCACGCAAACCGTCGACCCGACCATCCCGCGCGGCGAGTCCGGCCATCCGCTCAAGCACACGTTCACGAACGCGATTCCCACGTCGCAATGCATGCAGTGCCACATGCACCAGCCGAACATCTTCCTCAACACGATGCTCGGCTACACGATGTGGGACTACGAGCCGGGCGCGTCGCTGATGTACCCGGAAAAGCAGGTCTATCCGTCCAACGAGCAGATGCGCGCCTGGCTCGACCGCAACCCGGAAGAGGCGGTGCTGCGCGGCAACTGGTCGGACGTCGACTTCCTCAAGCGCGTCGCCGACAACAACCACCGCAACACGCAGACGCAGTTCGCCGACTACCACGGCCACGGCTGGAACTTCCGCGCCATCTTCAAGCGCGACCGCAAGGGCAACCTACTGGACCAGAAGGGCAACAAGGTCTCGAACGACGACCCCGAGAAGTTCAAGAAGGCGATCCACATGTCGTCGATCCACGTGGATTACGGCATGCAGTGCGTCGACTGCCACTTCTCGCAGGACGCCCATGGCAACGGCTACCTGCACGGCGAGGTCGCCGACGCGATCGAGATCCGCTGCAAGGACTGCCACGGCACCGCGACCGAGTACCCGACGCTGCAGACTTCGGGGCCGGCGGCGCGGCCGGGCGGGCGCGACCTCAACCTCCTGCGCCTGTCCGACGGCCGCAAGCGGTTCGAGTGGATCGGCAACAAGCTGGTCCAGCGCTCGGCGGTCTTCCCGGACCTCGAATGGGAAGTCTCGCTGGTCAAGGACTCGGTCGATCCGACGCATCCGCACTACAACGAGAAGGCGGCGCGCGCGAAGCTGATGTCGCAGGGCGCCTCGATGAAATGGGGCCCCGGCGTGGCGCCCGAGCAGCGCGCGCACAAGGACAGCGAGGTCGAGTGCTTCAGCTGCCACCTGTCCTGGACCACGAGCTGCGGCGGCTGCCACCTGCCGATCCAGGCCAACTGGAAGACGGAGCGGCATCACTTCGAAGGCGGCGAGACGCGCAACTGGGCGAGCTACAACCCGCAGGTCGCGCGCGACGAGATATTCATCCTCGGCCGGCACAGCACGGTGAAGAACCACACCGTGGCGCCGATCCGCTCGACCTCGGCCCTGGTGCTGTCCTCGACCAACATCAACCGCGAGCGCATCTACATCCAGCAGCCGCCGATCGCGGCCAGCGGCTATTCCAGCCAGGTCTTCAACCCGCACTATCCGCACACCGAGCGCAAGGAAGAGACCAAGATGTGCTCGGACTGCCACGTGTCGGCCGAAAACGACAACAACGCGATCATGGCGCAGACGCTGGGCTTCGGGACCAACTTCATCAACTTCGTCGGCCATCACGCCTGGGTCGGCGGCGAGGGCGGGTTCGACGCGGTCAAGGTGACCGAATGGGACGAGCCGCAGGCGGTGATCGGCAGCTTCCTGCACAAGTACGCCTATCCCGACTGGTACGCCGACCACCAGAAGCGCGGGCGCGAGCTCAAGGACAGCTACACCAGCGGCGCCGGCGACATCCACTGCATCCAACAGCGGGGCGAATACATCTTCGCCTCGCAGGGCAGCTCGGGCATCTGGGCCTACGACGCCGCCTCGATCTCGAACAAGGGCTTCTCGCACCGCGTGATCACGGCGCCGGTCTCGCCCCTGGGTCAGAAGCCGGGCTTCTCGACCAAGAACGCGACCTGCATCCAGCTCGCGACGACGCAGCCGGTTCATTACGACCGCAACAAGAGCGACTTCATGCGGATCGTGAACCAGGAGCAGCCGATGCACGAGATCTACCGCTACGCGCTGATCTCGGACGCCGAGGAAGGCCTGATCCTGGCCGATATCGGCGTGATGCACGACCAGAACCCGAGCAACAACTTCTTCGAGCGGGCGCTGACCTGGAACGAAGGGGGCGTGCTGACCGGCGCGCGCCACCTCGACATCGTCGGCACGCATGTCTACGTTCCGACGCCGAAGGAGATCGTCGTCCTCGACCTCGACGTGCCCTTGAAGCCGCGCGTCGCCGCGCGCATCCCGCTGGCCGGCATCCGCGCGACGACGCACCAGTTCCGCTACGTCTTCGCGGTCGGCGAGGGCGGGATGCACGTCATCGACGTCACCAGGCCCGAGGCGCCGCGCGTGGTGCCGGGCGCGACGGTGCCGATCAAGGACGCGCGCAAGGTGTTCGTCTCGCGCACCTACGCCTATGTCGCCGCGGGCGCGGACGGCCTCATGATCTTCGACGTCGAGAACCCGGAGAAGCCGAAACTCTACATGCAGTACACCGCCGACGGGAAGATCAACGACGCCAACGACGTCGTGGTCGCCACGACGAACGCCTCGCTGTTCGCCTATGTCGCCGACGGGCGCAACGGACTCAAGGTGATCCAGCTGACCTCGCCCGACAGCCAGCCGAACTTCTACGGCTTCGCGCCCGAGCCCAAGCCCGAGCTCATCGCCTGGAACAAGACCGAGCATCGCGCGCTGTCGCTGTCGCGGCCGCTCGAGCGCGACCGCGCGGTCGACGAATCCGGCCACCAGGTCGCCGGCTTCGGCCGCCTCGGCTCGCGGCCGCTGACGCTGCGCGAGATGAAGAAGCTGTACCTCGACGCCGCCGGCCAGCTCTATACCGTGCGCGATCCGGTGCAGAAGCAGGATTTCCTGCCGGCGCCGCGCCTGCCGCGTCCGCCCGGCACGGCGAACCTGCCGATCTCGACGCCGCAGGTCATGCCGACGGCGCAGTAGACCGCAACACCGGGTTCGTCATCCTTCGAGACGCTCGCTTCGCTCGCTCGTCTCGAAGGATGATGGACGCGGATTTGCCGTGCGCCGCTACGCCGGCTTGAAGCCCATGCGCAGCCCGCCCCAGTGCCTGCCGCGCACGTAGATCGGCACGGACAGGTCCTTCATCATCACGAAGGTGTTGTTGCCCATGTCGCGGCGGTAGGTCTGCAGCAGGAAGGGCTTGGTGTTGCGGCCGGCGGCGAGCCCGGTGCGGTCGCTGAAGATGCGCCGGTTGCGGCAGTTGGCCGTGTTCCAGGCGGGGTCCGGGCCCTGCGGCTTCGAGAACTTCAGGTTGTGCGTCGGCAGGTAGCCGTTGCGGTCGACCGCGGCGCAGAAGGCGACGCGCGGATCGAACTCCAGGAGCTTCTCCTGGATCGCCGGCAACACCCGGTCGGTGAAGGCGACGAATTTCGTGGCCACCTGCTGCGGATTGGTGCCGGGCACCGGCTGGTAGCTCTCGTCGAACAGGTCGGCCATCCTGATCGCGCCGCGCGCGACCGCGTCCTCGAACAGCTTGGCGATCTCGCCCGCGGCGGCGCTGACCGCGCGGATGAAGCGGGTATCGTCGGTCTCGACGCCCGACGCGGCGATGCATTCGATCAGCTCCTCGCTGAGATTCAAGAGGCCCACGATCCGGCGGTCCGCCTCGCCCATGTCGCCGGCCGACTTCCTGACCCCCTGGGCCAGCGCATCGAGCTCGCCGTTGACCTTGGCGCAGGTGTCGGCGTTCGTCCGTGCCTGCTCGGCCACCGATTCGGCCGTGCGGTCCATGATCGGGAAGGCGGCATTCAGCCGCTCGATCGTCTCCGCGACGGTCGCCGCGCCGCCCTTGAGCTGGTCGGCGGTCGCCGAGGTCGACGTCAGGTCGTCGCGCAGCCGCGCGATCTCGTCGGTCAGGAGCTTGGCGGTCTCGCCGATCTGCAGCGTGGCCTGCCGCGTCTCGTTGGCCAGCGACTTGACCTCGCCCGCGACCACGGCGAAACCGCGGCCGGCTTCGCCCGCCCGCGCCGCCTCGATCGTCGCGTTCAGCGCCAGCAGGTTGGTCTGCCGCGCGATCGCCTCGATGCCGCCCGCCACCTTGCTCACCCGCGCCAGTGCGTCGTCCAGCGAGCCCAGGCGCTGCGTGACGCGCTGGATCGATTCCGTCAGCGTGCGCACGTCGGCGACCGCCTGGTTCACGGCGGCGTGCGATTGCGCGATCGACTCGACGGCGGCCTTGGTCTGGCCGCGCGTTTCCGCGCCCGCCGCGACGATGCGGTCGTTGGCGGCCGCCATGCCGGAGACTTCGCCCTTGAGCGCGTCCAGCCGCTGCGACTGGCTTCCCAGCATGCGGCTGACCGACTCGACATGGCCGGCGATATCCGCCACTTCCACGCCGAGCGAACCCATGCGCTTTGCCAGCTCGCCGACCACGGCGCGTTCACTGTTGTCCTCGACGACGCTCGGCATCCGGCCGTCCATGCCAGTTCTTCCCTCAGCCAAATTCCATGGGCAACAATTCAAGGCGACGACAATGCGCCACCGCGTCAGGAACGGTAGGTCGCGGGTGTAAAAACCTGGTTAAGAAAGCGTCGCCGCGCGGTGGCCGCCGGCGGTTGCGCCGCGCGTCCCTGGCGCGGCCTGCCGCCTCGCGAGCGGCAGGCCGACCTGCCTGGAATACCTAGCGGATCAGGTCGCGGAAGCCGCCGATCGCCGCGGCGAAGTCGGCCGGGCGGTAGAGCTCGTCGTCGGCCGTCGCGGCATAGCAGCGCTCGAGCTGGGCGTTGAGCTTTTCCAGCCGCGCCGCGTCGACCCCGCCGGCCTGGCGCCAGGTGCTGATCAGCGCGCCGAGCGCCATCGTCGCCTGCTCGGCCGAGGCATAGTCGAACAGTTCGCCGTTGCCGCCCTCGGTGACCAGCCCGGTGAGGATCGCCTGGATGTCGTCCTTGGAGAAGCCGTGGCCGCCGACCTTGCGCACCATCTCGTTGACGACGCCCTGCAGCTCCCGCGCGCGCGACTGGTAGCGGTCGAAATTCTCCAGTACCGATTTGTGGAACGCGACGGTCGCCGCCGACAGCCGGCCCGCGAGCGCCGGGTCGATCCGGTTGGCGATGACGCGGAGCATCACCAGGTTCGCGTCGTTGAAGCGCGGCGTGCCCGGGGGCAGGCCGACGCCGCGCCGGGCGCGCCAGCGCAGGTCGATCTCCTGGCTCATCTGGTGATGGCAGGCGTGGCAGTCGAAGGTCACGAGCTCGGGGAACACGCCGTAGCGGTTGCGGTCGCCGTCCAGGACCGACTCGAGCATCGCCTGCATCGACATCGACTGGCCCAGCGCCCAGACCTGCACGCCGCTCGGCGACGCCTTGCGCTTGCGGTAGTCGTCGTCGACCACGTAATGCGCCGGCTGGATCGTGGTGAACGTGTCCAGCTCGAACGGCATGCGCGGATGGCCGGCGCCCATGATCTGGTGCGTGACGAACTTGGTCTTGGACGAGACGCCGAAATGGCAGGACAGGCACAGCCGCGCGCGCGGCGCCGCCTGGTCGGTCGGGTAGAGCCCGGCCTTGACGTTCTCGTCGTGCGTCGCCCCGGCCACGTGCGTGCCGAGCCAGCGGCGCGCGCCGCCGTGGCACGCCTCGCAGCCGACGCCGTCGGAAAGCTGGAACTGCCGGCCGCGCAGGTCGGAGCCGACATTGTCGGCATGGCAGTCGAGGCAGAGCTTCGCCGTATGGGCGTTTTCCAGCCCCAGGTTGCGGGCGATGCGCTGCGAGCGCGAGTTCTGCAGCACGGCGTAGGCCTGGCTGTGCTTGTCGTCGCGCTGCCAGGTGACGAACTCGTTCTGCAACACGTTGGAGCCCTTGAACGGCTCGACCGCCCCGTGGCACGTGCTGCCGGAGCAGGATGTCACGCCCACATGGGCGTCGGCGCCGTAGAGCGGCAGCTTCAGCTCCTGTCCCGCCGCCATGCCTGGCGCCATGGCGATCCAGCCGACGGCCGCTACCGCAATTCCCCACGCACGGGAAAACGACAGATTCCGGACCCCCACGGTACTGCTCCCCCACCCCGGCTTCGCCGATGCCGGCATTATGGGGGGCGGGGGGCGCAACGGTAAAGTCCGAAGGCGGTGTTAGACTAGCCGTCATGACGATCCGGCCGATCCAGTAGCGCGGCGGGGATGACGTCCGGCGCGACCCTCGGCGCGGCGGCCTTGCTGCTCGCCGCCCCCTTCGTCGGCAGCTTCGTCGCCACCCTGGTCTACCGGCTGCCGCGCGGCCGGCCGGTCGTGTGGTCGCGCTCCGCCTGTCCGGCCTGCGGCACGACCCTCGGGCCGGTCGATCTGGTACCGGTCCTGGGCTGGCTGTGGCGGCGCGGGCGCTGCCGGGCGTGCGACGCGGCGATCTCCGCGTCCTATCCGCTGACCGAGTTGGCCTGCCTCGCCCTGGCGCTGTGGGCGTGGGCCGCCGCGGCCTGGTGGCCGGCCTTGCCGATCTGGTCGGTCTGGGCGGTCGCCGTCCTGGGCTGGACGCTGCTGGCGTTGGCGCTGATCGATGCGCGTCACTTCCTGCTGCCCGACTCGGTCACCCTGCCGCTGGCCGCGGGCGGGCCGGCCCTGGCGGCGCTGGGCCTCCTGCCGGGCGGCGTGACCCTGGCCGATTCGGCGCTCGGGCTGGTGCTCGGCTTTGCCGTGCTTTGGGCCGCGGGCGAGGCCTATCGCCGGTTGCGCGGCCGGGCGGGCCTCGGCCTCGGCGACGCCAAGCTCCTGGCCGCCGCCGGCGCCTGGACCGGCTGGGCCGGCCTGCCGGGCGTCGTGCTGATCGCGGCGCTGAGCGGCCTCGTCTCGGCGCTGCTGATCGCCGCGATTCGCCGGCGCCGCCTGCGCGGCGCCACCCCCGTGCCTTTCGGGGTTCATCTCGCCTTGGGTACGTGGCTTGTCGTACTCTATGGGCCGCTCGAGTTGCGCCCGTGAAGGGCGCTCCGGCTTCAGGACAGGGACGAACGGACGACAGGACGTGGCGCGCGAGCTGACCGACATCCTACTGTCACGCGGCAAGATCGACCGCGGCGGGCTGCAGCGCGCGACGCATCTGCGCTCGGTCAGCGGCGAGCCGATCCACCGCATCCTGCCGCGCCTGGGGCTGGTCAGCGAGGAGGACATGGCGGTGGCGCTGGCGGAGAGCCTGGGCATCGGCTTGGCGCGCACCGGCGACTTTCCGTCCGAGCCGCTGCTCGGCGACCGCGTCGCGGTCGACTTCCTGCGCCAGTCGCGCGTGCTGCCGATCGCCGAGAGCGCGGCCGAGATCCGCGTGGCGATGGCCGATCCCCTCGACGGCTATGCCATCGAGGCGCTGCGCCTTTTGGTCGACAAGCCGGTCCGCCCGGTGGTCGCGGTGCCGGCCGAGCTCGACCGCCAGATCGACCGGCTCTACGGCGACGGCAGGGCGGCCGAAGCCGAGCGGATGCGCCAGGCCGCGCAGCAGGCGCGGCCGGTCGACACGCAGGACGTCGAGCGCCTCAAGGACATGGCGTCCGGCGCGCCGGTCATCCGCCTGGTCAACCGCATGATCAGCGAGGCGGTGACGCGCCGCGCCTCGGACATCCATATCGAGCCGTTCGAGGGCGCGCTGCGCCTGCGCTTCCGCATCGACGGCCTGCTGCGCCCGGTCGAGCCGCCGCCGCTCGAGCTGCACCAGGGCATCGTCAGCCGCGTCAAGGTGATGGCCGGGCTCGACATCGTCGAGCGCCGGCTGGCGCAGGACGGGCGCTGCAAGATCTCGGTCGAAGGTCGCGACATCGACCTGCGCGTCTCGATCGTGCCGACCCTCCACGGCGAGGCCGTGGTTCTCCGCATCCTCGACCGCGCGCAGGCCCCGCTCGACTTCGCCAGGCTGGGCTTCGCCGACACGCCGCTCAAGCGGCTGACCGATGCGCTGGAGCACGGCAACGGGATCGTGCTGGTGACCGGGCCGACCGGCAGCGGCAAGACCACCACGCTCTACGCGGCGCTGCAGCGCCTGAACGGCCCCGAGCGCAAGATCGTCACGGTCGAGGACCCGATCGAATACCAGATGCCGGGGGTGAACCAGATCCAGGTCAATCCGCGCATCGGGCTGGGCTTCGCCAACATCCTGCGCTCGGTGCTGCGCCACGATCCCGACATCATCATGGTCGGCGAGATCCGCGACGTCGAGACGGCGCGCATCGCCGTGCAGGCGGCGCTGACCGGGCACCTGGTCCTGTCGACGCTGCACACCAACAGCGCCGCCGGCGCGATCACGCGCCTGGTCGACATGGGCGTGGAGAGCTACCTCCTGACCTCGGCGCTGCGCGCCATCGTCGCACAGCGCCTGGTGCGCACGCTGTGCCCGCACTGCCGGGTGGCCTACAGCGAGACGTCCGAGATGCTGCGCGCGGTCGGGCTCGCGCCGGCGCCGTTGCCGCCCGAGCCCTTGTCGCTCGCCGCCGTGCGCGCGCGCCGCCCCGTGCTCTATCGCGCCAAGGGCTGCGGGCAGTGCAACGGCGGCGGCTATGTCGGGCGCAGCTCGGTCGCCGAGGTGCTGCCGATGACCGAGAGCATCCGCCGCCTCGTGCTCGACCGGGTCGACGCGCCGGAGATCGAGCGCGCGGCGCGCGCCGAGGGCATGAGGACGATGCGCGAGGACGGCCTGGCCAAGGCGGTCGACGGCCAGACCACGCTCGAGGAAGTCCTGCGCGTGACACAGGCGGAGTAGGCGGCATGGCGCGCTTCCGCTTCAAGGCCGTCGCGCCGTCGAGCGAGGTGGTGGAAGGCGAGCTGGAGGCGAGCGACCGCCAGGCCGCGATCGGGCGCCTGCGCGAGCTCAACCACCTGCCGGTGCGCGTGGAGGAGATGCGCGACGCTCCGTTGCGCCGGCGCCAGCCGCCCGAGCGCATCGAGCCGGTCATGGCCGAGCCGCCGCGCATCGAGGCGGGTCGTCCCGAACCGCAGCTGGTGTCGCCGCCGCCGCCCGAGCTCGGACCCGAGCCGCAGCCGCCGCCCGAGCCGGAGACCGCACCGGCGCCGCCGCCTGCGCGCAAGCCGATCGTGCGGCTGCGCGAGGTGTTGCGCGGGACCGTGCGGCAGGGGCGGGCGAAGCCTGCCATCGTCGTCGTCGCGCCGCCTGCGCCGCCCGCGCCCGAACCCATGCCGGAATCCGCACCCGGGCCCCCGCTGCAGCCGGTGCCGTCGGCCGAAGCCGTGCCGGGCGAAGCGCCGATCGAGCCGCCCGCGGCCCATGTCGCCGAGGCGATGCCGCCGGCGGTCGCGCCGGTCGAGCCCTCCGCCGCCGCACCGCCCATGGCGGAGGCGGCGGGAACGGGCGAAGCCGAATGGGCCGTCCCAACCGAAGTGCCCGCCGAGGCGCCGCCCGAGTCCGCCGACGAGCGGCTGGCGGCGCTGGACGTGCACGCGGCACCGCTGCCCGAGGAGCCGGCGTCCGGCCGGGGTCTGCCCGGCGAGATGCCGCCCGAGCCGCCGGTCGGCCCGGCGCTCGACCGCGAGGACGAGCCCTATCCGCCCGCCTACCGCACCGTCGCGACGCGTGAAGAGCCCCTGCCGATGCGGTGGGACGTGACGCCAGGCGAGCCGCTGCCGGCCGCCGAAGCGGCACCGCCGTCGGCGGGCCTGCCCGACGAATCCTCGGCCGGCCGCTGGCTCGCCGAGGTCGAGCGCTCGACCGTCGAGCGCATCGAGCCGGCAGTGCCCGAAGAGCCGGTCGAGCCGTATCTCGAGCCGTCGCGCGCGGTCGTCCCCGCCGGCGTCACCCTTCCGGCCGTGGCGATGCCCGATCTCGCGGCCGCGCGCGAGGCGCCGGAGGCGGAGCCCGGGCGGGCCGAGGCGCCGCGGGCTGCGCGCGACAAGCGCAAGGCCAAGGCCAAGCGCGCGCGGCGCGCGCTGCCGGCGCGCCTGCTGCCGGTCTTCACGCGCGAGCTGCAGGTCCTGCTCGCGGCCGGCCTGCCGATGGACCACGCCTTGCGCATCATCGTCGAGTCGACGGCAGACGACCGCGTCGCGGCGGCGGCGGACGCGCTCTTGGCGCGCGTTCGCGGCGGCGCGCTGCTGTCCGAGGCGATGGAGGCGCTGCCCGAGCAGTTCGACGAGTTCCTGCGCACCGCCGTGCGCGCGGGCGAGGCGGGCGGCTCGCTGGCCGAGGTCCTCGAGCAGGTCGCCGCCTACCAGGAGCGCGGACAGAAGCTCGAGCGCTCGGTCAGGACGGCGATGATCTATCCGACCGTGCTCGCGTTCGCCGCCGCCGTCTCGGTCACGCTGCTCCTGACGCTGGTCGTGCCGCAGTTCGAGGCCCTGCTGCGCCAGTCGGCGCAGACGCCGCCGCTGGCCACGCGCCTGGTGATCGCCGCGTCGGTCCAGCTGCGCCAGTATGGCTGGATCGCGCCCGCCGCCGGCCTCGTCGTCTGGCTGCTGGCGCGCTGGCGCGCCCGCGGCCTGCGCGGCCGCGCCCGGCTGCACGCGCGCCTCCTGCGCCTGCCGCTCGTCGGCAAGGTGGTGGCCGGCGTCTCGGCGGAGCGCCTGGCGCGCGCGCTCGGCACGCTGCTCGCCAACGGCGTGCCGCTGCCCGAGGCGCTGCCGCTGGTCGCCAACGCCGTTCCCAACCGCGCGATCGGCGCCGTGGTCGCCGCGGCCGCCGAGCGCGTCAAGCAGGGCGAGCGGCTGGCCGACGCGCTCGAGGAAGGCCGGGTCCTGCCGTCGCTCGCCGTGCAGCTGATCCGCGTCGGCGAGGAGGGCGGGCGGCTCAGCGAGATGCTGGCGCGCGTCGCCGACATCTATGCCGGCGACGTCGACGTGGCCGTGCGCCGCGTCGCCGCCGTGATCGAGCCCGCGCTCATCCTCACCATCGGCATCGTCGTCGGCGGCATCGTGCTGTCGCTGCTGGCGGCGATCACCGGCCTCAACACGTTGGCATTGTGATGAAGATGCTCATGGCTCCTTGCCCTCGCCCGCCGCAGGCGGGAGAGGGTGGCGAACGTAGCGTGCCGGGCGAGGGCCGGCTCGATGGCGCACACGCCCTCACCCTCCCGTCGCCAGGGCGACGGGCCCGTCCTTCTCCCGCTTCGCGGGCGAGGGGTTCGGAGGGCTTCACCCTGGTCGAGATGCTGGTGGTGCTGGTCATCCTCGGCCTGCTGTTCGGGCTGGTCGTGCCGCGCACGATCGACTATCTGGGCCGCGCCAAGTCCGACGTGGCCAAGATGCAGATCCAGAACCTCAGCCAGGCGCTCGACCTGTACCGGCTGGACGTCGGGCGCTATCCGACGCAGGACGAGGGGCTGAAGGCGCTGGTCAGCCGGCCCGGCAACGCGGCGCGCTGGAACGGCCCCTATCTCAAGGGCAACGAGGTGCCGGCGGACCCGTGGGGCCGCGGCTATCTCTACGAGGTGCCGAGCAAGCGCGGCCAGTCCTTCGACCTCTATTCGTTGGGCGCGGACGGCGCCCGGGGCGGCGATGGCGAGAACGCCGACGTCTACAACTGAGGCCGGCTTCACGCTGGTCGAGCTGCTGGTCGTGCTGGCCCTGCTGGCGATGGCCTATGGGCTGGCGGCACCGGCGCTCAATCGCGTGATCGGCGCGGGCGACCTTCAGGTCGCGACGCGCGAGCTTGCCGCCTCGCTGCGCAGGGCGCGCTCGGACGCGGTGGTGGGCGCGCGCGAGGTGCGCTTCGTCATCGACACCGGGGCCGGCGTCTACGGCGCCGATCCGTCGATGCGCCCGCTGCCGCGCGGCATCGCCGCCGTTGCCGCGGTGCCGGCGACGCATCGGCTGTCGCCGCGCCTCGCCGCCATCGACTTCTTCCCCGACGGCGCCTCGACCGGCGGGCGCATCACCCTCAGCACGGCGGGCGGCGGCAGCGCCGACATCGCGGTCGACTGGCTCTCGGGCCGGGTCGGGTCGCCGTGAGGACGTGGCGCGACAGGAGCGCGCCCCGGCGCGGCCCGGCGCGACGCGGCCCGGCGCAACGGGGGCTAAGCCTGCTCGAGATGCTGGTGGCGATTGGCCTGGTCGCGGCCACGCTCGCCGTCGCCTTCCAGGTCGTGGGCGGCGCGGCGCGCGGCACGACCGACGCCGACCGCTACAGCCGCGCGGTGCTGCTGGCGGAATCGCGCCTGGCCGAGCTCGGCATCACCGAGGGGCTGCGCCTGGGCGAGACCTTCGGCGAGTCGACCGACGGATTCCAGTGGCTGGTGGCGGTACGCCCGATGCCGGGCTACCGGCTCGCCGCCACACCGGGACCGCAGCAATCGACCAGCCCCGCCGCCGCGGTGATGCCGCTGGTCGTGTCGGTGACCGTGGCCTGGGGACCGGAGGAGCGGCCGTCGGAGGTCACGCTGACGACGCTGCGCCTTGCGCCCCGTCCGAGATGATGGGGCCGCGGTGACGGGGTGGCGGTGATGCGCACGCAACGCGGCATGACGCTGATGGAGCTGGTGGTCGCGCTCGGGCTGCTGGCGCTCCTGGTCGCGACGCTCGCCGGCGCGCTGGGCGTGACCGTCCGCGGCACGGCCGCGATGGACGCGCGCGCGGCGCATAGCGAGACCATGCGCATCGCGCAGGAGACGCTGCGCCGCTACCTGACGCAGGCGCGGCCGGTGCGCTGGCGCGTCGGCCAGCGCGAGCAGGTCGGCTTCACCGGCGAGGCCGAGCAGGTGGGGTTCGTCGCCGTGATGCCGCCGTGGCCGGGCGAGGGCGGGGTGCACCTGGTCCGGCTCGCGCTGCGCGACGGCGGCGCGGGCAAGGCGCTCGTGCTGCAGCGCCAGCCGACCGCGGGCGAGCAGTCCGTCTTCGCCTTCGGCGCCGGCGCCGACGAAACCGTGCTGGTCGACGGCATCCTGACGCTGCGCTGGGCCTATTTCGGCCTCGACCCGGGCGTGCGCCGGCTGCAATGGCGCACGGAATGGCGCGCGCAGGCGACCCTGCCGAAGCTCGTGCGGCTCGACCTGCAGCTGGCCGATCCGACGGCGCCGCCCTGGCCGCCGCTGGTGGTGGCATTGCCGCTGGAGCCCGAGCCGCGATGAGCGCGCGCACCTTCTTGCGCGCGGCCCGCCGCCAGCGCGGTTTGGCGCTGCTGACGGTGCTGTGGATGCTCGTGATCATGTCGGCCCTGGTGATCGGGCTGGGCGTCACGGCGCGGACCGAGACGCATCTCGCGCGCAACCAGGTCGATTCCGCCCGCGCGCGCTATCTCGCCGAGGCCGGCATCCAGCGCGCCATCCTCGCCCTCCTGGACGAGGGCGAGGCGGTGCGGCTGCGGCCGGACGGCTCCAGCGGCATCGAGTTCCAGCTCGCCGGCGGTGTCGTGCGCACGGCCATCCAGGACGAATGCGGCAAGATCGACCTCAACACGAGCTGGGGCGAGCTGGTGCGCGGCGCGGTGCAGGTGGCGGCCGGCCGCAGCCGCGACGCCGACGCGATCGCCGACGCGATCCTGGACTGGCGCGATCCCGACGATCAGCGCAACCAGCGCGGCGCGGAGCGACGCGAGTACGAGGCCGCCGGCCGCGTCGGCCCGCGCAACGGGGCGTTCCAGTCGGTCGAGGAGCTGCAGCAGGTGATGGGCATGACGCCCGAGCTTTATCGCCGGCTCGAGCCGATCGTGACCGTGCACTGCCTGCAATCCGGCATCGACCCGCGCGTGGCGCCGCTCGCCGCGCTGCGCGCGCTGCCCGGCATCCGCGACCGCGAGGTCGAGCAGGTCGCGGCGCAGCGCAAGCGCACGCTCGACCGCGGCGACGCGCTGCCCGACCCCGCGCTCGGCGGAATCGGGCGCTACGCGTCGCGCTCGCCCGGCTATGCCTTCACCATCCGTGCCGTCGCCACGCTGACCGGCGGGGCCGTGTACCGCCTCGATGCGCAGGTCTGGCTCACGCCGGACGGCGAGCGGCCCTATGCGCTCCTCGGCCTGCGCGAGGGCCGCGACAGCCCGGGCCTGTAAGTTGCGGCGCGCGCGGGCGGGGCGCGGTATGTTGGGGGCAGGCTGGTTGCGAGGTGCGTCCTGACGCCGAGCCGCTTCTTCTCCTGGTGGGTCGCGGAGCTGGTGGGGCTGCTGCCGGCGCGGATCGCGCGTGCGCTCGGGCTCGGGCGCGACCGGCTGCGCGTCGTCGTCTCCGGCGACCAGGCGGGCGTCGCGCTCGAGGACGCCGCGGGCGTGCGGGAGCTCGGCAGCATCTCGCTCGCGGCCGCGCCGCCCGCCGGCGCGGCGGCGCCGAGGGAGCCTCCACTCGAAGGCGCCGCCCTGCGGCCGATCGAGGACGTGCTGGGCGAGGTCGATCCCGCGCTGTGCGACGTGCTCGTGCTGCTCGCCGCCGACCGCGCGCTCAAGCGCGAGCTGACCCTGCCGCGCGTGCCGGAAGCCGACCAGCGCCGCGCCATCGAGCGCGAGGTCGAGCGCTACACGCCGTTCCGCGCCGCGCAGGTCTACCTGTTCTACTCGGTCGACGCGAAGCGCAGCGACGACCGCACGCTCGTCGTCGCGATCGCGGTCGCGCCGCGCCGCTTCGTCGACGCGGTGGTGGACCGGCTGGTCGCCGCCGGCGCCGAGCGCGGCGCGGTGCGCGTCGGCATCGTCGGCCTGGATGCGACGCTGCCGGCCGACGCCGAGGCGGACGAGGCGCCCGCGCCGTCCCGGCCGACGTCGCTGCCGCGGCCGACCGCCTGGGCGCTGATCGCGATCGCGGGCCTGTCCGTGACGGCGCTCCTGTCGCCGGTGCTGCGCCTGTACCTCGTGCGCGCGCCCCTGGCCGAGCGCGCCGCCGCCACGCGCGCCGACGCCGACGAGGTGCGACGGCTGCTGGGCGAGGTGGAAAGGCTCGGGCAGGGGCTCGACACCATCGTGCGCGCCAAGCTCGAGGCGCCTTCGGTCGTGCGCGTGCTCGACCGCCTGACGGCGCTCCTGCCCGACGACACCTATCTCGACCAGTTCAACGTCGTCGGCCGCGAGATCGAGATCGAGGGCACGACGCGGGCGAGCGCGCAGCTGGTGCATCTGCTGGAATCGGCACCGATGTTCGCCAAGGTCGCCTATGTCGCGCCGGTGACCCGCGATCCGGTGACGGGC
This sequence comes from Alphaproteobacteria bacterium, assembly GCA_023150455.1. Classification (GTDB taxonomy): domain Bacteria; phylum Pseudomonadota; class Alphaproteobacteria; order JAEULC01; family JAEULC01; genus JAEULC01. The sequence goes on along the minus strand of JAKLKW010000007.1, from coordinate 16,364 downwards.
GCCGAGCGCTTCCATTTCTCGATCCAGTACGCCGGCGCGCAGGGCGCCGGCGGCGGCCGGAGCGCCGCGGCGGGCGAGCCCGGCGCGAGGCCGCAGCCATGAGGATGACGGATCTCGCGACCGGCATCGACCTGGGCCCGCCCGGCAGCCCGCGCTCGCGCATCGCGGCCGTGGGCCTGCTGGCGGTGGCCGTGCTGCTGGTCCTGCTCGGGCTGGTGCTGCCGCTGACCGTGCTCAAGGCGCGCCTGGCCGAGGACGTCGCGCAATACCGGTCGGCGCTCGCCGCCGAGGCGGAGATCGGCCGGCGCAAGGCCGAGCTCGCGCGGGCCGCCACGACCTTGCGCAACCCGGCCGCGCTCGAGGGCCTGCTGCTGCCGGGTGCGAGCGACGCCGCTGCCACCGCCGCGCTGCACGAGCGCGTGCGCGACCTGATCGCGGCCGTGCGCGCCAACCTGATCAGCATCGAGCAGCTGCCGCCGGGCGAGGAAGGCGGACAGCGCCGCGTCGCGCTGCGCGTGCAGTTCGCCTGCGACCTGCCCGGCTTCCAGCGCGTCGTCTACGCGCTCGAGGCGGGACGGCCGGCCGTCATCGTCACCAACCTCTACCTGCGCGCGCGCACGGCGCGCGCCGGCGGCATGGCCAACCCGATGGACGTGCAGATGGACCTCGTCGCCTACCGCAAGCAGGGCCCGGCATGAACGCCGCGCGCCCGACCCAGGCGGCGCTGTGGTCGGTCGCCGCGCTTTTGCTCGCCGCCACCATCTGGCCGCTGGCGGCGCCGGTGGCGGTGGACGGCCAGGGTCCGCTCGTCGCCGGGCGCGGCGCGAAGCCGTTCGCCGCGCCGTCCGTCGGCGACCTGGCGCTGCCGCCGCAGGAGACGTTCTCCGCCACGCTCAGCCGGCCGCTTTTCACCGCGACGCGCCGGCCGCCGTCGCCGCTGGCCGCGCTGCAGGGCGGCCCGCCGCCCGAGCCCAGCACGCCCGTGACGACGCCCGGGCCCAAGGGCATGCGCCTGGTGCTCGGCGTCTACTACCTGCGCGGCGTCGTGGTCACGCCGGAACGCAAGCTGCTGCTGCTGCAGCACCACGCCACGGGCAGGTCGCTGCGCCTGGCCGAGGGCGAGACCGTGGAAGGCTGGACCGTCGCCTCGATCGCCAGCAACGAGGTCGTGCTGCGCCAAGGCGAGCGGAAAGAGGCGATCCCGCTGCACGAGCGAAAATGAAACGAATCACGAACAAACTGTAAAATCGCCTTCTGACAATTGGTTGATCGGCGACCTTCATCCGGTATATTCTCTGACGGCACAAGTTATCCACAGGGGAGCAGCGGGGGTGATCCAGGCAGTCAGGGCCCAAGCGCCGCGTGCGCTGGTCGCGACCCTGTTTGCGGGCATGCTGGTCGCCTGCACCGCCGGCCCGGTGCGCGAGGTCAGCGAGGTGCCGCAGTCCTCGACCATCCCGCCCGGTGTCGCCGAGGCGCCGCAGCGCCTGGCGCAGCCGACCAATGTGCGGCCGCGCATCGGCGAGGTCGGCAGCCGCAAGATCACCCCGCCGATGATCGACGAGCTCTATCTCGGCGGCGGCCGGCCGGTGAACGCCAAGGCGCCGCAGCCGGCGCGCGGGCCCCGCGCCACCGGCGACATCACGCTCGATTTCCGCGACGCCGACATCCAGGAGGTGGCGCGCGTCATCCTGGGCGACCTGCTGCGGGCCAACTACGTGATCGACCCCGACGTCAGCGGCGGCATCACGCTGCAGACCGGCAGGCCGGTCAACAAGTCGGCGCTGCTGCCCGCGCTCGAGGCGGCGCTCGAGGGCCGCGGCGCGCGCGTCGTGATGTACGGCAACATCTACCGCGTGACCAAGAACCCCGGCGTCGCCGGCGTCGCCGCCGGCGGCCTGCGCGTGGGCACGGAGGCCGGCGGCGAGGGCGCGGGCCTGCGCATCTTCCCGCTCGAGTTCATCGCCGCCGAGGAGATGGCGAAGATCCTGCAGCCGATGCTGCCGGAGAACTCGATCCCGCTCATCGATCCCGATCGCAACATGATCATGGTCGCGGGCACGGGACCGCAGCTCGCGCTGGCGTCGGGCACGGTCAACGTCTTCGACGTCGACCAGATGTCGGGCCAGAGCGTGCTGTTGACCTCGCTCGAGAACGTCGACGCCAACACGATGGTGGCCGAGCTCGAGGGCATCTTCGCCGCCAGCGGCAAGGGCGGCCCGCGCGGGCCGGTGCGCTTCATCCCGGTCGACCGGCTGAACGCCGTGATGACCATCTCGCGCCAGGTGCGCTACCTCGAGGAGGCGCGGCACTGGATCTACCGCCTGGACCGCACGCGCAGCGCCAACGAGACGCGCCTGTTCGTCTACTACGTCCAGAACGGGCGCGCCGCCGACTTGGCCAAGACCTTGCGCGCGGTGTTCGCCGACGGCGCCGCGGTGGAGCCGCCGGACTCGACGCAGCCGCGCGGCGCGCGCCGGCCCGACGTCGTGCGCACCGAGCTCGACTACCCCAGGACCGCGGGCACGGCCCGGGGCAACACGACCTCGTCGCCCAACACGTTCAACGTGCAGCAGCCGCTCGACCGGCCGGGCAGGGTGGGCGAGCCGCCGCCGGCGCCGGGACCGGCCGGAGCGGCCGCCGCCGACAGCCCGTCCTCGCTCCTGACGCGCAACCAGCAGGCCAATGCGGCGCAGGGCCCCGCCGGCGGCGCGCCGGGGCGGCTCGGCGCCGGCGTGCGCATCACGGCGGACGAGAAGAACAACGCGCTCTTGATCGCCGCCACGCCGAAGGACTTCGAGCTGATCCAGGACGTGCTGGAGAAGGTCGACCTGGTGCCGCTGCAGGTGCTGGTCGAGGCCACCATCTTCGAGGTCAGCCTGCAGGACCAGCTGCGCTACGGCGTGCAGTACCTGATCAGCAACGGCGGCCTCGGCATTGGCAACGACGGCACGGCCATCCTGACCAAGGGCACCGACATCACCGACCTGGCCGCCGCCGCCGCCGGGTCGCTGCCGGGCTTCGCCTTCACCATCAACGGCACCGACCGCGTGCGCTTCGTGATCGACGCACTATCGTCGCTGACCGAGGTCAACGTGATCTCCTCGCCGCACGTGCTGGTGCTCGACAACCAGCCGGCGCGGCTGCAGGTCGGCGACGAAGTGCCGATCATCACGCAGCAGGCGACGTCGACCGTCACCAGCAATCCGCTGGTGGTCAACACGGTGCAATACCGCCAGACCGGCGTGACGCTGGAGGTGACGCCGCGCGTCAACTCGGGCGGCCTCGTCACGCTCGACGTCGCGCAGGAGGTCAGCGACGTCACCACGACGACGACCTCGACCATCAACTCGCCGACCATCCAGCAGCGCACCATCTCGAGCACGATCGCGATCCAGGACAACGAGACGGTGATGCTCGGCGGCCTCATCCGCGAGGACGCGCGCGAGACGCAGGCCGGCATCCCGGTGCTGCACCGCATCCCGGTGCTGGGCGCGCTGTTCGGCGCGACCAACGCGCAGGCGCGCCGCACGGAGCTGATCGTGCTCATCACGCCGCGCGTGATCACCTCGGCGCAGGACGCGCGCGACATGACCCAGGACATGCGGCGGAAGTTCCTCAACCTGCTGCGCCTGCAGCAGGACGGCGTGCGCCAGCCGCGCCGCGTCATCAAGGACCACGGGCTGTAGAGGCGGTTCGGAAGCTCGAGGTCGGCCTCATCGCCTCATCCATCGCAAGTCGGGCAGCGAAGCGTTCGTTACGTTCGTCAGGCGCACGCGGCACAGCCGCTGGCGAGCGGGGTGTCGCCTCGCGTATCGTACCGCGTCTCGGAAACATGATCGTGTTGCAGGCACCAGATCGTGGCTTCCGGTTCCTTGGTGGTGCCATGACGAGCAGCTGGCATCGCGGCAGTATCTGGTTCGGCGCATGGGTGGCCGGCCGCCGGCCATTCCGGCGACCGAATCGCTGACCAGCCGCCCTGGAACCGGGGCACGAAGACCACCTCGACCGGCGGTCTGCGGCCGCGACCGCGGGCGAACCCCGGCCGCCGCACGCTTCTCGGCTATGCCCGCAAGCTTCGCGCCGCAGTCTGGTCCCCGAGCAACTCCGTCGGGGTCGCAGCCACGTCGGCGTCAGGCGGCGGAAGGAAGACCCTGGCCAGGCGCAACATGCAGGCTACGACGACAAAGGCGAACGAAACCGGCAGGAAGAAGCGTGCGGGCCAGATGGGGATTTCCGCATATCCCATCAACGTCTCGCCCGTGGCGAACGCCGCCAGCGCATCCTGCCACGAGCGATAGGAAAAGGTCGCGAAGAACGCCGCGGTACAAGCGATGGAGAACGCCATGACGGCCGATTTCAGCGCGCCGGGCAGATACCCGTAGAACACGTCCACGGTGATGTGCTCGTCCCTGAGCTCGATGTGGGCGAGCGGCAGGCATACTGCCGCGACCATGTAGTAGAACGACACGATCTCGGTCGTCCCATAGATACCCGCCTTGGCGAGGCTGCGCCCCAGCACGTCGTACGAGACGTGGAGCGCCATCAAGACGACGGCAACGCAGCCGAAGCCAAGCAGTATCGTACTGCTTACCCGGCACACGCGATCGAACCAAGTCAATGCCGTCATCGGGCACGCTTGCGCAGGAGGTCAACCCGGAAGCCTGCGACCATGTTCGGGCGTATTGAAATTTCTTTCAAGAAGTTTCATTCTTGCCCGGCTGGAGCGGCAATGGCCCATACTCAGCAGGCGCGACTGTTGGAACCGATTGCGGTGCGGGATGTGCGTTTCCCGAACCGGATTGTTATCTCGCCCATGCAGCAGTACGCCGGTACCCGCGACGGTCGGCCGACCGATTGGCACCATGTGCATCTCTCCAAGCTGGCGATCGGCGGCGCCGGTCTGATCTTCACCGAGGCTCTCGCGATCTGCCCCGAGGGCCGCCTGACATGGAGCGACCTCGGCATCTGGCTCGACGAACAGGTCGAACCTCTGGCGCGTCTGGCTGGAGCGATGGCGCAGTACGGCGCTGTGCCCGGGGCGCAGATCAACCACGCCGGCCGCAAGGCCAGCGTCCAGCGTCCGTGGGACGGGTTCGAGCCGCTGACGGAGGCGGATTTCGCAAAGCGCGGCGACCGGCCGTGGCCGACCGTGGCCCCGTCGCCCCTGGCGGCAAACCCCGGCTGGCCGATCCCTCGGGCGCTTGGGCGCGACGAGATCAGGCGGACGCTGGACCAGTTCGCCGCGGCTGCGCGTCGGGTGCGCCAAGCCGGCTTTCAGGCCCTCGATGTTCATGGTGCCCACGGGTACTTGATCCACACGTTCCTCTCCCCGCTGAGCAACGCTCGCGACGACGATTACGGCGGAACCTTCGCCAATCGGATCCGCTACGCGCTGGAGGTCGTGGATGCGGTCCGGTCCGAATGGCCGGCCGACAAGCCGCTTTTCTATCGGCTGTCCTGTGTCGACGACTCCGAGGGCGGCTGGACGCTCGACGATACGGTCGCGCTCGCGCGCGAATTCGGCAGGCGCGGCGTCGACGTGCTCGACTGCTCGTCCGGCGGCCTCCACAAGAGAACGACCACGGCGATCATGCCGCGGATCCCGGGCTACCAGGTTCCCTATGCCGAGCGAGTGAGGCGCGATACGGGGATGCTTACGATGGCCGTCGGGCTCATCCGCGATGCCCGCCACGCGGAATCCATCGTCGCCGAAGGGAGCGCAGACTTCGTCGCGATCGGCCGCGAGGCGCTCTACAACCCGCATTGGCCCGCGCAGGCGGCGGTCGCGCTCGCCGGGCCGGAGCGGTTCGATGCATGGCCGCCGGCCTATGGCTGGTGGCTCAAGATGCGCGATCGGGTGCTCTTGCGATCCGGGCTCGCGAGATGACGGAGCGGCCCGGTGGGGATTCGGATCGCTACGAGGGCGATGCCCGGATTGGCGGGCTCTCGGAAGCATCCGAATGAACAACGAAGGGAGGATGGAATGACGAGAAAGTGTCTGTCGGCGGCTGTGGTGGCCGTAACATTCGCATGGGCTGCGCAGCCTGCCGGCGCGGCGGAGTATATCGCGAACAATTTCCTGGACGCGAACCATCCGTTCTCGGCGGTCAACTACACCGAATGGGCCGGGAACGTGAAGAAGGCGACCAAGGGAGAGATCACGTTCAAGGTCTTCCTCGGGGGATCGCTGGTGCCGGCGCGTTCCACGCTGCCCGGCGTGAAGGACGGGCTTGCCCATGTCGCCTATCACGCTGGCACCTACACGCCTTCGGAGCTGCCTCTCACCAATGTGCTCGCCGACCTGTCCTTGCTCACCTCGGACATCTACGTGTCGATGGCTGCGACCACGGAGATGGGGTTCTTCAATCCCAAGCTCCAGGCGGAATGGAACAAGGTCGGGGTCGTTTACGGCGGCGGGTACTCGACGGCACCCTACCTGCTCCTCTGCAACAAGAAGATATCCAGCCTGACCGAAATAAAGAGCAAGCGGTTGCGCATGCCCGGAGGCCTTTGGGATCGCTGGGCGGTGCATGTGGGCGCGATCGCGGTCAATGTGCCGTCGAGCGAGATATTCACGGGACTGGAGCGCGGCACGCTGGATTGCGGCGCCAATCCGCTCGAATCGCTGGAATCGCGGAGCTATTGGGACGTCGCCAAGTACGTGATCGAGCTGCCGATCGGCGTCTACTACGCGGGGCCGATGTGGGCCTACAACATCCCGTTCTGGAAGTCGCTCAAACCCGAACAGCGCGCGACCCTGCTGGATGTGACGGCCCGTTCCATGGTGCGGTCGTCGATTGCGTACCTTGACAACACGGCACGAGCCGAGAAGGCGATGGGGGCAAAGGGCGTCCAATGGGTCAAGCCGGCGGCCGACCTGCTCGCGGCAAACAAGGATTTCGTTGCCAAGGACGCCCAGGCTCTCGGCAAGATGGCGCAGGAGAAGCTCAAGGTTAATCCGGCCGATTCCGAGGCCATAATCGCCGAGTACAAGAACCTGGTGACCAAATGGGAGAAGGCGTTCGCGGGAGTGAATCCCCGCGACGAGGAACGCCTGTATTCCGTCCTCAAGACGGGGATCTTCGCCAAGATCGATCCAAAGACCTACGGAACGAGGTGAGGCGGAGCGGGAGATGCGCGCCGGCGGGAGTCCGCCGGCGCCCGTTTCCTCCAAGGCTCAATAGAAGGGCGGCGTGACCACCCACAGGACACGGGTCTCGGTCGGGCCGGGGTTGGCGAATCGATGCATGCGCATGCTGGCGAACCGGAAACAGTCGCCGGGGCCGAGGCGGAACCGCCGGTCGTCGACCCACAGATCGAGCTGGCCCAAAATCACGAAACCCAGCTCCTCGCCGGGATGATTGTAGGGCTCGTCGCCCGACGAGCCGCCCGGATCGATCGTGACGAGCACGCCCTCGAGGGCGCCGGAAAGATCCGGCGTCACCAGTTCCTTGCGGAAACCATCGCTCGCAAACGACATGACGCGCCCGCCGCCCCGGCGGACGACAATTCCGCGCTCGTCGGACGACTTGTCGGCATCGGTGTGAAAGAACCAATTCGGCGGAACATCGAGTGCGCGCGACAGCGCATGCAACGAACGGATCGACGGCGTGGAAATGCCGCGTTCCATCTGGCTCAGCAGGCCGATCGACAACTTGGACTTGGCGGAAAGCGCCTTGAGCGTCAAGCCGCGCGCCTTGCGCAGGTCGCGCATCTGGCGGCCGACCCAGCCCAACGACGGATCGTCCTCTGGCTTGCTGGCAACTCGGCGTACAGCACGTGCTTGTGCTCGCATCGTCGCTCCCGATTCAACTTCCGAAGCGGCCCGGCGATTCGCCGGTCGGAGTCCGGAGACAAATCTTCAATCACGCGAACAATGTCAACCTTTCTTGAATAGAGATCACGAAGGCATGACCCGCAAGAAGGGATTCCTTGCGAGGCGGCAGCGCAGGCCTTGGCCGGCCACGGTAGCTGCGCGGGCGTGGGCGGGATGAGCAACTTGGCCACGGGGTACTTCAGTCTGGGCGCGCTGCTGGTGCTGATCGCCTTGCGGGTTCCGATTGGTGTCGCGCTGGGGGGGATTGCCTTCGCCGGACTGGCCATGGTGGCAAACGTGAACGTGGCCTTCGCCCTGTTGACCACGGTGCCATTCGAGCTGATCGGCGACTGGGCGTTGTCCGCGGTGCCGATGTTCATCCTGATGGGCTTCATTTGTACCGAAACCAAGCTCACCTCGAGCCTGTTCCAGGCGATGCGGCTGGTGCTCGCAGGTGTGCCCGGCGGACTCGCGGTGTCGAGCGTTGCGGCGTGCACGCTTTTCGCGGCCGCTTCCGGTTCCTCGGTTGCCACGGCGGCGGGTATGAGCCGGATCGCCGTGCCCGAAATGCTCCGTTTGCGCTACGACGCCGGCCTCGCTACCGGCTGCGTCGCGTCGGCCGGAACCCTGGGCTCGCTTATCCCGCCGAGCATTCTTATGGTCGTTTACGCGGTTTTCGCCGGTGTGTCCGTGGGCAAGCTGTTCGTGGCCGGCGTGCTGCCGGGGCTGCTGTCGGCGCTCCTGTTCTCGCTCATGATCATCGGGCGCGTCTACCTCAGACCCGAACTTGCGCCGGACACGCCCGAGCGCGTCGAAATGGCCGCGCGCGTGGCCGCCTTGCGTCAGGTATGGCCGTTGCCGGTGCTGATCTTCGGCGTGCTCGGCGGCATCTATCTCGGCTGGTGCACCCCGACCGAGGCAGGCGCAATCGGCGCGGCGCTCGCGGTGGTGATCGCCTTGTCGCGGCGTCAATTCAGCTTCGCCGCGTTCTGGCGCGCGGTACGGATGTCGGCCGAAGGCACGGCGTCCCTGTTTATCATCGCCGTGGGCGCGGGGCTCTACGGCCGATTCCTCGGCATTACCGGCGTGCCGGGCTCTCTGTCGGAGCAGGCCGTCACGCTGGGCTCGTCCCCCCTCGTCATCGTCCTGCTCATCTGCGTTGTCTATCTGATACTGGGCTGCTTCATCGACTCTATCGGTATCATGCTGCTGACGGCGCCGATCATGCTTCCGATCCTGAAACAGGCGGGCGTGGATTTGATCTGGTTCGGGATCATCGTCGTGAAGCTGCTGGAGATCGGTCTTGTCACGCCGCCCGTCGGCCTCAACGTCTTCGTGATCAAGAGTACGCTCGGCAACCAGGTGCCGCTCTATACCATCTTCCGCGGTGCGACCTGGTTCATTGCGACCGACATGGTTACGCTGGGCCTCTTGATCGCGTTTCCGGCAATATCGCTGTTGCTGCCGGGCTTCATGGATTGACGGCGCAGCGCTAGGAGCAAGGGAGCTGGGCAATGCGGGCAGGAGTGGAAGTCGGCGGCACGTTCACGGATCTCGTCGCATTCGATGGGGACCGCATCATCGTCACGAAGGTCCCGAGCACGCCGCGCAGCCCGGACATAGGCGCATGCAATGCCCTCAAGACCGCCGGGCTGGATCTCCGCCGGATCGAAGACCTCGGCCATGGCTCAACAGTAGCAACAAATGCCGTGCTCGAGCGCAAGGGCGCCCGGTTGGCCTTCCTGACGACCAAGGGCTTTCGCGACATCCTGCTGCTGCAGCGCCATGATCGGCGATCGATCTACGATCTGTTCTACGTCAAGCCGCAGCCAGTGGTTCGTCGGCGCGATACCTTCGAGGTCGTCGAGCGCGTGCTTGCCGACGGAAGCATCGCGACGCCGCTGGACGAGCGCGACCTTCTGCTGACCGTGGTCCCGCGGCTGAGGTCGGAGAGGTACGAAGCCGTCGCCATCTGCCTTTTGAACTCCTACGCCAATCCGGCGCACGAGCACCGGGTCGCCGAGCTGCTGGCGGCGCACCTCCCCGGAGTGTTCGTTACCTGCTCGAACGACGTAAGTCGGGTCTTCCGGGAATACGAGCGCGCATCGACGACGACGTTGTCGGCGTTCGTGCAGCCCGTCATCGATCAGTATCTGATGCAGTTCGCGGATCGACTGAAGCAGGATGGTTTTCGCGGGCGGTTCAGCGTCATGCAATCGAACGGCGGCCGCCTGCCGGCCGAGGCCATGCGCAGGAGCGCGATCACCGCGCTGTTCTCCGGCCCCGCCGCGGGCGTCGTCGGAGCGATCCGCCAGGCGGGGCGGTCCGGCTACGGGAACCTGATCACCTTCGACATGGGAGGCACCAGCACCGACGTATGCCTGGTCGAGGACGGGCGTCCGACGATAGCCAACGAAACCGAGATCGACGGCCTCCCCATCCAGACACCGGTGCTCGATATCGTCACGGTCGGCGGTGGCGGCGGATCGATCGTCTGGGTCGACGACGGCGGAATGCTGCGCGTGGGCCCGCGCAGCGCCGGCGCCGACCCGGGTCCCGCCTGCTATGAGCGTGGCGGCACGGAACCGACCATCACGGACGCGCAGGTAATCGTCGGCGCGGTCCGACCGGAGGCGTTCCTGGGCGGCAAGATGAAGATCAGCCTCGAGGCGGCGCGTTCGGCCTTCGCCGCGCTGGCCGGAAAATTCTCGATGCCCATCGAAGCGATGGCGGAAAGCGCGATAAAGCTCGTGAACGCGAATATCGTGCGCGCGATCCAGTTGGTCTCGACCGAGCGCGGCCGCGATCCGCGCGACTACGTCCTGCTGCCGTTCGGCGGCGCGGGGCCGTTGCACTCCGCCGCGATCGCGGCCGAACTCGGCGCGCGCACCATCGTCGTGCCGCCGAACCCAGGGGTGATTTCGGCCTATGGGCTGCTGATAGCGGATTTCACGAGATACGCGACGGTTACCAGGAAGATGCCCCTGGAAGACGGACCCACCGCCGGCGCCGCGATCTTCCGCAAGCTGCAAGCGGAATTGACCGAGGACTTCGTCGCGATGAACCTCCGTGGCCCGCTTGCGTACACGTACACGGCGGAGATGCGCTTCGTCGGCCAGGCATTCGAGGTATCGGTCGATTTCGTACCGGAAGAGATCGAACGCCTGACAGCCAAGCGGATGTTGGATGCGTTCGAGGCCGCGCACTATAGGGTTTTCTTCCACGGGATCGGCGCCAATCGCAAAGTCGAGATCGTCTCGTTGCGTGTGGGGGCTTCATCGCCGGCACCCGACATCAAGCCGCTGACCCTTGGCCGCAACGGAGGAGGTGCGCAGACCGTCCATCCGTTGTACGAATCCGGCAAGTGGATCGACTGCCGCCACCATTCTGCCGAAGCGCTCCCGGTCGGCGAAACGCTTTCAGGCCCGACGATTGTCAGCGGCGCGACGGCGACCACCTACGTACCGGTCGGCTGGTGGGCCTCGCGGGATGTCGCCGACAACATCGTCATGCGGAGGACGTAATCATGGCGCTCGACCCGATCGACTATGCGGTCATCAGCCAAAGCTTGCAGGCCGCAGCGCGGGAGATGGGCGTCAAGCTCATCCGCTCGGCCTATTCGACGATCCTGCGTGAAGCGCGCGACGGCTCAGCCGCCTTGCTCGACCGGCATGGCAACGTGATCGCGCAGGCCGAATTGATTCCCATGCAGCTTGGGCCCATCGGCGCCACGATCAAGCCGTGCCTCGCGCTGCACCCGGCGGAGACGCTTCGCGAAGGCGACTTCCTGATCAACAACGACCCGTTCCAGGGCGGTCAACATCTTCAGGACGTATTCATCTTCACGCCCATCTTTTTCGAGGGGCGCATCGTCGGCTTCAGCGCCAGCGTCGCCCACCACCTCGATATTGGCGGCGGCAGCGCCGGGCTGACGGCGGAGGCAACCGACGTGTACCAGGAGGGGCTGCGCATCCCACCGTCGCGATGGAGCATGGATCGCGACTGGAACGGTGGTCCACTTGAGCGCCTCATCACATCCAATATCCGGGTGCCCGTCCAGACGATCGGCGACTTCAACGCGCAGTTTGCCGCCAACGCCATGGGTGCAGAGCGTGTAAAGCAGCTTTGCTCGAAGTATGGTACGGACACCGTCATGGAAGCCATGACCGCGCTCATGGACTATTCCGAACGGCGGGTGCGTGCCGCCTTTGCGACGGTGCCCGATGGCGAGTATGTCGGCGAAGCGCTTATGGATGACGACGGAATCAACGATTCGCCGCTGTCGATCAAAGTGCGGGTCGCGTTCAAGGGCGAGTCGGTGCACGTCGACTTCTCCGGCAGTTCGCCGCAGGTACGACGGAACATCAACTGTCCGTTCTCCTCGACGGTCTCGGCTGCCTTGTCCGCCGTGAAGGGCGTCATGACCAGCGCCGACATCCCTTTCAACGAAGGGCTCAAGCGCCCGATCACGGTGACGGCGCCGCTGGGTACCATCGTCAATCCGCGCGCGCCCGCGCCGGTGCGGGCACGCATGCTTTCGGCCTATCGCGCCTACGACGCGGTGCTCAAGGCACTGGCCAGCGCGGTCCCGGCAAAGGTGACGGCCATGGGATTCAATACCACGACAGTCGCCTGCCTCGCGCATTTCGACGACAGGGGATATGCGGTGCATCTCGAGCCGATGGGCGGCGGTTTCGGCGGTTCGGCCCAGCGCGACGGCTGCGACGCGGTGGACAATGCGCTGTCAAACTGCGCCAACACGCCGGTCGAGGCGCTTGATGCGACTTACGACTTTTTCCGCATTCACAGCTATCAACTCGCGCCCGATTCCTTCGGTCACGGCAGGTTTCGCGGCGGTGCCGGATTCTATCGCCGGTATGAGATCCTCGCGGACGGCGTCGTCTTCTCGCTCTATTCCGACCATTTCAAGTATCCGGCAGAGGGATTGTTTGGCGGGACCGCGGGAGTCACCGCGCATTGCCGCGTGGTACGCGACGGCAAGGTGATCGAGCTGAGATCCAAGTCCGCCAATGCCGTCCGCAAGGGCGACATAGTCGAGATGCTGCTCGGCGGCGGCGGCGGCTACGGTCGACCCGAGATGCGCGCGCGTGCGGATATCGACGACGACATCGCCGATGGCCTGTTGTCGCCGGAATATTCGATGGCGGCATATGGGTCGCGATCGGCCGCCGAATAGCGCAGATCGAGACGTCTTGCGGAGAAGTCCTGACGTCGCCGACCAGGGCGGGAAATGGAGTTTGCCTGCATGGCCAGAATGCTCAATATCGCCTGCGTTCAATTCACTGCCGTGGACGGGGAGAAGGAGGCAACCGTCCGCACCGCCGTGCGTCTAATCGAGGAAGCCGCGGGACGCGGTGCCGCGCTGGTCGTCCTGCCCGAGGTCTGGACCGGACTGGGCTATTCCACGCCGTCCGCCTACAAGGAGATCGCAGAACCGATCCCCGGGCCGACGACCGACCGGCTTGGCCGAATTGCGCGGCAATACGGTCTTCACATCGTAGGGTCGATCTATGAGGATGCCGGTCAGGGGGTCTATCACAACACCGCACCGCTCATCGGGCCCGATGGCGGGATCGTCGGCCTCTATCGAAAGACGCATCTGTTCGACGCACCGAACCGGCCCGACATCAAGCCGGGCATGCAGGAGTCGGCCAAGGTGCGGGCGGGGGATTCGCTGCCCGTCTTCGACACGGCGATCGGCCGCATCGGCGTATCCGTGTGCTCCGACCTGCGCTTCCCGGAGATTTACCGCGTGCTGGCACTGCAAGGGGCGGAGGTCATCGTTTGTGCCTCGGCGTTCCTGTCGCCGCGGTTCGATCACTGGGAGTTCTTCCTGCGCGCGCGTGCTTGCGAGAACCAGGTGTTTGTTGCCGCTTCCGGGCAGGTCGGTACCGAACCTCGTTCGGGCATCGGCTTCGTAGGCCGGTCGATGATCGTGGACCCGTGGGGCACGATCGTTTCTACCGCCTCGGACACGGAAACGGTCACGTCCGCCGAAATCGACGTCGACTTCATCGACGAGGTCAAGCGACGCTATCCCCTGATGGAGCAGCGGCGTCCGGCCCTTTACGGCCCCATCGCCGATCTCGTCGGCATGGAACGAGTCCGAGCGCGGAACTGACGGAATCTCCGTCGTCTTGTCACGGACTTCGGCTCTTCGCGCTTGATGCGAGGATCGCGCGGGCAGGCGGCGTGGCGCGCAAGCCGCCGCCGCGTGGTGCGCGCGCAGATGCCCGCCAGCAGGCGTCCGGATAAGGGGCCATCGATCTCTCCGCCCCGCGCGCCGTCAAGTTGTCGATCACCGCTGTCGGTCGTACCGACTGGCGGCGCGGTGATCGCCGCAAACGGACGGCGTCACACGTCCAATCGCGCATGGCCTTCGTGTCGGCTTTGCGGCTTCTCGGCTATGAGCCACCATAGCGCCGCGCGAGACTTGGCCTGCTTGGCGTTCCGCGAGATGCTACTTGCTGGCCGACTGGACGGCGAACGCGGCGTCGAGCTGATACGTGCCGATGCCGCCGCAGCAATGGCCGACGCGCAGGTAGTAGGTGCCGGGCGCGATCGTGCCGGAAAGCTTGAATCCGTAGCCCGTGCCGGCGTCGTCGTCGGTCGCCAGCACCTTGCCGGCGGCGTCCTCGAGGGTCGCCTTGACGTCGGCGCCACCGTTCGAGCTCAAGGTCAGCGTGCCGGCCGCCGTGACGTCGAGCTTGAAGAACTGCTCGTCGCCGCGGCGCACGATCGCGCCGCTGGCGCTGCCGGGCAGGGCGAGGGGCGCCGCCACGGCCTTGCTGGCCCATTCCGTGTTGGGGCCGCTGTCCTTGCCGTCGATCACGTTCAGCTTGTAGGCGCCGACGTTGTGGAAGGCCGTGCCGGTGTTGAACACGGCCACGAAATTCTCGCCGAGCGCGGCGGCCTGGGTCACCTGGAACCGGGCGCTCAGCGTCTGGCTGCTGACGAAGGTGACGGACTTGACGAGGATGCCGTCGCTCGCCGCCACGGTCGGCGCGCCGCCGGTGTTCGAGAAGCCCTTGCCGGTGATGGTCACGTCGACGGTGCCGCCGCGCGCGACGGTCGCGATCGTGACATAGGGATCCTTCGCGACCGCCAGCACCGCGCACAGAAGATCGCTGGCGCAGCTGTAGGCCACGGCCTGCTTGGTCTCGGTCTTGAGGTTGCCGTCCTTGGCCACCAGGCTGTTGAACATGAAAGCCATGGCCTGGTCGGCCGCGGCGAACCAGCGGCCGCCCTCGCCGTCGAGGCCGATGTAGTACATGCCGTCCTTGCGCTGGATCACCGCCTGCCGGTCGCTGCGGCCGCCGAGCGCGGCATAGGCCGCATAGGTCAGCGCCATCGCCTGGGCGTAGCTCTGGTCGGCAGACGCCAGGCCCGCAAACCCGGCGATCGACGATGCCGGGGCGCCGGGGTTCAAGTACATCGTGGCACCGGTGCCGGCCGCGGCGCCGGCGGCCGCGCCCTTCGCCTGGGTCGCCAGCGACTGCGCGCTGGCGGCCGCCCCCGATCCGCTGCCGTTGACGGTCAGCGACTGCGCCGAGGCGCCGGCGGCGCCGAGCAACGCCAGCCCGCCGAGCCCCACGCCAGCCGCCAAGCCGACCACACCGATCGTCCGTCTTGTCCGCCGGTTCATGCCCTCTATCCCCACGAAGGCGGCAACCCCCGTCGCCGCACGCAAAGTCGATCGCCTTATAGACCGATTCGCCGGGGCGCACCAAAGTCCTGGCGCGCCGGCCTCCCGCATCGCTACCCCTTCAGCTCCATGCAGCTGCGCGGCACGCGCACGACCGATCCCTTGGAGAACCAGTTGAGCGTCTGGCCGCCCGTGCACTTGGACGAGCCGATGCCGATCGAGCCGAACCCGGGCAGGATGATGTCGCGCACCTCGATCGACAGCCGCACGCCGTCGTCCGCCAGCACCTGGCCGCACCAGCGCGCATCGCTTTCGTACAGGCCCGACTGCGAGCACACGGCGAGCCCCGTCAGGTTCGGCACCATGCCGCCCTTGACGTCGCCGGCGCCGGCGTCGCCGCCATAGCCGGCCTGCGCGCCCTGGCTGTGCCGCGGCAGGGTGCGCGGCTCGTTGACGGCGACCACGCGGTGCTCGCGTTCGCGTTCGGCGATCTTCACGCCCAGGTCGCGCGTGTTGCGGCGGATCCCGTTCAGCCGCTCGTTCGCCAGCATGGCGGTCTGGGTCGACGAGTAGCTGAGGACGATCTGCTCGTAGGTTTGCTCCGCCTCGCGGAAGCGCCCGGACATCTCGAGCTTGTAGGCCTGGTTGAACAGCGTCTCGGGACTGCCGCTCGGCGCCGGCCCGGCGGCGGACGGCGGCGCGGCCTGGGCGGGCGCGGCCGCGGCGGCGGGCGGCGCCACCGGCGGGGGATAGAACGAGCCGGACTGCATGGCGCGATAGGACAACAGCGCCTGCATCGGCTGGGTCTCGGCGATCTGCAGCGCCTGCTCGCGCGCGGCGAGGTATTGGCGCGAGGCGGCCGTGGGCGACATGTCGACC
>JAKLKW010000230.1 GCA_023150455.1 Alphaproteobacteria bacterium | reverse complement strand
GCCCTGGTCCCGTGGCCGCGGTCCGTGGACAGCCGCCACGCGCGCCGAACATTTGGGTTGGCGGCCGGATCGACGGCCGCCTAGGATGCCGGCGCTTCGGTTTCATCCTTCACGCAAAGGCGCGCGATGCACATCAAGGACCACATCCGGTCGATCCCCGATTTTCCCAAGCCCGGCATTCTTTTCTACGACATCTCGACCCTGCTGCGTCATCCCGCGGCCTGGGAGGAGACGGTCGAGCTGTTGACCGCGGCGGTGAAGCAGCATCAGCCGGACATGCTCGCGGGCATCGAATCGCGCGGCTTCCTGGTGGCGGCACCGCTCGCGCTCAAGCTCGGCTGCGGCTTCCTGATGGTGCGCAAGAAGGGCAAGCTGCCGGGCCCGGTGGCGCGGCACACCTATAAGCTCGAATACGGCAGCGACACCTGCGAGATCCAGGAGGACGCCGTCATTCCCGGGCAGCGCGTGGTGGTGCTCGACGACCTGCTGGCGACCGGCGGCACGCTGCGCGCCGCCATCAACCTGCTGCGCGAGCGCGGCGCCGACGTGCGCGCCGCGGCGACCATCATCGAGCTCACCTTCCTCGACGGCCGCAAGCATCTCGACGTGCCGTTCACGTCGCTGGTCGCCTACGACAGCTGAGCCTCAGGAGCCTATCCGCTCCGCCAGCGCCAGCAGCATCTCGTCGCGTCCCGGCGCGGCGATCAGCGACAGGCCGATCGGGCAGCCGTCGATCCGCCCGAGCGGCAGCGTGACCTGCGGCAGGCCGGCGAGGCCCGCGATGCAGGTCAGCATCAGCGTTCGCACGCGGAACCGTTCCGAGTCCGCGGCCGGCAGGCCGCGCAGGGGCGCGATGCTCGGCGCGGTCGGGATGCTCAAGACGGCGCCGTCGCGAAGCAGCTCGTGCATGCGCCGGCGCACGCCGCGCCGCACGTCCTCGGCCGCGGCGACCTGACCGGCGTCGATCGTCGCCACCCAGCGGAAGCGGTCGGCCACGCCGGGTCCGAAGCGCGGCTGGTTCCGCGTGACCCAGTCGCCGTGCACGCGCCAGACCTCGGCGCCCTGCAGCACGCGGAACGCCTCGTACCAGGCGCCGAGCCCGCCCGGCGCCACCGCCGCGTCGCGGCGGGACCCAATCGCCGCCTCGGCCCTTGCGAGCGCCGCGGCCAGGGCGGGCGCGACGACGGCATCGGACTCGCCGAAGGCGTCGACGCCGACCAGCAGGCCGGAGGGCGGCGAGTCCGGCGCCGCGCCCGGTGCTGCGCCCAGCAGCACCGTGCCCACGCGTCGCAGCAGCCGGGCGTCGCGCGTGAACCAGCCGCAGACGTCGAAGCTCGGCGCCAGCGGCATCGTGCCGTCCAGCGCGATGCGGCCATGCGTCGTGCGGATGCCGTAGAGACCGCAGTTATTGGCCGGGATCCGGACCGAGCCGCCGGTGTCGCTGCCCAGCGCCAGGTCGCACCGCTTCGCCGCCACCGCGGCCGCCGAGCCGCAGGACGATCCGCCCGGCACGCGGCCGGGCGCGGCGACGTTGACCGGCGTGCCGTAATGCGAGTTCTCGCCCATCAGGCTGAAGGCGAGCTCGTCGGTGATCGTCTTGCCGATCAATTCGGCGCCGGCATCGAGCAGGGCCTGCACGCAGCTCGCGTTCCGCGTCGCCGGAGGGTGCGTGCGCGCCCAGTCCGGATTGCCGCAGCCCGTCACCCGCCCGGCGACGTCGAAGATGTCCTTGGCGGCGAAGGTCAGGCCCTTGAGCGGCCCGTCGCTCGCGCCCGCGACGTGGAACCGCCCGCCTGGGATGAAGGCGCCGACCGGGTCGGCCGTCGCGGTGTCGTTGGGAGACATGCCGGGCTCTTCACGGATGGATGGTGGATCGAGCATAGCGCGGGCGCCAAGCCGCGCGCGCAAATAATTGGGTCGGCGCCCTTCGATAAAGGCTCAGGGGCCGGGACAAGCCCCGCCATGACGGGCGCGGGCAGCCTGGGAGTGCGCTACGGAGAGAGCGGATCGTCCGCGGCTTTGTCCGACGGCGATCCCCCCGCGACTACCGCTCTCCCAGCGCGCTCGACACCGTCTTGAAGAACGGCTTCAGCAGGTAGGTCAGCACCGTGCGGTCGCCGGTGAGGATGTCGGCGGTCACGGTCATGCCGGGCTGGATCGCCAGCGGCTTCGCGGCCGTGCCGAAGGCGGATTTCTGCGTGCGCAGGCGGACGCGGAAGTACGGTTTCTGCTCGCGGTCCTGCGGGTCGACGATCGAATCGGCGCTGACGTTCTCGACCTTGGCGTCGAGCGCGCCGTAGATCGAATAGTCGTAGGCGGTCACCTTCACGCTCGCCTTCTGGCCCTCGTGCACGAAGCCGACATCGGCCGGGCTGATCTTCACCTCGACCAGCAGCGTGTCCTCCAGCGGCACCACCTCGACCAGCTCCTGGCCCGGCTTCACCACGCCGCCCATGGTCTTGACCATGATCTGCTTCACCGTGCCGCGCATCGGCGAGACGATCTCGGTGCGCCGGACGCGGTCGCGGTCGGCGCGCTGCATCTCGGAGACGCCCTCGAGCTGCGTCCGGCGCTCGTTCAGCTCCTTCTGCGCCTCGGCCTTGAAGGTCTGCAGCTTCTCCTCGATCTTGCGCTCGGCCTCGCGCATCGCGGCCTCGGCCCGCGGGATCTGCAGCTTCGCGGACTCGAGGTCGGTCTCGGACTGGGTGCGGTCGCGCTGGCTGCGGATCACGTCGACGCGCGGCGCCAGGCCCTCGGCCGCCAGCGGCTCGAGGATCGCGAGCTGCTCCTGCGCCAACTTCAGCTGCTGCTCGAGCTTGGTCGCCTTGTTGCGCAGGTCGGCCAGCTCCTGCGCGCGCTGCGCGCGCTGGTCGCGCAGGATCTGCATCTGCGTCTCGAACTGCGTGAGCCGGGCGGTCATCAGCGCCGCCTCGGCGCGCACCACCTCCGGCGCCTCGGCCGCCACCTCGGGCGGGAAGTTGACCGGCGTGCCGTTGATCTCGGCCGTCAGCCGCGCCACCTGCGCCAAGAGGCTCAGGTACTTCGCCCGGTTGTCGGCGAACTGTGCCACGGCCTGCATGTTGCTGAGCCGCATCAGGGGCTGGCCCTTCTCCACCACGTCGCCCTCGCGCACCAGGACCGCGTTGACGATGCCGCCCTCGAGATTGGCGATCACCTGGGTCTGGCTCGACGCGATCACCTTGCCCTCGCCGCGCGTCACCTCGTCGATGCGGAAGATCGCGGCCCAGACCAGGAACACCGCGAAGAAGCCGAGCATGAAGCGCAGCAGCGTGCGCGCCAGGCGCGAGGTCTCGCGCTTGCTCGCCTCCTTGACGTCCTGGATCAGCTCGGCCTCGGTCCATTCGCTGCCGACCGGCGCACCCTTCCAGCTCAGCCCTCGCGCCGCCGTGGCGGCCTGCGCCTCCTTCGACGGCGGCGGCGCGCTGGCCCCCATGCCGGTGAGGCGGTCGATGATGCGGGTGAAGCCGCCGCCCCAGCCCGATCCCCGGTCGACCACGCGGCCGAGCCGCTCGGTCACGCGCGCGATCGGGGCGGGGATGGAGCTGCGGTCGAAGGCCGAGCCCGCGCCCGGCTGCGCGGGGCCGCGCCGGTCGGCCGGAATATCGGCCGACGCGCCGACGTCGCGCGGCACGCTCCATTCGGCGCCGCCGGCTTCGCCGGTCCGGATCTGGCCGCCGGCCGGGTTGGTCGCCTCCACCGGCCGCGGGGCGAAGGGCGCGGGCGGTCGGCGCCGGTCGGCCCGGCCGCCTTGGCCGGGCGGCTGCCACGTGTAGCCGACGGATCCGCCGGCGGCGGCGCGCGCGCCCTTGAGACGGCTGACGAAGGTGCCGATCGGTCCCTCGGCCTCGTCGTCGCGGCGGCGGTTGCGCGCTTCGTCCGAGCGCCCCGTCAACCGGCCGATCCAAGCGGTCAATGCATTCGCCATCGCGGTTCCCGTCGCGCGCGTCCCGCCGCCCGATGCCGGCTGTTCACGTCTGCGCCGCCTGGATCTGGCCGCGGGCGAGCGCGTTCATCACGTCGTCCTTGGGCCCGTCGGCGACGATGCGGCCGCCGTCGAGCACGATCAGCCGGTCGACCAGCGTCAGCATCGATCCGCGATGCGTCACCAGGACCAGCGTGCGGCCGGGCAGGATCTCCTGCAGCCGCGCCTTGAAGCGGTTCTCGGTCGAATTGTCCATCGAGCTCGTCGGCTCGTCCAGCAGAAGGATCGGCGGGTCGAACAGCATGGCGCGCGCGATCGCGACCGACTGGCGCTGCCCGCCCGACAGCGTGCGGCCGCCTTCGCCGACCGGCATGTCGAGCCCCTGCGGATGGCGGCTGGTGAACTCGTCCACGCCGGCGATGCGCGCGGCGCGCAGGATGGCCGCGTCGTCGACGTGGAACGCGCCCAGCACGATGTTGTCCTTGATCGAGCCGAAGAACAGGAAGTTCTCCTGCAGCACGCAGCCGATCGAGCGGCGCAATTCGGCCGGGTCGATCTGGCGCGCGTCGACCCCGTCGATCAGCACCGCGCCGTCCTGCGGCTCGTAGAGCCCCATGATCAGGCGCTCGATCGTGCTCTTGCCCGAGCCGATGCGGCCGATCAGGCCGACTTTCTCGCCCGGCTGGATGCGGAAGGTGACGCCCTGCAGCGCGGGCACGCGCTGGCCGGGATAGGCGAAGGTGACGTTGCGGAACTCGATCGCGCCGGCCGGGCGCGGGCGCGACAGGTAGGAGCGGCCGGCCGGCCGATCGACGGGAAGCTGCATCAGCTTGTCGAGCGCGCGCAGCGAGTTGAGCGTCTGGTGGAAGCGCACCAGGAGCGAGGCGACCTGGCCCAAGGGCGCCATCGCGCGGCCGGACAGGATGGTGCAGGCGACCAGGCCGCCGACCGTCAGGTGCCCGCCCGAGATCAGGTAGACGCCGGCGATCACCACCAGCACGTTCACCAGGTTGGCCGCCATCTGCGCGAAGGTGACGGCGAGCAGCGACAGGCCGTGCGAGCGGGTCGTCGTGCGCGACGTGGCGTCGACATAGCCTTCCCAGGTGCGCTGCAGCCGCGACTCGGCGTTCGTCGCCTTGATCGTCTCGATGCCGCTGATCGCCTCGACCAGCACGGCGTGCTTCTGCGTCTGCTCCTCGAAGCTCTGCCTGACGACCTGGCGCAGCGGCGCCTGCAGCATGAAGCCGACGCCCAGCACGGCCGGGATCGCCATCAGCGGGATCAGGCCGATCACGCCGCCGATGATGAACACGATCAGGATGTAGAGCAGCACGAAGGGCAGGTCGATGACGGCGACCAGCGAGGCCGAGGTGAAGAACTCGCGCAGGTGCTCGAAGTCGCGCAGGTTGCTGGCGAGCGCGCCGGCCGAGGCGGGGCGCGCCGCCATGCGCATGGCCAGCACGTGCTCGAACAGGCGCGACGACAGCTGCAGGTCGGCGCCGCGTCCGGCCGTGTCGATGAAATAGCCGCGCAGCATGCGCAGCAGGAACTCGAAGCCGAACGCGATCATCACGCCGATCGCCAGCACCCACAGCGTCTGCGTCGCCTGGTTCGGCACCACGCGGTCGTAGACGTTCATCGTGAAGATCGGCGCGGCCAGCGCCAGCAGGTTGACCAGCACCGCCGCGGCGATCACCTCGCCGTAGAGCTTGCGGTACTGGCTGACGACGCTCCAGAACCAGTTGCCCTCGGGCGCCGCGGCGGAGGCGGCGCGAGCGCGGTCGTCCAGCCGGTATTCGGCGCGCGCGAACAGCGCATAGCCCTGGTACAGGCCGTCCAGCGTCGCGCGCGACATGCGCCGGGGCTGGCCGGCGTCCTCGGGCATCAGCACCTCGGCCTCGCCCGCGCCCGGCAGGCCGGTCAGCACGCAGGCGCGCCGCCCGCGCAGCAGCAGCACGCAGGGCAGCGACAGCGGCGAGATCTGCTCGAGCGGCAGGCGCACCAGGCGGGCGGAAAGCCCGGCGCGCTCGGCGGCGCGCACGAACAATTCGGGCGTGAGCTTGCCGTCGGCCAGCGGCAGGCCGCCGGTCAGCGCCTGCGCCGAGCTCGGGCGCTCGAGCAGCCGCGCCACGACGACGAGGCAGAAGGCGAGCGGATCGTCGCCCGAGGTCGCGCCCGGCGGCACGCTCCAGTCGCGCGTCTCCTTCGCGGCCGGTTCCGCCGGACCGGCGACGCCGCCGATCGGCACGTCGCCGGCGGAAGCGCCGCCCATCGTCATGACGGTGCGCTCGATCGCCCGGGGCGGCGCGCGCGGCCGGGGCACACGCTGTCTGGGGCGACAGGCCGGTTCATTGCGGCGCCTCCTCGCTCGGACGCGGTATTTTCACGGTGACGCTCGGCAGCGTGCCGGCGGCGTCGAGCGGCATCGTGACGGCCGGCAGCTTCGATGCCAAGGCCGAAGCGCCGACGCCCGCATCGGCGCTCGACGGCAGGCGCGGGGTGAGCGCGGCCGTGCGGGCGCGCACCGGGTCCTCCGCGGGCTCGTGATCCTCTGGCGCAGGCTCGTCGCGGTCGGGCGCGGTCCGCGCGGGCGGGGACGCCGCGGCGGTGTCGCCGATCGGCGGCGGGGTGAGCGTGCCCGGCCAGCGCGAAGCCGGCATGGCCGGCGCCTCGCGCCGCCGTGGCGCCACGTTGGGCGGCGCGGCGGGCGACGGCTCCGCGATCGGCGGCAGCACGGCATCGCGCGGCCACGCGCGGCCGCGGTCGCTGGCGTCGTCGATG
>JAKLKW010000006.1 GCA_023150455.1 Alphaproteobacteria bacterium | reverse complement strand
GCTATATCGCCGGCTCGACGGCGCTGATCGACTTCGTGCGCAGCAACGCCAGCGGCTTCATCTTCACGACGTCGCTGCCGCCGGCGATCGCGGCCGGCGCCTGCGCCGCCATCCGCGTGTTGCGGGGCGAGGAGGGCCGCGCGCTGCGCGCGCGGCACCAGGAACGCGCCGCCGCGCTGAAGTCGCGCCTCACCGAGGCCGGCCTGCCGGTCATGCCGTCCGCCAGCCACATCGTGCCGGTGCTGGTCGGCGACGCCGCGCTGTGCAAGGCGGTCAGCGACAAGCTGCTCGAGGAGCACGCGATCTACGTGCAGCCGATCAACTACCCGACCGTTCCGCGCGGCACCGAGCGGCTGCGCTTCACGCCGACGCCGTTGCACAGCGACGCGGACATGGAACACCTGGCGAAGGCGCTGGTTGGCGTGTGGCGCGCGCTCGATGTCGGCGCCCGCGTGGCGGCCGCCGACTAGGCGATTGGTTGTTGCGAATCGTTCGCAAATAGGGTAGCATCTCGAGCTGATGCTCTGCCGGGCGTGCTTGCCTGCTGATCCAGGATAGGTTCGCGTGCCGATGTATCGCGACAACAGTCTGATCCCGATCGAAGCGGTGCGGCTGTGCGCGCTGGGCCGGCTGATGCTGGGCGAGCGGCGCTATGCCGAGCTGGCGGGCGAGGTGCGCCACTTCACCAGCCGCATGGTAGGCCCCTCGCTCGAGCTGCTCGGCACCTCGATCGAGCTGTTGCGGCTGGAAGGCCTGGTCGAGGCGGTCGACGGCAAGGGCATGGAGGACAATCCGCTGCTGCGCGTCACCGATGCCGGCCGCGCGGCGTTCCGCGAGCTGATGCGGGCCCATGTCCGTTCGCCCGGCAGCGACGTCGGCAAGCTGACCCTGGCGTTGAAGATGCGCTTCCTCGACCTGCTGCCGGCGGCGGATCGTCGCGACCAGGTCGAGCTCATGGCCGACATCTTCCGCCAGGAGCGCGCGCGCCTGCTGGACCTGCGCCAGCACGTCGCCGGCGACGGGTGGGAGCGCGACGACGGCCATCTTACGGAGTGGCTCGGCCTCGACATCGAACAGGTCGACCGCCGCATTGCCTGGCTCGAGGCGTTCCAGGCCAAGGCGTGAGCGTCCTTTCCCCGCCGGTCGACTGCGTCGTCGACGCCAAGGCGCTGGTCGCCGAGTGCCCGGTCTGGTGCGAGCGCGAGCAGGCGCTCTTCTGGGCCGACATCTATCGCTGCCGGCTCAACCGCTACGACCCGGCCACTTGCGCCAGCCGCTCGTGGCCCCTGCCAGCGCCGCTCGGCTCGTTCGCGCTGCGCCGGCAAGGCGGCGTGCTGCTGGCGATGAGCACGGGCCTGCATTTTTTCGACCCGGACACAGGCGCGATCGAGCCGCTGGTCGATCCCGAGGCCGACATCCCCGACACGCGGCTCAACGACGGCAAGTGCGACCGCGCCGGCAATTTCTGGGTCGGCAGCATGAAGGACCCGATCGAGCCGATGCGCGCGAGCTCGGCCATCTATCGCTTCACGCCCGATCGCCGCATCGAGAGGAAGATCCCCGGCCGCATCATCTCGAACGGCATCGCCTTCAGCCCGGACAACGGGAGGATGTACCACGCCGAGACGCACCGAACGGTGCGCAGCGTGTTCGTCAGCGACCACGACCCGGCCGATGGGCGCTTGAGCAACACGCGCGTCTTCGTCGACACCCACGACATGCAGGGAAGGCCCGACGGCGCGGCGATCGACGCCTCCGGCTGCTACTGGATGGCGGCGATCGACAGCGCCTCGCTGATGCGCTTCACGCCGGCGGGCAAGCTGGACATGACCGTGAAGCTGCCGGTCGCCTGGCCGACCATGCCCGCCTTCGGCGGGCTCGAGTTCGATACGATCTACGTTACCACGCTGCGTCGGCCGACCTCGACCCTCTCCGACCCGGACGGCGGCGTCTTCGCGCTGCGGGTGCCGGGGGTCAAAGGCCTGCGCGAGCCGCGCTTTGCGGGTTGAGCAAGAAGATTCACCACAGAGGCACGGAGACACGAAGGTAAGAGGAAGAGAGAAGAAGCTTCCTTCCTCTTACCTTCGTGTCTTCGTGCCTTCGTGGTGAATTCTGAAGATGAACCCCGAAGGCACGAAGACGTGAAGGAAGAAAGAAAGGAGTTCAAGGCAGCCTTGGGCCGCCAGAGAATCCTCTCTTCTTCCTATCTCTGTGTCTCCGTGCCTCTGCGGTTCATCTTTTTTTCGACCTCATTTCCCGCGCATCTTCCCCAACCGCAGGCGCAGCGCGTTCAGCTTGATGAAGCCCTCGGCGTCGCGCTGGTCGTAGGCGCCCTGGTCTTCCTCGAAGGTCACGACCTTGAGGCTGTAGAGCGAGCGCGGCGACTTGCGGCCGACCACCGTGACGTTGCCCTTGTAGAGCTTCACGCGCACGGTGCCGGAGACGTTCTCCTGGCTCTTGTCGATCAGCGCCTGCAGCATCTCGCGCTCCGGCGCGAACCAGAAGCCGTAATACACGAGCTCGGCGTAGCGCGGCATGATCTCGTCCTTGAGATGCGCGGCGCCGCGGTCGAGGGTGATGCTCTCGATGCCGCGATGCGCGGCGTGCCAGATCGTGCCGCCCGGGGTCTCGTAGACGCCGCGGCTCTTCATGCCGACGAAGCGGTTCTCGACCAGGTCGAGGCGGCCGATGCCGTTGGCCTTGCCCAGCTCGTTGAGTCGCGTCAGCAGCGCCGCCGGGGACAGGCGCTTGCCGTCGATCGCCACGGGATCGCCGCGCTCGAACTCGATCTCGACATAGGTCGCCTTGTCCGGCGCCGCCTCGGGCGAAATGGTGCGCTGGTAGACGAACTCGTCCGGCTCGTGCCAGGGGTCCTCGAGCGCCTTGCCCTCGCTCGAGGAGTGCAGCAGGTTGGCGTCGACCGAGAACGGCGCCTCGCCGCGCTTGTCCTTGGCGATCGGGATCTGGTGCTTCTCGGCGAAGTCGATCAGCTTGGTGCGCGAGTCGAGCTCCCATTCGCGCCACGGCGCGATCACCTTGATGTCGGGCCTGAGCGCGTAGTAGGTCAGCTCGAAGCGGACCTGGTCGTTGCCCTTGCCGGTGGCGCCGTGCGCGACCGCGTCGGCACCGACCTGCCCGGCGATCTCGATCTGGCGCTTGGCGATCAGCGGCCGCGCGATCGAGGTGCCAAGCAGGTACTGGCCCTCGTACAGCGCGTTGGCGCGGAACATCGGGAACACGAAGTCGCGCACGAACTCCTCGCGCAGGTCGTCCATGAATATCTGCTTGATGCCGAACATCTCGGCCTTCTTGCGCGCGGGCTCGAGCTCCTCGCCCTGGCCCAGGTCGGCGGTGAAGGTGACGACCTCGCATTCGTAGGTCGCCTGCAGCCATTTCAGGATCACCGAGGTGTCGAGGCCGCCGGAATAGGCCAGCACGACCTTCTTGACGTCGCCCTTCTTCGGCCCGCTTTTCGGGGCGGCGATCTTCACCTTTGCGCTCATGGAGATGCTCCGGATAAAGGAAGGCCGGGAGTATAGGCGGAAGGGCCGGCCCGGCAAGCGGGGTTTGGCGGAGGAAAATCCATGGGAAGACCGACCGTTTTCGGCGTCCGCCGCAGCGTCTATGTCCGCGTCGCGCGGCTGGCGCTGGAGGAAAAGGGCGTGGCCTACGACCTGGACGAGGTCGACGTATTCGCGCCGGGCGGGCCGCCGGCGGCGTATCTCGAGCGTCACCCTTTCGGCAGGATGCCGGCCTTCGAGCACGACGGCTTCCGGCTGTACGAGAGCGGCGCGATCGCGCGCTACGTCGACGAGGCCTTTCATGGGCCCGCCCTGCAGCCCGCCGAGCCGAAGGCGCGCGCCCGCGTCAACCAGATCATCAGCATCCTCGACAGCTATGCCTATCGCACCATGGTCTGGGACGTGATGATCGAGCGCCTGCGCGCGCGCGAGGTCCACGGCCGCGATCCCGACGAGGCGCGCATCGCCGCGGCGCTCGCGCGCGCCGAGACCTGCTGTCGCGCGGTGGCGGCGCTGATGGGCGACGGGCCGTGGCTCGCCGGGCCGGCCGCGACGCTGGCCGACCTGCACGCCGCGCCGGTCTTCGCCTATTTCCGCCGCACGCCCGAAGGCGCCGCCATGCTGGCGCGGCACGGCGCGCTCAAGCGCTGGTGGGACGCGGTCGACGCGCGGCCGAGCATGGTGGCGACGCGGTTTCCGGTCGAGCTGGCGGCGGGTTAGCGCAGGTCGAAGCCCTTCCGCCGGATGAAAGCGCCGAAATCGGCGCGCTCGGGCACGGCGTATTGTCGCGCCTTGTCCTCGGACCAGCCGTAGAAGTCGGCCTTGCCGTATGTCTCGACCAGGCGCTGCTTGCCGGAGCTATGGATCGCGGCGCGCCGCCGGTCGTAGCCGTCGATCTGGGCACGGACGTCGTCGTCGCGAAAGCGGTCCACATGGACGGTCGTGGCCAGCGGCAGGCGCGGGCTGATGTAGCCCGGCCCGGCGGGCCAGCCGATCGCCAGGCCGGCATAGGGGAAGACGAGATCGGGCAGGCCGAGCAGGTCGCTCGCCTCCCGCGCCCGGTTGCGGATCACGCTGAGCGGGCAACAGCCGAGCCCGACGGCGCTCGCCGCCTGCACCAGCCAGCCGAGCACGATGGCGGCGTCGGTCGCCGCGTTGAAGAACTGGTCGAGATGGTCGTTCGGAAACGGCTTGCCGCGCCACTGGTGCCATTGCCGCTGGCGGCGGTTGTTGCCGCAGACGACGAGCAGCGCCGGCGCCGCCGGCAGCCAGTCCATGCCCGGCATCAGCGCGTCGATCTTCTTGCGCAGCTCCGGGTCTTCTACGATCACGATGTCGCGCTGCTGCAGGTCGCTCTTGCTCGGCGCCGACAACGCCACGGCGGAGATGGCGCGCAGGAGCGCGGGATCGACCGGCCGGTCGGCGAACTTGCGGTGCGAGCGGTGCTCGGCGATGCGCGTCAGCGCGTCGAGGCCGGGGGTCGACGGATCGACCGGCGCGGCATCGCCGAAGCGCAGCGACAGGGCGGCGTTCAGGCGGTTTGGGTCGGACATGCGTTCCTCTGTTGCGGCTTCGGTGCTCTCTCGGTGATCGCGGGATCCAGCGCATGTGCGTAGGTCTCGAGCGCCCTGCGGCCGGTCTCGGACAGGCCGTAGACGCCGCGCTCGATGCGCTCGAACCAGCCGTAGTAGTCGTGCCGCAGGATCTTGGCGGCGTTCGGCGCATGGCCGGAGGCCTTGAGCGCGCGCGGGCTCGAATTGCCGTCGCGCAGCAGGAGCTGGCAGCAGCGCAGCGCCTCTTGCCGGTAGGCCGTCACGATCTTCACCCGCGTCGAGCCGCCGACGTTGTGATCGCCCGCGCGCCGTGCATGCTCGCCCAACAGGCGGCCGGCGCGGCGCTTGTTGGTGCGCGGGCGGTAGGGCACGGGGTCGAGCACGACCTCGACGCGGGCGCGGTGCGGCCGGTCGGCGAACACCAGCAGGAGGCCCAGGCCGATGAGGCGGCAGAGCTTGCGCGCCGCGCGGCCGTCCGGGCGCTTGTGCCAGTGGCCGCGCGCGCTGGAGCCGTCGACCGCGAGGTAGACGCGGTCGGACAAGCCCATGCGGTCGACGCCCTGCAGCAGCAGATCGAGGTTGAACCGGCGCTTGAGCTCGACGATCACCGGCGGCTCGCCGGGGCGGACGGCGACGACGTCGCAGCCCTTGACCTCGGCCTTGACGTCGTAGCCCTGCGCCTCGAGGAACGCCTTGACCGGCGCGTAGAGATCGCGCTCGGCGCCGACCGCCATCGCCGGTCAGCGCTTGCGCTTGCCGTTGGACTTGCCGTTCCCTTTGCCGTTCGGCTTCATGTTGCCTTCGCGCCGCCGCGCCACGGCATCGGCCAGGATGCATAGGATCTCGAACATCATCGTGGCGCCCACCACGGCGGTGTTGCCCGAGGGATCGAAGGGCGGCGCCACCTCGACCACGTCGGCGCCGACGAGGTCGAGCCCCTGCAGGCCGCGGATCATGGCCTGCGCCTCGTGCGTCGAGTAGCCGCCGATCTCCGGCGTGCCGGTGCCGGGCGCGTAGACGGGATCGAGCCCGTCGACGTCGAAGCTGACATAGGTCGGCCCGTCGCCGACCACGCGACGCGCCTCCTTGATCACCTTGTCGACGCCGAGCTTGTAGAACTCCTCGATCGTGACGATGCGGATGCCCTGCTGCTCGCCCCAGTCGTTGTCGGCCTCGCCGTAGAGCGAGCCGCGGATGCCGATCTGGATCGTGCGCTTGGGGTCGAGCAATCCTTCCTCGATCGCGCGACGGAACGGCGTGCCGTGCGTGTACTTGCACTCGCCGAAGTAGCGGTCCCAGGTATCGGTATGGGCGTCGAAATGCACCATGCCGACCGGCCGGTCCTTGGCGACGGCGCGCATGATCGGCAGGCTGATCAGGTGGTCGCCGCCGGCGGTGAGCGGGATGGCGCCGGCCGCATGCACCCTGGCGACGAACTTCTGGACGCGCTTCAGCGTATCCATCAGGTCGATCGGATTGACCGAGCTGTCGCCGACGTCGCCGATGCGCGCGATGTCGTAGGGGCTGATCCGGCTGACGTGGTGCACGTAGCGCATCAGGCACGAGGCATCGCGCAGCGCGCGCGGCCCGTGCCGCGCCCCGGCGCGGTTGGTGGTGCCGCCGTCCCAGGGCACGCCGAGCAGCGCGATGTCGAGGCCGGCAGGATCGTCGAGCAGCGGCAGTCGCATGAAGGTGGCGATGCCGCCGAACCGGGGGACGACCAGGCCGCTTTGCGGTTTGGGGAATGCCGATGTTTGGGCCATGACCGTGCTCTGCCTTCGCTGCTATAAGAAAGCTATATAAGAGGGGCATCGGGCGGGGGCAACCATCGCCGCGCCCCGAGACCGGCCCTTTGGGGGGACGATTGAACGACAGCTTCGACCTGGTCGTCGCAGGCGGCACCGCGGCCACGCCGAGCGGACTCGTGCGGGCCGATGTCGGCGTGCGCGGCGGGCGCATCGCCGCGTTGGGCGAATTGAAGAACGCCAAGGCCGCCGAGCGCATCGACGCAGGCGGCCTGCACGTGCTGCCCGGCGTCATCGACACGCAGGTGCATTTCCGCGAGCCGGGCAACGAGCACAAGGAGGATCTCAACACCGGCACGGCGGGCGCCGTGCTGGGCGGCGTCACCTGCATCTTCGAGATGCCGAACACCAAGCCGCCGACGCTGACCGAGGCCGCGCTCAAGGACAAGCTGAACCGGGCCGGCGGCCGGGCCTGGTGCGACCACGCCTTCTTCGTCGGCGCCAGCGCCAGCAACGTCGACACCCTCGCCGACCTGGAGCTGCTGCCGGGTTGCTGCGGCGTGAAGATCTTCATGGGCTCGTCCACCGGCGGGCTGCTGGTCGAGGACGACGCGACGCTGGAGCGCGTGCTGGTCTCGGGCTTTCGCCGCGTCGCCGTCCACGCCGAGGACGAGCCGCGGCTGAAGGAGCGCAAGGCGATCGCGGAGAACGCCAGGCACCCGCGCGCGCATCCGGAATGGCGCGACGCCGAGAGCGCGCTGATCGCCACGCAGCGGCTGATGGCGCTGGCGGAGAAGACGCGGCGGCGCGTGCACGTGCTGCACGTGACGACCGCGGAGGAGATGGCGCTTCTGTCCGAGCACAAGGAGGTCGCGACGGTCGAGGTCACGCCGCAGCACCTGACGCTGTGCGGGCCGGACTGCTACGAGCGCCTGGGCACCAAGGCGCAGATGAACCCGCCGATTCGGGACGAGCGCCACCGCGCGGCGCTGTGGCAGGCGATCAGCGACGGCGTGGTCGACGTGATCGGCTCGGACCATGCGCCGCACACCGAGGAGGAGAAGGCGCAGGAATATCCCAAGAGCCCCTCGGGAATGCCCGGCGTGCAGACGCTGCTGCCGCTCCTGCTCGACCACTGCGCCGCGGGGCGGCTGACGCTCGAGCGCGTCATCGACCTGACCTCCGCCGGACCGGCGCGCATCTACGGCATCGCCGGCAAGGGCCGCATCGCGCTGGGCTACGACGCCGACCTGACGATCGTGGACCTTAAGGCCGCGCGCGAGATCACCGACGCGGATACGGCCAGCCGCTGCGGCTGGACGCCGTTCGCCGGCATGAAGGTCAAGGGCTGGCCGATGGCGACGATCCTGCGCGGCAACATCGTCATGCGCGACGACGAGCTGATCAACGATCCGATCGGCCAGCCCGCCCGGTTCCTGGAAACGCTTTGATCGCGCTGCCGGCCAACGCGACGCTCATCGTCATCGACGTTCAGCAGGCGATCGACGCGCCCTATTGGGCCAAGGACGGACCGCGCAACAATCCCGGGGCCGAGGCAGCGATCGCGGCCCTGCTGGCAGCCTGGCGGCGCGCCGCCCGGCCGCTCGTCCATGTGCGCCACGACTCGCGCGAGCCCAATTCCGCCTATCGCCCGGGCCGGCCCGGCAACGACTTCAAGCCGGCGGTGCGTCCGCTTCCGGGCGAGACGGTCGTGCCCAAGCAGACGACCAGCGCCTTCGTCGGCACCGGGCTCGAGCAGCTTCTGCGCGCGGCGGGCTCGGACACGCTGGTCGTCTGCGGCGCGATCACCAACAACTCGGTCGAGACGACCGTGCGCATGGCCGCCTGCCTCGGCTTCAGGGCCTGCCTCGTCGCCGACGGCTGCTTCACCTTCGCGCGCCGGGACTGGAACGGCGTGTTGCGCAGCGCCGACGAGGTGCACGCGCTGTCGCTCGCCAACCTCGCGGGCGAGTATGCGGAGATCGTGACCGCGAGCACGGTGCTGGCAGCCGTGCCATAGGGCGACTGGACGGCCGCGTCCAAACCCTGTACGGGGGCGCGGCCATGTCGATGCCGATCTCCCAGCACGTGAAGGAACTGCTGCGCCTGGCCGTGCCGGTCATCGTCTCGCGTACGGGCGTGATGACCATGACCGTGGTCGGTGTCGCCTTCCTCGGTCGCGTCGGCCCCGAGCAGGTCGCCTACATGGCGATCGCCGGCGTCGCCATCGGCACGCTGATCATCACCACGGTCGGGCTGATGGTCGGCACGATGGTGGAGACGGCGCACGCGCTCGGCGCGGGCAGGGACCGCGAATGCGGCCAGGTCTGGCGGCGCTCGCTCGTCTATGCGCTGATTGTCGGCCTCGTCGGCGCGGTGCTCTGCCAGTTCGGCGAGAAGCTGTTCCTCTTGACCGGCCAGGCGCCGGACATCGCCGCGGGCGGCGGGCGGGTGCTGGCGATCCTGGGCTGGTCGCTGCCCGGCACGGCGCTCTACGTCACCACCACGTTCTTCCTCGAGGCGATCAAGCGGCCGGAGCCGGGCATGGTGGCGATCCTGTTCGCCAACCTGTTGAACGCGTTCCTCAACTGGCTGTTCGTGCTGGGCCATTGGGGCATGCCGGCGATGGGCGCCGAAGGCTCGGCCGTGGCCATGGCGCTGACGCGCACGGCCATGGCGGCTTGCATGATCGCCTATGCGCTGCTGATGGCCGACCACGCGCGCTTCGCCGTGCGCGAGCGGCCGCGCCGGCCCTGGCGCGACGGCGCCGCGGCGCGCGGCATCGGCTATGCCTCGGGCGTGAGCTACGGGCTCGAGGCCGCGGCCTTCGGCTCGATGAGCATCTTCGCGGGGTGGCTGGGGACCCTGCCGCTTGCCGCCTGGTCGATCTCGCTCAACTGCTCGGCCTTGGCGTTCATGACGGCGGTGGGCCTCGGGGTCGGCACGGCAGTGCGCGTCGGCCATGCGCGCGGCCGCGGCGATCGCGCCGAGATGGCGATGGCCGGCTGGGTCGGCCTCGGCGTCTGCATGGCGGTCATGGCGCTGGCGTCGATCGCTTTCGTCGTGCTGGCGCCCGGGATCGCCGCCCTGTTCACGACCGACGCGGCGCTGGCGCCGCTGGCGGCGACGATGATCGCCATGGCCGCCTGGTTCATGATCGCCGACGGCGGCCAGGGCGTGATGCTGTCGGCCGTGCGCGGCACCGGCGACGCCTGGGTCCCGACCACGCTGCACTTCGCGGCCTATTTCGGCGTGATGATCCCCGGCGCCTGGCTGCTCACCTTCCCGCTCGGCCTCGGCGCGCCGGGCCTGTTTCTCGCGATCCTGCTCGCCAGCATCGTGGCGCTCGTCCTGCTGTCGTGGCGCTTCCGGCAGCGCTGCCGTCCGCGGGCCGTCACGCCTCCAGCCGCAGACCCGCTGCCGTGAAGCCGCCGTCGACGTCGAGCGTCACGCCGGTGACGTAGGACGCGCCGGGCGAGAGCAGGAAGCGGACCGCGGCGGCGATCTCCTCGACCGTGCCGTAGCGCTCGAGCGGGACGGCGCGGCGCCAGCCGGCGCGTGTCGCCTCGGTGTGCACGGCGCGGGCGAGCGCCGTGTCGACCGGGCCGGGGTTGACGCAGTTGACGGTGATGCCGTGCGGCGCGAGCTCGACCGCCATCACCTGCGTCAGGTTCATGAGACCGGCCTTGGACGCGCCGTAGGCGGCACGGCCCATGCTGCCGCGGTTGCCGCTGATCGACGCGATCTGCACGATCCGCCCGCCCTGCCCCTGCGCCACCATCCGCCGCGCGGCGGCGCGGCCGATGAGGAAGGCGCCGAACAGGTTGACGTCGTGCACGCGGCGCCAGTCCGCCGCCGTCGTCTCGAGGAACGGCTTCTGCAAGCCGATGCCGGCGCTGTTCACCGCCGCGTCCAGGCGGCCGCCCCGGGCCACGGCTTTCTCGATCAGCGCGTCGACCTCGGCCTCGTCCGTAACATCGCAGGCAACGGCGACGGCCCGGCCGCCGATATCCGCTGCGGCGCGGTGCGCGAGGTCGCCGTCGCGGTCGGCGAGCACCACCGTGTCGCCGTCGCGCGCAAGCGCCTGCGCGGCCGCGAGGCCGATGCCGCTGGCGCCGCCCGCGACCAGGACGACCCGGCTGCGCTGCTCCCCCGTCCCCGTCATGCGTCGCATTGGCGTCGATTGCCGTGCAGGCGTCAAGCCGCTAAGGTTTGCATCAATCCCGACACCGCGAGACCGGAGGACTCCCATGACCGCCTGCATCGTCGGCTGGTCGCACAGCAAGTTCGGCAAGATGGACGGCATCGACGTCGAGGGAATGATCGCCAAGGTCGCAGCCGACGCCATGGCCGATGCCGGCATCGGGCCCGAGGACGTCGACGAGATCTTCCTCGGTCATTTCAACGGCGGCTTCGTGCGCCAGGAATTCACCTCGTCCCTGGTGCTGCAGGTTTCCGACAAGCTCCGCTACAAGCCGGCGACGCGGGTCGAGAACGCCTGCGCCACCGGCTCTGCCGCCGTGCGCCAGGGCATCGGCGCGATCGACGCCCGCCGGGCGCGCATCGTGCTGGTCGTCGGCGTCGAGAAGATGACCGAGCTGAGCGGGCCGGAGATCGGCGGCGTCCTGATCAAGGCCGCGTACCAGAAAGAGGAAGGCGACATCGAGGGCGGCTTCGCCGGCGTGTTCGGCCGCATCGCGCAGCAGTATTTCCAGCGCTACGGCGACCAGTCCGACGCGCTGGCGCGCATTGCCGCCAAGAACCACAGGAACGGCGTGCACAACCCGCTGGCGCAGATGCAGAAGGATCTGGGCTACGAGTTCTGCCGCAACGTGTCGGAGAAGAACCCGATCGTCGCCGGGCCGCTCAAGCGCACGGACTGCTCGCTGGTGTCCGACGGCGCGGCGGCGCTGGTGCTGGCCGACGTCGACACCGCGCTCGGCATGAAGAAGGCCGTCGTGTTCCGCGCCAACGAGCAGGTCAACGACTACCTGCCGATGAGCAAGCGCGACATCGTCCGGTTCGAGGGCCCGGCCGTCGCCTGGAAGCGCGCGCTCGAGACGGCGGGCATCGACCTTCTCGACCTCAGCCTGGTCGAGACGCATGACTGCTTCACCCTGGCCGAGCTGATCGAGTACGAGGCCATGGGCCTCGCGCCCGAGGGCCAGGGCGCGCGCGCGATCCTGGAGGGCTGGACCGAGAAGGACGGCAAGCTGCCGGTCAACCCGTCGGGCGGCCTGAAATCCAAGGGCCATCCGATCGGCGCGACCGGCGTGTCGATGCACGTGCTGGCGTCGATGCAGCTGACCGGCACGGCCGGCGGCATGCAGCTGCGCAACCCGAAGCTGGCCGGCATCTTCAACATGGGCGGCGCCGCCGTGGCGAACTACGTGAGCATCCTGGAGCCGCTGCGCTAGGGCCGCCGGGGCGCGTCGCGTACTCGGGGACCGCCATGGGCGACGTGATGAATCTCGGCCGGCTGCTGTCGGACATGGCACGGCGGCTGCCCGACCGGCCGGGCCTGGTCTGGCGCGACCGGACCTGGACCTGGCGCGAGATCGACCAGCGCGTCAACGCGCTGGCGGCGGCCTTGCGGGGCTTGGGCGTGGCCAAGGGCGACCGCGTGCTGGTGCAGTCGCGCAACTCGAACCAGATGTTCGAGACGTGCTGGGCCGTGTTCAAGGCCGGCGCCGCGTGGGTGCCGACCAACTACCGCCTGACGCCGCCCGAGATCGCCTGGCTCGGCCAGTCCTCGGGCGCCAAGGCGTTCATCTACGACCGCGGCTTCGGCGAGCATGTCGACGCCGTCAGGGCCGGCTCGCCCGCGCTCGGGCACGTGATCGCCGTCGCCGAGCCGCGCGCCGGCGAGCACGCCTACGAGGCGCTGGTGGCCAAGCACGCCGGCGCGCCGTCCTTCGAGGAGGACGTGTCCTACGACGATCCGGTCTGGTTCTTCTTCACCTCGGGCACGACGGGCAAGCCGAAGGCCGCGGTGTTGACGCACGGCCAGATGGCCTATGTCGTGACGAACCACCTCGCCGACCTGATGCCGGGCCTGAGCGAGCACGACGCCTCGCTGGTCGTGGCGCCGCTGTCGCACGGGGCGGGCATGCACATGCTGGTCAACGTGGCGCGCGGCGCCAGGAGCGTGCTGCTGCCGAGCGACAAGCTGGACGTCGAGGAGGCTTGGCGGCTGGTCGCGCGGCACCGCGTCACGAACATGTTCACCGTGCCGACCATCGTGAAGATGCTGGTGGACGACCCGGCGGTGGATCGGTACGACCATTCGTCGCTGCGCCAAGTGATCTATGCCGGCGCGCCGATGTATCGCGCGGACCAGAAGAAGGCCCTGGAGAAGCTGGGCCCGGTGCTGGTGCAGTATTTCGGCCTGGGCGAAGTGACCGGCAACATCACCGTCCTGCCGCCGGCCCTGCACACGCTCGACGACGACGCGCCGGATGCGCGGATCGGCACCTGCGGCTATCCGCGCACCGGCATGGAGATCGCGATCAAGGACCCGTCCGGCAGGCGTCTGGGACCCGGCGAGAAGGGCGAGATCTGCGTGCGCGGGCCGGGCGTGTTCCTGGGCTACTGGAACAATCCCGAGGCCAACGCCAAGGCGCTGAAGGACGGCTGGTTCCACACCGGCGACCTCGGCCGCCTGGACGCTCAGGGTTTCCTCTACATCACGGGCCGCGCCTCGGACATGTACATCTCGGGCGGCGCCAACGTGTACCCGCGCGAATGCGAGGAGGTGCTGCTGACGCATCCGGCCGTGTCGGAAGTGGCCGTGCTCGGCGTGCCCGATCCGAAATGGGGCGAGTCCGGCGTGGCGGTCGTGGTTCCGGCCGAGGGCGCGCTACCGCGCGAGGACGAGTTGCTGCACTACCTCGACGGCAGGCTCGCCAAGTACAAGTGGCCTCGCCGGGTGTTCTTCTGGCCGGACCTGCCGAAGTCGGGCTATGGCAAGGTGCCGAAGCACCTGATCCGCGATCAGCTCTACGCACGCGGCGAGCTGAGCAAGGAGCAGGGACCGTGACGCGAAGCACGAGGAGACGACGGTGAGAACAATCAGGCAGCCGGGCAAGCCGGCGCGTCCGCGCGTGTTGAGCGTGGCGGCATCGAGCGGCGGCGAGCTGCGCATCGTGGTGCCCGAGGGGACCGATCTGCTGAACGGCCTTGCGCGCGCCCTGACGGGCGCCGGGGTCGCCTCGGCGGCGGTGTTCCTAAACGGCGGGCGTTTCGCGCGCATGCAGTATCTCACCGGCCAGCCCTGCCGCGACGGCAAGCGCGTCGCGACCTATGGCGCGCCGACCACGCTGGTCGGGCCGGTCACGCTGTTGAGCGGCAACGCCTTCCTCGGCATCGACGAGATGGGCAAGTCGATCGTGCACTGCCACGCCGTCGTGGTGGATCGCGACGGCGCCGTCCATGGCGGCCACCTGCCACCGGGCGTCTGCACGGTCGGTCCGGGCGGCGTGGTCGCGTTGGCCGCCGCCCTGGCCGACGCGGCGCTGGCGGTGCGCTATGACGCCGAGACCAACTACCCGATCTTCCATCCGATGGCGCTCGGCGCGGCGCACAAGGTGGCGGCATGACCGCCCGGCGCAAGCAAGCGGCCCACAGGCCCGCAGCCGCGCGCAAGGCCGCGCCGGCGCCGAAGAAAACGAAGCCGCGCGCGCGCAAGATCGGCGCGGTGAAGCCCGCCGCCGTGCTGGTGCCCCCGGCCGCGCCCTATACCCTGAACGAGGATCGCCCGGGCACGCTGGCGACGCTGGTCGAGCGCGGCCGCTACGGCCGCATGATCCTCGCCCGCGTCCGCCCGAACATCGACCTGGTCGCCGGGGTGGAGCGCGTCTGCGCCTCGCATGGCATCACGTATGCCGTCGTGCGCAGCGCCGTCGGCAGCCTGGTGGACGCGGCGCTCGGCTATGGCGAAGGCGACTCGCTGACCCTGATCACGGTCGAGGGCCCCGGCATCGAGATCCTGACGCTGAACGGCGAGGTGCGCCCCGACGAGACCGGCAAGCCCGTGGCCACGCTGCGCGGCACAATCTCGGACTCCGACGCCAGCGTCTATGGCGGCGAGTTCGTGCGCGGCGGCAATCCGATCTGCATCACGCTGGAGATCGCGCTGCAGGAGTGGCTGCCCGATCTGCAGTCCTCGCCGGTCGCGAGCTAGGCGTCATGGCAGCCGATACGTTTTCCGCCCTCGTGCTCGAGGAAGCCGACGGCAAGGTGAAGTCGTCGCTCGAGGAGCTGCCGCTCACGGCGCTGCCGGCGGGCGACGTGACCGTGCGCGTCACGCATTCGACGCTCAACTACAAGGACGGCATGATCCTCAGCGGCGTCGGCCGGCTGGTGCGCAAGTACCCGCACGTGCCGGGCATCGACTTCGCGGGCGTCGTGGAGGAATCGCGCCACGGGGACTGGAAGCCGGGCGACGCCGTCGTGCTGACCGGATGGCGCGTCGGCGAGGTGCAATGGGGCGGCTACGCCACGCGCGCGCGGGTCAAGGGCGAATGGCTGGTGCCGCTGCCCAAGGCCCTGACCGCGCGGCAGGCGATGGCGGTGGGCACCGCCGGCTTCACCGCCATGCTGGCCGTCATGGCGCTGGAGGCGCACGGGGTGCAGCCGGCCCAGGGCGACGTGCTCGTCACCGGCGCCGGCGGCGGCGTCGGCAGCGTCGCCACCGCGATCCTGGCGAAGCTGGGCTTCAATGTCGCCTGCTCGACCGGCCGCGCGGAGACGCACGACTATCTGCGGGGCCTCGGCGCCCGCGAGGTGATCGACCGCGCGACGCTGGCGACGCCGTCGGGCAAGCCGCTCGACAGCGAGCGCTGGGCCGGGGCCGTCGATTCGGTCGGCGGCACGACGCTGGCGACGGTGCTGTCGCAGACGAAGTACCGCGGCTCGGTCGCGGCCTGCGGCCTGGCGGGCGGGCCCAAGCTCGAGACCACCGTGATCCCGTTCCTGCTGCGCGGCGTCAACCTGCTGGGCATCGATTCGGTGATGTGCCCGGTGCCGCAGCGGCGCGAGGCGTGGAACCGGATCGCCCGCGACCTGCCGCTCGACAAGCTCGACCGGATGGTCCAGCCGGCCAGGCTCGCCGACCTGCCGCGCCTGGCGGGCGAGATCCTGAAGGGGCAGGTGCGCGGCCGCGTCGTGGTCGAGACGGGCGGATGAGCGCGCGCCCCACGTGTCCGAAGGGACCATGACCGGGCGGCGCAGCGTCGTGCTCACCGGCGCGTCGCGCGGCATCGGCCATGCCACGGTCGGGCGCTTCTCGGCGGAGGGCTGGCGCATCATCAGCTGCTCGCGCGAGGACGCCCCGCCCGAGTGCCGGCGCGACCCGAACTGGACGCACCACATCCCGGCCGATCTGGCCGATCCCGCCAGCCGCGACGCCTTCATCGCGGCGGCCAACGAGGCGCTCGGCGGCCAGCCGCTGCACGCGCTGGTCAACAACGCCGCCGTGTCGCCCAAGACGCCGTTCAAGGAGCGCCTGGGCTGCCTCAACGGCGCGATCGACGGATGGCGCCAGGTGTTCGAGCTGAACTTCTTCGCGCCGCTGGTGCTGGCGCGCGGATTCGCGCCGGCGCTGCGCCTGGGCAAGGGCGCCATCGTCAACATCACGTCGATCGCCGGCCACGCCATCCATCCCTTCGCCGGCTCGGCCTACTCCACGTCGAAGGCGGCGCTGTCGGCGCTGACGCGCGAGATGGCGGTCGAGTTCGCGCAGCTCGGCGTGCGCGTGAACGCCGTGGCGCCGGGCGAGATCGAGACCGACATGATCGGGCCTGACTACGAGCCGCTGATCACCCGCATCCCGATGCACCGCATGGGTACGCCCGAGGAAGTCGCCGCCACCGTCTACCAGCTCTGCTCGCCCGACTTCGCCTACGTGACGGGCACCGAGATCTTCGTGACGGGCGGCCAGCACCTCTACTAGCGGGCCCTTGGGCCGGCTCCGGCTGCTCAGATCCCGGCGAGGCGCCTCAGCGCCGCGATCGTCTCCACCGCCGCTGCGCCTTCGGCCGCCGCGCTCTTGGGCGGCGGTCCGCCCCGCACATGGTCGACGAACACTTTGAGCTCGGCGAGCAGCGGCATGGTGACGGCGATCGGCCGCTTCGTCGGCGGCAGAGCGTCGGCCTTGCCGTTCGCCGGCGGGCTGGGGATCAGCTCGATGTGGTCGGCGTAGGCGTCCGTCAAACGGGCCGAACCGTCGCGACAGAGCAGCGTCACCGTCCGCTGCCGCTCGGGCGAACGCGCGCCGATCTCCGCGACGTGCCACGGCCCGCCGGCGTCCGCCATGATCGCGACCATGCCCAGGACGCCGTCGGCGTTCCGGTCGGCCACGGCGCCCCGCGGCGGCAGGGCACGGCCCAGGATCTCGCGGGCGATGCCGAGCTCGTGCGGCAACAGGGTCCAGACGCAGTCGACGTCGGCGTAGTCGTGCCCCCAGCCGACGCGCGTCGTGCGCAGCCCGAGGACGGGCCCGAGCTCGCCCGCGCGGGCGACGGCGGCAAGCGCCAGCACGCCCTCGTGATAGCGCCACTTGTCCATCACGAACAATCGATCGCGCGCGATCTCGAGCAGGCGCCGGGCGCGTCCGGCGTCGTCGCATAACGGCTTCTCGCAGAAGATCGGCGCGCCCGCCGGCAGCGACTCGATCACCGCGGCATGGGTCGAGGTCGGGGTCGCGACGACGAACCCGTCGACCGGCGGCAGCGCCGCGACCGAGTCCGCCACCGCTGCCGCGCCGGCGCGCAGCAGCTCGGCGCCGTCGGCTTGCCGCGTGACGACGCTGACGCTGGCGCCAAGCGAGAGGAGGTCGCGCAGGATGTGCCGGCCCCATCTGCCGCAGCCGATCAGCCCGATTCTCAGCATGACCGCATGGGCTCAGCGATCGGCGCCGGCGGCCCGGTATTGCGCTTCGACCTCGGCGAGCGTCCCGGCCCGGCGGTCGCGCTCGCTCAGGATCGGGTCGGCGCAGGGCCAGTCCAGCTTCAGGCCCGGGTCGGCCCAATGGCAGCCAATCTCGTCGCGCGGATCGAAATAGGCATCGACGCCGTACACGTAAACCGTCGGCTCATGGCAATAGAAACCGTGCATCACGCCGGTGGGCGTCACCAGCGCGCTCAGATCATCCCCCGACAACGTCACGATCGTGCCGCGCCGATACCAGGGCGAATCCTTGCGTATGTCGAACAGGCCGACGCTCATGCGGCCTTGCACGACGACGAGATAGTCGTTGTGCTTCGCATGAACATGCATGCCGCGCATCACGTTCGGGCGCGAAACGGTGGCGTTCCACTGGCATGGCCCCGGGCCCCGCGCACGATCGCGGCGGAATACTTCGCTGACCCAGCCGCGTTCGTCGCGATGCATCTCGAGCGGAAGGATCTCCACGCCCGGCGGCAGATCCGTCTCGATCATGACCGGACGGTAATCAACGAGCGGTGGAATGTGAAGCGGGCAAGGGTAAGCGGTACGCCACGAAGCGGACACGTTTCCGTCAGGGAACCGACTTGGACCGGCGCTATCACGCGACGCGGTGCAGCACTCATGCCTCCGCCATGGTCGCTCTCCCGCGGCGCCGGCATCCGGCCGGCGCGGGCTTGCTGGCAAATCCGGGGCGGCGTTAAATGTGCCGCAACGAGAAGCGTCGGGCCGGGGGCGAAGCCCGGCGGGCGGGAGGAACGGCCGGATGCCAGGCGCCGGGCTGGAAGTCGCCGGGCTGGAAGTCGACTACGGCAGCGTGCGCGTGCTGCACGGCATCGATCTTGCCGTCGAGCCGGGCTCGTTCGTGGCGCTGCTGGGCTCGTCGGGCTGCGGCAAGACCACGCTCCTGCGCGCCGTCTCGGGCTTCGTGCCGGTCAGCGCCGGTCGCGTGACGGTCAACGGCCGCGACATCACGGCAGCTCCGCCCGACAAGCGCGGCATGGCCATGGTGTTCCAGTCCTACGCGCTGTGGCCGCATATGACCACGGCGCAGAACATCGGCTATGGCCTGAAGCTGCGCGGCATCGCGCGCGACGCGATAAAGCGGCGGGTCGAGGAGATCCTCGCCATGCTCGAGCTCGAAGGCTTCGGGCCGCGCATGGTCACGCAGCTTTCCGGCGGCCAGCGCCAGCGCGTGGCGCTCGGCCGGGCGCTCGCGATCAATCCCGACATCCTCTTGCTGGACGAGCCGCTGTCGAACCTGGACGCCCGCATCCGCGAGGACGTGCGCCACGAGATCAAGGCGTTGCAGCAGGGGCTCGGCATTACCGCCATCCACGTCACGCACGACCGCGAGGAAGCCATGGTGATGGCCGACCGCATCGTGGTGATGGACCAGGGCCGCGTGGCGCAGCACGGCACGCCCGAGGAGGTCTACAACCGGCCGGTCTCGGCCTTCGTCGCCGGCTTCATGGGCGCGGGCAACACGATCCGGCTCAGCGCGCGCCCGACCGAGGCGGGGCTTGCCATCGTTCCCGGCCCGAACAACACGGGCGCCACCATCGCGGCGCGTGCGCTCGGCCCCGGCGTCTCGCCGCGTCACGACGGGCCGGTCGTCGCGCATTTCCGCAGCGAGGCGGCGGAGCTGGCCGACCCGGAAACGGTGGGGGACGGAACGCTCGTGCTGAGCGGCCGGGTGGAACAGGCGTCGTATCCCGGCGGGCACTACCGCTATGCGGTCAGCGTCGGCGACCGCAAGGTGATCGTCGACGCCGCCGAGCGCCTGGCGGTCGGCGCCGCCGTCGGCGTGCGCCTGAGGGCCGAGGCTCTGCATCTGTTTCCGGACAGCGAGCAACAAGGGAGACTTCCATGATGGGCAGAAGGATCGCGACCGTCGCCGCCGCGCTGGCGGCTCTCATGCTCGGCCCCGTGCCGGCAATCGCGCAGAAGGCGACGCTCAATGTCGTCACGGCGGGCGACCAGAACATGGTCGACTACGTGAAGGACTATCTGGCGCCGATCTTCGAGAAGAACAACCCGAACGTCACCGTCAAGGCGGTCGGCACCGGGCCCGGCGATGCCGGCTCGCAGAAGATCGCCGAGAAGCTGGCGGCGCAGAAGACGAACCCGAGCTGGGACGTCGACGTGGCGGTCGTGCACCAGAAGATGGCCGGCGACATGGTGCGCGAAGGCCTGCTCGCGCCCTACGTGAAGGACGTCAGCACGGGCAAGCTCACCACCTCGCCGACCGCGAAGAGCGCGCTCGGCCAGAACGTCGAGGGATACGTCATCCCGATGTTCCAGAGCCAGACCGCGATCGCCTACAACCCGTCCATGGTGCAGACGCCGCCCAAGAGCTACGCCGACCTGGAAGCGTGGGTGAAGGCCAACCCGAAGAAGTTCGGCCACAACGGCATCAAGGGCGGCATGTCCGGCGTCGCCTTCGTGGTGGGCTGGATTTACGCGAACGCGCCCAATTCCGACAAGCTGATGGCGGGGCCCTACGACAAGGCCGTCGCGGACGCCTGGGGACCGGCCTTCGCCAAGCTCAAGGACTTCAACAAGCAGGTCACGATCACGCCCGGCAACGCCGGCACGCTCGACATGCTGAACCGCGGCGAGATCGCCATGGGCCCGGTGTGGGTCGACATGTTCTACACCTGGATGGCCGACGGCAAGCTGCCGCCGACCATGCGCTTGGCGCTGATCGGCCCGGGCATGCCGGGCCAGCCGATGTAC
This sequence comes from Alphaproteobacteria bacterium, assembly GCA_023150455.1. Lineage (GTDB taxonomy): Bacteria > Pseudomonadota > Alphaproteobacteria > JAEULC01 > JAEULC01 > JAEULC01. Next base: position 86,548 of record JAKLKW010000006.1, on the reverse strand, counting down.
TACGTGATCCCGGCCAAGGCCGCGAACGGCGCGGCCGCGCGCAAGTTCGTCGAGATGGCCACCAGCCCGCAGGTGCAGGCCGAGGGGATCGTGAAGAAGTTCAACTGGTACCCGGGCATCGACGCGCAGCACGTCAAGGCGCAGCTCGACGAGAAGACCTGGAACAAGCTGTTCATCGACGTCTCGCCGCAGGACCTGGCGGCCAAGGCCAAGCCCTTCCCGGTGAAGGAGTACTTCGACGCCATCCTGCAGGGCTACGAGAAGCAGGTGATGAACTGAAACGGAACACAGCATGCCGACCTCATCTTTCGACAAGCTCAGGATGAGGTCGGCCGGCGGCTTCAAGCCAAACTGTAGAACCGGTGTCGGCGCAACGTCGAACTCGAGGTCCTCATCCTGAGCTTGCCGAAGCATGAGGAGCTTCTGCGCGCGCCCGTGAAAGAATCGCGCATCCTGCCGCTCTGCCTGGTGGCGCCGGCGCTGCTGACGGTGCTGGTGCTGTTCGTGTATCCGCTCTGCTATTCGCTGGTCACCGCCTTCGTCGACAAGGGCGGTCAGCCGACCCTGGGCAATTTCTATCGCGCGTTCGAGTTCTACAGCGTCGATATCGGCTTCACCGTCGTGATCGTGACGCTGTCGACCTTCGCGGTGGGCGTGCTGGCGATCGCGATCGGCGGCTACCTGACGCTCGGCGAGTGCGCCCCGGCCGTCGCGCTGCTGCGCTGGGTCTATCGCTGGCCGCTGTTCATCCCGTTCGTGGTCGCGGCGCAGTGCATGCGCACCTTCCTCGCCAAGAACGGGCTCATGAACAATTCGCTGGTGTCGCTCGGCCTTCTCGATCCGCAGTCCACCGTCGGCTTCCTCGACTGGCGCGGCATCGTGATCACCTTCGTGTGGAAGCAGCTGCCGTTCGTGGCGCTGCTGGTCTCGGGCGCCATGGCGTCGCTCGACCGCACGACGATCGAGGCGGCGCGCAACCTCGGCGCCGGGCGCCTGCGCATCCTAGTCGAGATCGTCGTGCCGCAGGTCCGCCCGACGCTGATGGTGGGCCTGATCCTTAGCTTCGTGACCATGATGTCGGTGCTGTCGGTGCCGATCATGGTCAGCGGCGAGTCGCCGACCATGATCACGGTCGACATGGCCTTCCGCATCAACAACTACGGCGACTACGGCGCGGCCAACGCGCTGGGCTTCATCTCCTATGCGCTGACCGGCGCCGCCGCGTGGATCTATCTCCGGCGCGGCATCGCCGGGGGCGGCAAGCCGTGAGGGCCCGGCCGTGACGGCGGCGCTGCGCTGGATCCCGCGCGCGATCGTGCTGGGGCTGGTGGTCTACGCCATCTTCGGCCCGCTGGCGAACCTGGCGCTGTGGGCCTTTGCCGAGCAGTGGTACTACCCGCACAAGCTGCCGGTCACCTATGGCCTCCGGTTCTGGCACCAGGTGTTCAAGCCGCGCGGCGACGCGCTGGAGTCGCTGTCCACCAGCGTGATCATCGCGCTCCTGACGGTGGCGCTGTGCCTCGTCATCGCGGTGCCGGCCGGCTACGCGCTGGCGCGGCTCAGGCTGCCGGCACGTGCGCTGATCATGCTGGCCTTCCTGCTGCCGCAGGCCTTCCCCAGCCTCGCCGTCTACATCAACATCGCGCGGCTGTTCTACGGCCTGGGACTCAACGGCACGATCCTGGGTGTCGTGCTGGTGCACACCGTGCACGGGCTGGTCTTCGCGGTCTGGATCACGACGGCCGCCTTCGCCGCCGTCGACCGCGACCTCGAGCTCGCCGCACGCAGCATCGGCGCCTCGGCGCTGCGCACGTTCCTCACCGTCACTTTGCCGCTGGCGGCGCCGGGCATCACGGCGAGCGCGGTATTCGTGTTCCTCGAGTCGCTCGACGAGTTCACCGGCACCTATTTCGTCGGCGTTCCCGACATCACCACGCTGCCGCTGCTGATGTTCACCGCGTCGATCGCCGGCAACTACCAGATCGCGGCGATCACCGCCCTGATCCTGTTGATCCCGTCGATCGGCTTCATGCTGGTGGTCGAGCGCTTCCTCAAGGCCGACGTCATGGCCAAAGTCGGGACCTGACCGCGGGGCCCACGACCGGATCTCCCTGGCCACGCAAGGACCGAAAGAGCCGGCGCGCTCCGCTTCCGCCATAAAGCTCGATTAACGAGGACAGGCTGACGATCGCGTGCGGGCGCTCGCCCGTACGGGCACGCTTGTTCGTTGCATGGGGCGGACATATATTATGCCGATGCGCAACGCGATTCTGTGCGGCGTTCTCGCCGCGGCGCTCGGGCTTGGTGCGACCGGCACGGCGCGGGCGCAGGACAATACCCTGACCGGCGCCCTCCTGGGCGGCGCGGCCGGCGCCGGCGTCGGTTATGCGTTCGGCAAGGGCAAGGGCGCGGCGATCGGCGGCGTCACCGGCTTGGCGCTGGGCGCGCTCGCCGGCAATGCAATCAGCAACCGGCAGCAGCAGCAGACCTACGCGCCGCCGCCGCAGCAGGGCTATTACGCGCCGCCGCCGGGCTATTACTATGCGCCGGCACCTGCCCCGGCGCCGGCCTATGGCTACTACCCGCCGCAGCCGGCCTATGCGCCGCCGCCTGCGGCGCCGGCGCCAACGGCCAGCTACAGCACGGCCAATTGCCGCGAATACTCGGGCACGATCATCATCGACGGGCGCGAGCAGCCGAGCTACGGTACGGCCTGCCTTCAGCCGGACGGGACCTGGCGGATCGTCCGCTAGCGAGGACCGAACGTTAGGCGGCCGTTGATCCGGCCGTCGCCGCGGAGGGCCGGCTCGCCGGCCCTTCTGCGTTCCGGTGTGGTGCGTACCAGCCGGCGTCTCCCGCCCGCCCGAATCCGAGGCCGGCGATGCGCACGCGCAGCGTGACCCAGTCGTCGTCGCCGCCGAGCGCGATGCGCGGCAGCGCGTGCGGCCGTTCGGCGTCGCCGCTGCGCAGCGGCCGCGACTCGGTGGTGACCGCGGACTCGAACCCCGCCTTGGCCGCGAGGCCGATATCGCGTTCGGACACGGTCGCGGCGATGCCATAGGGATAGGCGAAGGCCAGCGGCGCGCGGCCGGTCATCGCGGCGATGCGCCGCCTGCCGCCGTCGATCTCGCCCCAGGCCTCGGCCTCGGTCATGGCGGCGAGCGGACCATGGCTCGCGGTGTGGCCGCCGATCTCGACCAGGCCGCTGCGATCGAGCGCGCGCACGTCGGACCAGTCCATCGACAGCCGGTCGGCGATCTCGTGGCAGTCGATGCCGAAGTCGCGCTTCAGCCCCTCGACCGCCGCGCGCGTCTCGGCCGGTGCGAAGCCGTAGAACATGCGGCGGATGGTTTCGTAGCGGGCGGTCTTCTCGTCCGCCGTGGCGGTTGCGAACTCGTGGACGCGATTCGGCGTGCGGATCACGACGCGGTCGTTCTCGGCCACGGCGCGCTCGACGCCGAACCACCACATCGGCGCCGTCCGGTCGATGAAGCCCGTGGCGACATAAACCGTCGCCCGGGCGCCGTAGCGCTCGAGGATCGGCAGCAGCAAGTCGTGGTTGTCGCGGTAGCCGTCGTCGAAGGTGAGGGCGGCGAAGCGCCCGCCTTCGCCGCGCCTGAGGCGCCGGGCCGCGTCGGTGGCCGTCACCAGCTGATAGCCTTCGCCAAGCAACGTGTCGAAGAACCCCGCCAGGACCTCCGGATCGGTCGTCAGGCCCTCGTTGGCGGACCAGCCGCCCCCTGCCAGCGCCGGCCCGACCTGGTGGAACATCAGGACGGCGCCCGGACCCCCGGCAACCGCGCGCGCCGCCCGGTCGAGGCCGCTGGCCACAATCGCCTGCTTCAGCGCGCGCTTCAGCATTGGGAACCGCCTCCGACCATGCCCCGCGCGGCCTTGAATCGCGGCCCGCGCAGGACCATCCTGCCGTGGTGGGGGTGAACGGAGCCTTAATCTCGGATAGTTAACACGGCGACGGGTGGCGGCCTATCCAATTCAGCGAAATGACGCCAGTGATAACTTCGTGACTTTGGCTAAAAACCCCGCTATTATGATGCCGTGATCTCCGGCCGCCAGGAGGCGTCCAGAGGTTACTGTCGGGCCTCGACTGTTAATCGGTTGTTCAGGGACTACGGTCTAAGAGAGTGACGTTCGCGCAGGACGCGCGGACTGGAGGCATAGGTAATGCCGTATTCTGTCGAAGCCACGACGGCTTCGCGGGCCGACCAGAGCCCGCTGCACCAAGCCCGCCAGATGCTGCGCCAGCAGGTCGCCGACCGCGTATCGGTGCGGCCCAAGGCGCTGTCGCGCTGGACCGCCTGCGCGCTGGCCATGATGGCCGACGCCGTCGCGGTGATGTTGGCTTCGATCGCCGTCGGCGCGCTCGGCGGCGCGCTGCACAACGCCTCCATCGTCCAGGAAATCGTCGGCCTGTCGCTGATCGGCATCACGCTGGTCGGCTTGATGCGGCTGTTCGGCGCCTATCGCTTCGCAGCGCTGGGCGCACCCGTGCGGCGCCTCGCGGCACTGGCGGGCGCGATGGCGTTCATCGCCGCCGGCGCGCTGGTGACCGGGCATTTCGCCGGCGTCGATCCGGCCATGGCGCGGCTGATCGGGCCCTGGGCCGCCACGGCGACGGCCGGGGTGATCGGCACCTCGGCGCTGATCGGCTACGCCATCGAGACTTTGCGCGCGCGCGGGCGTTTCGCGCCGACCGTGGTGATCGTCGGCGCTACCAACATTGCCGAGCGCCTGATCGAGGAAGCGCGCGCGCAGGAGCACGCGCCGTTCGAGATCGTCGGCATCTTCGACGACCGCCTCAGCCGGGTGCCGATCTCGCTCGCCGACCTGCCGGTGCTGGGTACGACCAACGACCTGCTGAAGTTCCCGGCCATCGACGCGCTGGACTGGATCGTCGTCGCGATGCCGTGGTCGGCGGAGGACCGCATCGCCGGCCTGCTCGAGCGGTTGCGCACGGTCTCGACCCGCATCCTGCTGGCGCCCGACATGGTGGGCCTGCGCTTCGCCGATGCCGTCGGCCAGGCGCAGGACGGACCTGCGCTGGTCGAGGTGCTGGGCCGCCCGATGGACGGCGGCCGGCGCCTGGTCAAGGAGATCGAGGACAAGCTGCTCGGCACGGTCATGACCGTCGCGCTGGCGCCGGTGATGCTGGCGATCGCCGCCCTGGTCCGGCTCGACAGCCCGGGCCCGGCCCTGTTCAAGCAGCGCCGCATCGGCTACGCCGGCAAGGCCTTCGACGTCTACAAGTTCCGCACCCTGCGCACCGACATGGCCGACGCGGTGGCGGCGAAGCAGGTGACCGAGGACGATCCGCGCGTGACGCGCATCGGCCGCGTGCTGCGCAAGTACAGCCTGGACGAGTTGCCGCAGCTCATCAACGTGATGCGCGGCGAGATGTCGCTGATCGGGCCCCGGCCGTTCGCGACCGGCATGGTGCTGGGCAACACCCACGCGCAGGACGTGCTGGTCGAGTACGCCCGTCGCCGCCAGATGAAGCCCGGCATGACCGGCTGGTCGCAGGTCAACGGCGGGCATGGCTCGATCACCAGCGAGGCCGACCTGCGCCGCCGGCTCGAGCACGACCTCGAGTACATCAACAACTGGTCGTTGTGGTTCGACGTGCTGATCCTCGCGAAGACGGTCGGCGTCGTGCTCGGGGGCCGCGGTGAGAAGCCCATCGTCACGCTGTCGAAGCCGGTGCTGCCGTCACTGCCCACGCAGGCGAAGCGCGCCGGGTCGCAATCGGAGCAGCGCCACGCCGCTTGAGGGCGCGGGCGCGCTCCGTCAAGACCGGCCTTCAGGGCCAATAGGTCGGTACGCCGTAGTACCGGTCGACCTTGCGGCCCCACTCGGGCGTCCAGTCGAAATCGCTGTCCGTGTAGTAGGGCGCTCCCTCGAGCTGCTTCTTGTCGAGGTCGACCACGAAGCCGCCCATGTTCTTGTCGTAGGTCAGCTTCTGCCGGGGAAGCGGATGATAGCCCTCGCCGAAGCCGAGGAATCCGCCGAAGGACATGATCGCGTAGCAGACCCGGCCGCCCGGCTTGTCGATCATGACATGGTCGACCGTGCCGAGCTTCTCGCCCGCGCGGTTGTAGACGTTGGTGCCTTCGACCTTGTCGGCGGCGATGATCGCGCCGGAGGTCGAATGCGCCTGCTCGTCGAGTTTTCGTGTGGCGCCGCACGCCGACGCCGCTAGGACGAGGCGGCGATGGCCTTCATCCGTTCGAGGTACGCGTCGCCCGCGCGCTCGATCGTGTAGCGCGCGGCGCCTTCGTGCAGCAGCGCCGGGTCGGGGCGTTGCTGGAGCGTCTCCAGCATCGCCGCCGTGAGCGCCTGTGCGTCGCCAACCGGCACCAGGCGCCCGTAACGTCCGCCGTCAAGGATGGCGCGCGGGCCGCCGGGGCAGTCGGTGCTGACCACGGGCGTGCCGCAGGCCAGGGCCTCGACCAGCACGTTGCCGAAACCCTCGTAGCGCGACGAGGAAACCACGGCGGCGGCGCGCGCGAACCAGGGCAGCGGGTCGTCGACCACGCCGGGCAGCCGCACGCGGTCGGCGATTCCGAGTGCGGCGGCCTCGTCCGCCAACGCGTCGCGCAAGGGGCCCTCGCCGAGCAGGACCAGCCGCGCCGGACGCGCACCCGCGACGCGGGCGAAGGCGGCGAGCAGCGTGGCGAAGTCCTTGACCGGCGTCATGCGGCCGGCGGCGACGAACACCGGGACGGATTCGCCGAACCAAGGCTCCGCGGGGGCCTGTGCCGCACGCGCCGTCGTGTCGGCACCGATCACGGGGTTGGGCAGCACATCGATGCGCGCGCGCGCGATGCCGCAGAGCGCCGCCAGGTCGTCGGCGATGGCCTCGGTCGGGCAGATGATCGCGGCGGCATGGCGGTAGGCGAGATGAAGGAGGCGCGGCACGATGGCGCGGTCGCGCGGGCCGCGCTCGGCCAGCTCCTGCGACAGCACGGTGTGCTCGGCCACGGCGACGCGCGTCCGCCTTCCGGCGAGCCCGGACGCCAGGAGCGCGATCGGGCTGTTGTAGGTGATGCCGGACAGCAGCACGGCCGGCCGGCGCCGGATCAGCACGCGGCGGAGCCGCGGCAGGGCCGCCAGCGTGCGCGGCGCATCGAGCGCGATGACCTCGACTTCGGGCGCCAATGCGTCGACCAGCGCGCCGTCGCGGCGATCGAGGACCATCAGCGGAAGCTCGCCGCGCCGGACGAAGTGGTTGGCGAGATTGACGGTGACCCGCTCGGCGCCGCCGGTGCGCAGATGCGGCATGTAGAAGGCGAACCGCCCCGGCCGTGCGCCCTCGGTCATGTCGGGCGCTTCAGCAGGCGCATGGCGTGATCGCGGCAATGCGCAATGTCGAGCGCCAGCGCGACGGCCGCATAGAAGAGGGCGCCGAGCGCCACCTGGAGCGCGAGCCCGAGGAGGCCGCCGGGAAGTCCGGGCAGGCGCAGGGCGGCATACATGAGCGCGCTGGCGGCGAGCGCCTTGGCGAGCGTCGGCAGGCGCAGCGGCAGCGGGAAGACGCGGCGCGTGACCACGACCATGAGGCCGAGATGCAGCGCCTGGGTCGCGATCATCGCCAACGCCGCGCCCCACGCGCCGTGCATCGGCACGAGCATGGCGTTGAGCGCGAAGTACAGCAGCACGACCGGCGATACCGCCCAGAACAGCGCCATGGTCCGCTGCGACAGCAGGAAGGCGTGGTGGAAATAATGCACGGACAGCCCGTGCAGCAGCGCGCCGGCGGCGATCCAGGGCAGCAGCATGCGGACCTCTTCCCGCATGGCCTCGCCGACCATCACGTCGCTGATCGGCCCGGCCACGGCCGCCAGGCCGAAGGCGGCCGGCAGGGCGGTGGCGAGCAGGAGATCGACCGATTGGCCCATGCGCCGCCGCGCGGCCTCGTCGCCGTGCTCGGCCAGCGCGGCGAAGGCGAGCGGCGCCGCCGCTGCGCCCACGACCGTGCAGATGGCGAGCAGGCTGCGATGCGCCAGCGTGACGGCCGCGGCGTAGGGCCCGACGCCGGCCTCGCCCAGGAAATGCGCGATGACGAAGCGGTCTCCGGTGGCGAGGAACGCGTCCTGCACCATGACGACCGCGAGCGGCAGGCCGTAGACCAGGAACGCGCGGATCTCGCCCGGGCCGGCGCGGCCGCGACCGAACCAGAAGCGACCTCCGGCCGAATCGATCGCCATGCAGAGGAAGAACGACACGGCCAGCCCGGCCATGGCGAGCGCTGCGCCCATACCGCCGTAGAAATGCCCGGCGCCCAGGACGAAGGCCAGCGACAGGCCGACGCCGAGGGCGGCCTGGATCGACTGGAACAGCGCGTAGCGCCAGGCGCTGAGCGTGGCGCGATGGAGTTCGAGCACCAGGGTGAAGGCGCCTTGCGCGGTCGCGGCGCCGAGCGTCGCCCACAAGGTGGCGCGTAGGCCCGGGCTGACCGGCGCGACCAGGACGATCGCCGCGCTCAAGGCCCCGCCGGCGAGCGCAACGACCAGGAAACAGCGGCGAACGGCCGCAAGGAAGGAGCCGAGCCGCTCTGCCCGCTCGGCCTCGGCATGGAAGCGCGAAACGTTCGCGCGCAGCCAGAAGAAGGCGATGGACTGGTAGAGATGCAGCGCCGCGGTGGCCAGGCCGTACTGGCCGAATTCGACGTCGCTGAGCAGCCGCGTGAGCGCCGCGACGATGCCGAGCGCCGCCGCCGCCTGCAGCACCGCCGCGACGAGATAGTATAAGGCGTGGCTCAGCACCATCGCGCGGAATCAGGCGTAGGAGATGGCGGGCGGCACCGGATTGGTCTACTCTGGCGCGGCATTGCGCGGCAAGGGCAAGCGCCCCGTCCCGCTTCCCCCGCGCGTTAGCGACCGGCACGCATGACCTACATCCCGCATTCGACCGGCCCCTTCAGCGGACCCGCCGCCGACCGCCGGCGCGCGGGCTGGGACCCGGCCGGGGCGCATTGGCGGCCGGGCAACCACGGCATGACCTCGTCCGGCCGACGCATCGGCGCCGAGGCGATCCGCATCCCCGAGGCCCTGGCGCCGAAGACCTGGCGCAAGGAGTTCGCCGGCGCCACGCTGCTGCTGGCGGTGGTCGCCATGCTGACGCTGTCGGACAGCTTCCTGTTCTGGATCGGCGTCAACTACGCCGCGCCCGGCGGCAACGTCCTGGTGAAGCTCCATCCGAGCACGTATCTGCAGATCCTCGCCTTCCTGACGGCCACGGTGCCGCTCAATCCCGTCACCTACATGGCGGCGATCACGCGCGCGCATCCCTCGCTGACGATCCACGGGCTCGTCATGGTCCTCACCATGGCCTATTGCACCTGGCGGTTCGGCATCAGCGGCGCCGCGTTCATCAACGATTCGCTGCTCATGCCGGTCGTGCTGGCCATGACGCTCTACGCCCTGCCCCTGGCGTGGCGCCGGCGCGTCTTCATCGTCGCGATCGCGCTCGTCACGCTCGACAGCGCGATCGGCATCGTCGAGTTCATGACCAGGTCGCGCCTGATCCCCTACTACATCAACGGCCTGCCGCACGAGGAGCCGCTGTTCCGCGCCACGTCCCTGATGGGCCACCCGCTGAAGAACGCCGCCATTGCCGCAACCTTCCTGTGCGTGCTGCCGGTGCTGCGCGATCATCGCTTCGCCGCCGCGACCGCCGCCGCGGTGATAGCGGTATCGCTGCTCGCCTTCGGCAGCCGCACGGCGTTCATGGTCTGCGGCGCCATCGGCGCCCTGTGGCTCGCGATCTGGTACGTCCGCGCGCTGGTGCGGCGCGAGTTCTCCTACGTCAAGCTGGCCGGCGTCAGCTTCCTCGTGCTGCTCGGCCCGGTCGCGGTCGGCCTCGTGCTGCTTGCGCTCGGGCCCGAGTCGCGCATCTTCGAGAACCTGTTCTGGGACACCTCGGCGCAGGCGCGCACGCTGGCCTTCAAGGTGTTCGAGCGCGTCACCCTTCCCGAGCTGCTGTTCGGCCTGGGGCCCGAAGGCATCGTGCGCGCCATCAACTACCTGAAGACATTCACCACGCTGACCGACATCGAGAACTTCTGGATCCTCCTGCTGCTGAACTTCGGGCTGATCAACTGGCTGCTGTTCCTGTTCAGCTTCGGCGGCCTGCTGCTGCACCTGCTGCGCGGCGGGCCGGTGCCGGTGAAGATCGCGGTGATCGTGTTCCTGATCATGGCGTCGAGCAACAACTCGCTGGCGGTCAAGGACAACAGCCTGTGCCTGCTGATGCTCCTGGTGATCGGCGCCAACGCCTACGCCAAGCTGGCCGAGCGCCGCTACAGCCCGAGCGCCGCCAGCGCGCCCGGCTCGAACTCGCGGCGCGGGTTCGCGGGATCGCGCGGCACGATGGCGCCGTCGCCCAGGTAGTCGGCGTTGCCGCGCGCCGTGGCGATGCCGAACAGGTCGGCATAGTCCCAGACCGACCAGCCGATACCGTGCCGCTCGAGCGCGGTGCGCACGTCGGCGAGCCAGCGATAGCGCGACGACGCGTCGATCTTGACCCTGAGCACGCCGAACTCGGTGCACATGAGCCGCACGCCCGACCGGGCCGCCCAGGACGCGGCGATGGCGATGCGCCGCTCGATCGTCTCCGCCGTCCACGGCTTGTCGATGTACGCGCGCACCAGCTTCTCCGCCGCGGCGCGCTGCGGGCCCAGACGGATCGCGGCCGCCGCGAGCGACATCTCGGTCGAGGGATAGACCACGCGGCCGACCAGCGCGCCCGGCTCCTTGGTGAACGGCTCCCAGCTGGCGCCGAAATGGCTCACCAGGTACGGCTCGTAGTAGTGAAAGACGAAGAAGGAGTTCGGATCGCGGATGACGCCGGTGCGCTCGATGTAGTCGATGCTCGAGCCGCCGATGCCGGCCAGCGCCAGCATGCGCCTTGGATCCTCCGCCCGGATCGCCTGCACCACGGATTGCTGCAACTGGTGCCAGCGCTGCGCGCCGCGCACGTAGTATTGCGGCTCGTTCATGACCGCGAAGATCAGGCGATCGGCCGGCAGTCCGGCATAGCGGCGCGCGAGGCCGAGCCAGAAGGCGAGATAGGCTTCCTGAAACGGCCGCCGGAGCTCGATCTGGTCGCGCGTGTTGTCGCGCGCGTGGAAGCTCAAGATCACCGCGAGCCCGGCGTCCAGCAGCATCTTCAAGGCCGCATCGAGCCTGTCCAACCGCGGCGGCAGGCCCTGGTCCGGCGGCGCCCAGCCGAGGAACTCGGGGTCGACGGGCAGGCGCACGTGGTCGAATCCGGCGGCGCGGATCAGCCGCGCATCGACCGGTGCGATCGGCTGGCGTCCGTCCCAGCTCAGCCAATGGCTGAGGTTCACGCCGCGCCGCGGCAGCGGGCCGGCACCTTGCGCCACGGTCGGGCCCGGCACGGCGAGCGACAGCGCCGCCGCGCCGGCGGCCAGCAGTATCCGGCGCCGGCCCGGCGCTGTCGGTCCCTGGTTCATCGCGATGGAGGACGGCTACGGCGTGCCGGTAACCGCGCTGGTGCCGAGCTGGCGCATGTCGTAGTTGGCCGAGAACCCGGCCGACATCGTCCACGGCATGACCTGCTTGAAGTATTGGTCGACCCACATGTTGACATTGGCGATGCCCTTGCGCGGGACGAAGATCATGTCGCCTGCCTGGACCGGCACGTCCTGCGACCGGTCGCCCTCGTCCAGGAGCTTGGCCATGTCGACGTTGCGCAGCATCGGCCGGCCGTCGGGAGAACGGCGCAGCAGCACCACGTTATCGAAAGCCGCGGTCGTGCGGAACCCGCCGGCGGTCAGCACCGCCTCGGCCACGCCGATGCGCCCGGCGATGTTCACGACCCCGGGCGTGCCGACCTCGCCGCCCACGAACACGCGGTTCGACGCGAAGGAGCGCGGGATGACGGTGACGTCCGGCCGCTGCAGCTCGACGTTGAACCGCTGCTCGAGCTCTTTCGCCAGCGCCGTCGGGGTCTTGCCTTCCGCCACGAGCGAGCCGATCAGCGACATGCTGATGCGTCCGTCCGGGGCGATCACGACGCGGTCGCTGAGCTCGGGGTTGTACAGCAGCTTGACGTCGATCTCGTCGCCGGGCCGCAGGCGGTATTCCTCGACCACGTCGCTCCAGGGGGCGAAAGCCTGCGGCGGGTGCTGCGCGTCGTCCGGCCGGCCGATCACGCCGCAGGCAGCCAAGCTCAGCGCCGCCCATAGGACGGCACCGGCCGAAACGGCACGGCGCTGGCGGGGCACCCCCATGCGCGACCTGTCGATGACCCTGGCCCTGATACCCACTTTCTGGATATATAGCGTAGGCGTGGAAGGTTATCCACAAGATATGGCATAGGAAATGCCGCAAACTAGCGCGCTGATCCACGCGCCTCAATTTGGGTTGACGGCCGGATCAGCGGCCGCCTTGCCACCAGCCTCGGGGCCATCCGGCGATGAACGACTTGGTCAAGCCCGCCACGCGCTCGCGCAACAGATCGGCATCGGGGAAGAGGAACCGCATCTCGCGCCCGGTCAAAAGGTTGATTTCCTCGACCGCGCGCCGCGCGTCGCCGACCGTGCCGGTGCTCAAATGCTCGTAGCCCTGGCGGGGCAGATGCGGGATGACGGCGGCGCGCCACGGCGCCGGCAGCCAATGCACCAGCGGCAGCGCGAAATGCGGCTCGACGGGAAAGCCGAAGGCGGGCGTCTGTACCCAGCCATGGGCGCCGAGCCGGCGCATCTCGCCCGCCGCGCGCTCGATGTCGGCCCAGCCGCCGACATGCTCGATCACCGAGTTGGACAGCACGAGGTCGAATGCCCGGTCGGACCAGCGTACGAGGTCGCGCGCGTCGCCGGCGACGATCTCGAACGCCATGCGGCCAAGCGCCGCCGGCGCGGCGGGGTCGGGCGCGATGTTGACCATGACCACGTCGGCGGGCACGTCGACGGCGAGCGTGCGCCAGAATCCCGGTGCACCGCCGATATCGACGATCCTGAGGCGCCGCGCCTCGCGGGCTTCGACCTCCCGCGCCAGCCGGGAAAGCCCCTCGGCCAGCAGGCGATTGCGTCGGCTGCGGAAGGCCGCGCTTACGCGGTCGAACATGGCGACGGAAGCCGAATCATGACGTGGCGGCAGTCTTACCGGCCTTTGCCGAACGCGTCCATGGCCCCATCTGTTCAGGGCCGGGCCGTTCATCGGATCTATACCGTTCTGCCCCTCTACTCCCGGCGCATCGGAACGAGGATCGCATGAGGCATCGGTTCCGCAGGAAATCGCGCGCGCTGGCGGCCCTGGCCGCCGGCACGGCTTCGGCTGCCCTGCTGGGGACCGGGCTTGCGCCGGCGGCGGCGCAGACGCCGTTCCCGAGCTACGCCTATATCGTCGGCCGCGCCAACGGGCTGGACCTGGCATCGAATTCGGAGATCCAGGGGCCGGATGGGCGCGACGACGGCTGGCTCCGGCTGCTGGTGCGCTCGCCCGGCTACTACATCGCCGAAGCCACCGGCAGGCTCGACCAGCCGGCCCTGGCCGGCGCGGTGCCGACGGTTCCCGCCCCGCCCTCCGGCTCGACGCCGCCCAGCCGCGGCTCGGAGCCGATCGGCGGCCAGGTGACCTTCGGCGGCGTCAGCGGCGGCCGCAGCGGTTTCGTGCCGGGCATCAGCGGCTACTACCTCAAGTCCATCACGCTGCGGCACAAGTCGATCCCCGGCCTGCGCTGGGACACGATCCCCGGCAACACCTACCCGCTGCTGGTGCTGTCGGACGAGAACGGCATCATCAACCAGCCCAACGGCAGCGTCGCCGGCTACATGCTCTCGCGCGACCGCTTTCTCGACATGTATGTCGCCGACCCCGGCCATATCGGCTGGCGCGTCGCCGGGTTCGTGCTGGACATCGACACGCTCGACGGCAGGCTGACGCTCGACGTGCAGCACTACAACATCTACGAAGCCAACTACCTCTACTGACATGGGGCACGCCGCGAATATCGGGGGCAGGCGCGTCCTCATCATCGTCGAGAACCTGCCGGTACCGCCGGACCGGCGCGTCTGGCAGGAATGCCAGGCGCTGCGCAATGCCGGCTGCGAGGTCTCGGTGATCTGCCCCAAGGGCCGCGGCTACGACAAGGGCCATGAGGTCATCGACGGGGTCCACATCTACCGGCACTGGCTGCCGCTCGACGCCAGCGGCATCGCGGGCTTCGTGCTGGAATACGCGACGGCGCTGCTCTGCCAGGTCCGGCTTGCCTGGCGCATCTTCCTGACGCGCGGCTTCGACGTGATCCAGGCCTGCAATCCGCCCGATTCGATCTGGCTGGTCGCCTGGCCGTTCCGCGTGCTGTTCGGCCGCAAGTTCGTGTTCGACCATCACGACCCGTTCGCCGAGCTGTTCCAGGTCAAGTTCCCCGGCCAGGCGGCGATACACCGGCTGACGCTGCTGTTCGAGCGCATGTCGATCCGGTCGGCCGACATGGTGATCACGACGAGCGAGGCGCTGCGCCGCATCGCGGTCGAGCGCTGCGGCAAGCCGGCCGACCGCGTGCACCTGGTGCGCAGCTGCCCGGATCTGCAGAAGATGCGCCGCGTCGCCGCCGATCCCGCCTTGCGCAAGGGCGCGGCCAAGGTCGTCGTCTATATCGGCATCATGGGCTCGCAGGACGGCGTCGACCTGCTGCTCGGGGCCGCGCACGAGGCGGTGCACCGGCGCCAGCGCCGCGACCTGCATTTCCTGCTGGTCGGGGACGGGCCGGAATACGACAAGCTGCAGGCGCTGGCGCGCGCGCTCGACCTCGGCGGCCACGTCACCTTCACCGGCTTCCTGCGCGGCGATGCGCTGCTGACCGCCTTGTCATCGGCCGATATCGGCGCCTGCCCCGATCCGTGGAACGGCTTCAACGACAAGCTGACCATGAACAAGGTGCTGGAATACATGGCGGTCGAGCTGCCGACGGTCATGTTCGACCTGACCGAGGGCCGCGAGATCGCCGGCGACGCCGCGGTCTATGCCGGGCGCGGCAACGACCCGGCCGCGCTCGCCGATGCGATGCTGGCGCTGCTCGACGACCCCGCGCGCTGCCGGGCGATGGGCGAAGCGGCACGCCGGCGCGTCGAGCAGGCGTTCGATTGGAAGGACCACCGCCGGGTCTACCTGGACGCCTACGCGTCCTTGTGGCGATAGCAGCGGCAGCGAACCATGTGCGGCATCGCCGGCTGGATCGCGCGCAGGGACATCGGGCTCGCCGATTCGACCGCGCAGGCGATGATCGACGTGATGCGCCATCGCGGGCCGGACGGCGACGGGCTCTACCACGCAGACGCGCGGTCCGGCTGGCGCGTCGGGTTCGGTCATCTGCGCCTGGCGATCATCGACCTCGCTGGCGGCGCGCAGCCGATGCTGGCCGAGGACGGCACGTCCGTCACCTTCAACGGCGAGATCTATAACTACCGCGAGCTGAAGCAAGAGCTGCAGGCGGCGGGCGTCACGTTCCGCACCAACAGCGACACGGAGATCCTGCTCGAGGGCTATCGCCACTGGGGCGACCGCTTCGTCGAACGGCTGGCCGGCATGTTCGCCTTCGCATTGTGGGATCCGATCCGCGAGCGTCTGCTGGTCGTGCGCGACCGCTTCGGCAAGAAGCCGGTCTTCCTCCACCGCCGCGATGGGCTCGTCGCCTTCGCATCCGAGATCAAGGCGCTGCTGGAGCTGCCCGGGGTCGAGCGGCGACTCGATCACGAGGCGCTCGGGCTCTACTTCGCGTTCCGCTACGTGCCCGGCCCGCGCACGCTGTTCCGCGACATCGTCAAGCTCGGCCCCGGCCAGATGCTGGTCTGGGAAGGCGGGCGAGACACGGTTACGACCTGGTACAAGCCGCCCGACACCGTGCCGGCGCAAGGTACGGCGCGCGGCGATCCGCTGCCCGAGTTCGAGCGCCTGCTCGACCAGGCGGTGACGCGGCGCCTGGTGGCGGACGTGCCGCTGGGCGCGTTCCTTTCGGGCGGGCTCGATTCCTCGACCGTCGTCGCGCTGATGGCGCGCCGCACCGGGCGGCCGGTCTCGACCTACTCGATCGGCTTCGCCGAGGCACGGTACAGCGAGCTGCCGCACGCCAATCTCGTGGCCCGGCAGCTCGGCTGCGATCACCACCCGGTGCTGTTCTCGACCGGGGAGCTGATCGACGGGCTGGTCGACGCCACGCGCTACCGCGACGCGCCGGTCAGCGAGCCGGCCGACCTGCCGATCCTGCTGTTGAGCCGCATGGCGGTGACGACGCTGAAGGTCGTGCTGACCGGCGAGGGATCGGACGAGATCCTCGCCGGCTATCCCAAGCACGCCTATGACCGCTATGCCTCGCTCTACCAGGCCATCGTGCCGGGCGGCGCGCACGACCTGATCGTCGAGCCGGTGCTGCGCGCGCTGCCCTATGGCTTCCGCCGCATCAAGACCGCGGCCGCCAGCCTGGGAGAGCGCGACTTCACCGAGCGCATGATCCGCTGGTTCGGCGCGCTGTCGGCCAAGGAACAGGCCGAGCTCTCGACGGTCGCGCGGCCGCGCTACGACATCCCCTACGACGATCCGGCCAACGGCGCGCTGCGGCGCATCCTCGCCTTCGACCAGACCGTGTGGCTGCCGGACAATCTCCTGGAGCGCGGCGACCGCATGACCATGGGCGCGTCGCTGGAATCGCGCATGCCGTTTCTCGACCACGACCTGGCCGCGTTCGCTTCGACCCTGCCCGATTCCTGGCGCCTGCACGGGCTCACGGGCAAATGGATCCTGCGCCGCGTGGCCGAGAAGATCCTGCCGCGCAGCATCATCGAGCGCCCGAAATCCGGCTTCCGCATGCCCGTCAACGAGTGGTTCCGCAACGAGATGCGGCCCTTCCTCACCGACATGCTGGGGCCGGGTGCCGCGACGCGCCCGTTCTATCGCCCCGGCCGGCTCGACGCGGCGCTGGACGAGCATCTGTCGGGCAGGCAGAACCACGAAAAGCTGGTGTGGCAGATGCTGATGCTGGAGCTGTTCCAGCGCGAGTACAGGTTGGCGGCGTAGATCATCGTCGCCGGCGCGCCGCGCGATCAGGCGACGCCGATCGCGCGATACAACGCCGCGACCGCGTCGGCGGTGCGGTCGATCGTGAACATCGCCTCGAAGCGCGCGCACGCGTTGGCCGCCAAGCGCGCGCGCAGGGCCGCATCGTCGATGAGGCGGCCGATCGCGGCGCCGAGCGCGGCGACGTCGCCGGGCGGCACCAGGAGGCCGGTCTCGCCGTCGACGATGGCGTCGCCGATGGCGCCGACCGGCGTGGCGATGACGGCCACGCCGCCGGCCATCGCCTCGAGGATCGCCACCGGCAGGCCCTCGAGGCGCGACGGCAGGACGAACAGGTCGGAAGCGGCCAGCAGCGCCCTGACCTGCGGGCCGCTCTGCCAGCCCGGCAGCGCGATGCGGTCGGCGAGGCCGAGCGCGGCGACCTCGGCGCGGTATTGCTCGACCAGGCCGTTGCCGGCGAGCGTCGCGGTCCACGCGCGCGCGCGCAACGCCGGCGTCGCCAGGGCGGCGATCAGCTCCGGCGTTCCCTTGCGCGGCCCCAGCTCGCCCAGCATCAGGAGCTTCGGCGCCGCTCCGGCCGCAGGCGGCCCGCGCGGTGCATCGGGCCGCGGCACGCCGTTGTGGATCAGCACGACGCGCCTGGGATCGAGCCCCAGCTCCTCGACGACGAAGCCGCGCCAGAATTCCCCGATCACCACGACGCGCTCGCAGCGCCGCAGGACCGCGACGAGCGCGCGCCGGTACCAGCGTGGCAGAGCGCGGTAGTAGACGTGGAAGTCGGAGCCGTGCATGTGCATGACGGTTCGCACGCCCAGCAGCGTCGCCACCAGAGCCAACAGCAGCTTGCGCACGGCGCTGCCGTAATGCGCCATGTGGATGTGCAGCAGGTCGACCTGCCCGCCGAGCCGGGCCGCGATCACTTGCACGACGCCGCCGGCGAAATAGAGCGGCATCAGCCAGAACCGGCCGGGGCCGTAGGTGTCGACGACGTCGACGCCAACGCCGGGCAGCCGCGCCGGCAGCGCGTCGACGAGATAGTTCACCAGGCTGGTCATGCCCCCTTTGCCGCGCCGTCCGCCCGGCGTGGCCATCAGAACGCGCATCTACAGTCGCCGATACAGGAACTCGGGGATATGGAAGCGGCGGCGGTTCAGGACCACGCCGACGATCGGGCCGCCGACCTCGGCGATGCGGTCGCGCAGGTTCTGCGCCACCGGCGCGCGCGTCGACTCGGCCGCGACCACCAGCACCACGGCGTCCATCTGGCTCGCCAGCATGATGGGGTCGAACGACTCCGAGATGGAGGGGCAGTCGATCACGACCAGCTCGAATTCCTGGCGCATGCGCTCCCAGAATTCCGCCATTCCCGGCGGCTCCTCGCCCGGCGGCTTGGCGGCTTCGTGCCGCTCGGAGACGAAGAGCGAGGAGTTGCGCACGCGATGGAAGCGCAGCCACGTGGCCACGCCGTCGGCGTCGTCGCTCGGGCCTTGCGGCCGCTCCACCGGCAGCCCCAGCTCGATCGACGGGATGTCGGCGAGCCCCGAGATGTGGCCGCCGGTCTGGGCGCGCCGCAACTGGCCGTTGACCGGCATGGCGAGGTCCATCAGCAGCACGCGGTCATGGGCGCGCGAAGCGGCCACCAGGGCGAAGTCGCGCGCGATCGTCGAGGTGCCCTCGCCTCGGTTGGCCGACACGAACAGCACGCGCACGAATCCCAGCTTGCGGCCGCGCGCCTTGACCGAGCGATAGGTGAGGTAGAGCAGCTTCAGCGCCTCCTGCGCCGTCAGCACCTCGGGCCCGTCGGGCGCGCCGCGCTGCGGCGGCGGACCCGCCTCGGCGGAAGGCAGCTCGAAGTCGACGGTCATGGCGCGCTCTCGCCCCGATCCCAGAAACGCCGGCCGAGGCGCGCCCGCCGCACGGCGCCGCCGCCGCGCTGCGGCACGGCCAGCAGCACCGGCAGTCCGAGCGAGCGCTCGACGTCCTCGGGCGTCAGGTAGGTCTGGCGCATCTGCGCCACCACGAAGGCCGTCGCCAGCGCCGCCAGCAGGCCGAGGAACACCGAAGCCGCGAGGATCGGCAGGCGCAGGCTGGAGCCGACGCTCGGCGGCTCGGCCGAGGCGATCACGCGCACGTTGTTGGCGCTCTTGTTCTTGTCGAACTCCTCGGTGATCTTGGCCTCTTCCAGCCGCGTCGTGTAGGTGCGGTAGCTGTCCTCGAGAATGGTGCGCTCGCGCTCCAGCGCGCGGAACTCCTGGTCCTGCTGCGCCAGTGCGGCGATGCGCTCGCGCGCCTTGCGGATGTTGCTTTCGATCTCGCTCTTGCGCGCGCGCGAACCCTGCAGCTCGGCCTCGAGACGAGCGAGATCGCGCTCCAGGTCGTCCAGCACCAGGTTGCGGCCATAGCGCACGCTGTCGCCCGCACGCGGCTCGTCCGTCTGCAGGAACTGGCGCGCCTGGGCGATCTGCGCGTCGATGTCGGCGATCACGCGCGAGCTTTCCTTGTACTTGGTCAGCAGGTCGCGCCGGCGCAGCTCGAGTCCCATCAGCGTGGCGCGCGCGGAGTCGAGCGACTGCGTGCGCGTGTTCTCGTTCGACAGCAGGATCTGCGCCGGCGTCTGCGCGATCTGGCGCTTGAGGCCCTGCACCTGCGCCTCGAAGCCGCGGATGCGCTCGTCGAGCTGCAGCTGCGCGTTCACCTGCTCGGACTCCTGGCGCAGCAGCAGGTTCGTCTGCTCCTCGATGTTGGCGATCTTGTTCTTGTCGCGGAAATCCTGCAGACGCTGCTCGGCTTCCTTCAGGCGCTGCGCGTACTGGTCGCGCTGCTCCTGGATCACGCCCGAGCGGGTCTGGCTGAACACCTCGCGCCGCTTCTCCATGTAGAAGCGGACCAGCAGGTTCAGCGCCTCGGCGGCGATGTTCGGGTCGGCGTGGCGATAGGCGAGCTGGATCACGCTCGAGCCCTGCACCGGCGTCAGCTTCAGGTCCTTCTCGAAGCGGTCGACCGCAAGGTCGACGGCGCGCGGGCGGCGCTTGCCCGTGGTCGCGGCGATGCCGGTGTCGCGGATCGACGGGTACAGCTCCTCGAGCCCGACCGTGCGGATCACCTCCGCCTTCAGCTCGCGGCTGCCGAGGATCTCGAGCTCGGCCTTGACGATCTGCTCGCGGTCGAAGCTCAAGCCCGGCACCGCCTCGCCGACCTCGGGCCGGAGCACGTATTCGCGGCCGAGCAGCACCAGCAGCCTTGCCTCGGCCTCGTAGGTCGTCTTGGCGAGGAAGGCCGCGCCGATGCCGAGCAGGATCGGAACGAGGAAGGCGGTGAAGATGGCCCAGCGGTCGAAGAACACCACCGTCAGCACGTCGCGGACGGTGAAGTGCGGAGTCGTGAACGGCCCTTCGGGCGCGGCGCCGCGCGGCGCCTCGACGATGACGTCGCCTTCCTCGGTCCAGCTGGCCAGTCTGGTTCCGGCCCTGCCTGCCACAAGTGCCCCGGTTGCCCCGAATCAACGTGATCTTGGGATCACGATACCCCAGTATCACAATATATAGGCTTCCGGCCCAAATCGCGACCGCAAACTCCTGGAGAACCCGGCCTTCGCGGCGGCGTTCCTCGACAGCGGGGACGTGCCGGTGCCATGGTAGCCGCCCTCAAATCGGCCGGCAGGGGGACGAGCATGAGCCGCAGGGCCGCGATCGCGCGCGCCGAGGCGTATTTCGACGGGGGCGGGTTCGAGGCCGATCTCGCCCGCCGCGTCGCCATTCCCACCGAGAGCCAGCGCGACGACCGCGGCGACGCGTTCCGGCGCTACCTCGACGAGGAGATGCGCGGCCGACTGGAGGCGATGGGCTTCGGCTGCCGGGTGCTGGCGAACCCGACCGGGCGCGGCGGGCCCTTCCTCGTGGCCGAGCGGATCGAGGACGAAGGCCGGCCGACCGTGTTCTCCTACGGCCATGCCGACGTGATTCGCGGCCAGGACGAGCAATGGCGCGCCGGCCTGTCGCCGTGGAAGCTCGCGCGCGAGGGCGACCGCTGGTACGGGCGCGGGACCGCCGACAACAAGGGCCAGCACTCGATCAACCTGGGCGCGCTGGAAGCGGTGCTCGCGACGCGCGGGCGCCTCGGCTTCAACCTCAAGCTGCTGCTCGAGACCGGCGAGGAGATCGGCTCGCCGGGCCTGCGCGAGGTGTGCGCCGGGAACAGGGCGGCGCTCAAGGCCGACGTGCTGATCGCCTCGGACGGACCGCGCGTCAGGCCGGAGCGGCCGACCGTGTTCCTCGGCTCGCGCGGCGTGTTCAACTTCGACATCAGCCTGGACCTGCGCGCCGGCGGGCACCACTCCGGCAACTGGGGCGGGCTGCTGGCGAACCCGGGGATCGTGCTGGCGCACGCGATCGCGTCGATCGCCGGGCCCAAGGGCGAAATCCGCGTCCAGGGCTGGCGGCCCAAGCCGATCTCCAACGCGGTGCGCGCCGCGCTCGCCGACATCGAGGTCGACGGCGGCAGCGACGGGCCGGCCATCGACGCCGATTGGGGCGAGCCGGGGCTGACGCCGGCCGAGCGCGTCTATGGCTGGAACAGCTTCGAGGTACTGGCTTTCCGCACCGGCAACCCCGACGCGCCGGTCAACGCGATCCCGCCGCGCGCGACCGCGCATTGCCAGCTGCGCTTCGTGGTCGGCACCAGGCCCGATGACATCCTGCCGGCGCTCCGCCGCCATCTCGACGCGGCCGGCTTCAAGCAGATCAAGCTTGCCCGCGCGCGTCAGGACAGCTTCCCGGCGACGCGGCTGGAGCCGGATCATCCCTGGGTCCGCTTCGCCGTCGCCTCGATCGCCGCGACCACGCGCAAGAAGCCGGCCGTGCTGCCCAATCTCGGCGGCTCGCTGCCGAACGACGTGTTCGCCGACCTCTTGGGCCTGCCCACGATCTGGGTGCCGCACTCCTACGCCGCCTGCTCGCAGCACGCGCCGAACGAGCACCTGCTGGCGCCGGTCGCGCGCGAGGCGCTCGGCGCCATGGCCGGCCTGTTCTGGGACCTGGGTGAAATGAAGTTTCCAATGGAGGAAAGCGTCCGATGACCGAGGCATGCGATCTCGCCGCCGTCGAAGCACGCCGGCTGATCGGCACCAAGAAATTGTCGCCCGTCGAGCTGCTCGATTCGTGCCTCAAGCGCATCGAGCGCGTGAACCCGCGCGTCAACGCCGTGGTCGCCATGTGCGTCGACCGCGCCAAGGCGGAGGCCAAAGCGGCCGAGGAGGCTGTGATGCGCGGCGACGCGCTGGGCGTGCTGCACGGATTGCCGCTGGGCGTGAAGGACCTGGAGGAGACCGAGGGACTGCGCACGACCTACGGCTCGCCCATCTTCAAGGACCACGTGCCGAACAGGGACGAGCGCAACGTCGCCGCCTGCCGCGCCGCCGGCGCGATCGTGCTGGGCAAGACCAATACGCCGGAGTTCGGCGCCGGCGCCAACACGACCAACAAGGTGTACGGGCCGTCGCGCAATCCGTTCGATCCGGCGCGCATCTGCGGCGGCTCGTCGGGTGGCTCGGCCGTGGCGCTGGCCACCGGCATGATGCCGATCTGCACCGGCTCCGATACCGGCGGCAGCTTGCGCATTCCCGCCGCCTTCTGCGGCGTGGTCGGCTTCCGCACCTCGCCCGGCCTGGTGCCGGCCGAGCGCCGCCCGCTCGGCTGGACCAACCTGTCGGTGCGCGGGCCGATGGGACGCGACACGGCAGACGCGGCGCTGCTGCTGGCGGCCTTGTCGGCGTTCGACGCGCGCGACCCGCACTCGCACCCGGTCGACCCGGCCTCGTTCCGCGTGCCGGCGCCGGTCGACCTGTCGTCCTTGCGTGTCGGCTACAGCGTCGATTTCGGCGGCGTGGCCAAGATCGACAAGCGGCTGCGCGAGACCTTCGCCCGGCGCATCAAGCACATCGCGCCGGTGTTCAAGTCCTGCGTCGAGCTGCATCCGGACATGAAGGACGCCGACGAATGCTTCGAGGTGATCCGCGCGCAGAATTTTCTGGCCGGGCATCTCGAGAAGTATCGCACCAAGAAAGACCAGCTCGGACCGAACGTGGTCGCCAACGTCGAGCAGGGGCTGCAGCAGTCGGCCGAGGACGTGGCGCGCGCCCATGCGCGGCAGACCCAGATCTTCCGCGCCTACCAGGGGCTCTACGACAAGGTCGACGTCATGATCTACCCGACCGTGTCGGTGCCGCCCTTCCCGGTCGAGCAGCTCTTCATGGACCAGATCGACGGCGAGAAGCTGCGCACCTATTTCCACTGGCTGGCGCCGACCTACCTGATCACGCTGACCGGCAATCCCGCGATCTCGATCCCCTGCGGCCTGGAGCCGACCGGCACGCCGTTCCACCTGCAGCTCGTCGGCCCGCACCAGGGCGACTTCCGCACGCTGTCGATCGCGCACGGGCTGGAGACGCATCTGCAGGACGACAAGGAGACCGTGCGCCCGGTGCCTGATCTGAAGAAGCTGTCGGTGTAGACGCCATGCCACGCATCCTGATCGGGCAGATCAAGCACGAGACCAACACGTTCAGCCGCGTTCCGACCGATCTCGGCTCCTATCGCCGCCGCCTGCTGGCGTTCGGCGACGAGATCGCGCCGCTTCTGTCGCACACGCGCACCGAGCTCGCCGGCTTCATGGCGGCCGGCAAGCGGCATGGCTGGGAGATCGTGCCGACCATCGCCGCCGACGCGACCCCGGCCGGCAAGGTGACGGCGGCGACCTGGGCCAAACTGTCGGGCGCCGTGATCGAAGGGCTGGAGCGCGCCGGCAGGGTCGACGGCGTGCTGCTGTCGCTGCATGGCGCGATGGTGACCGAGGACCAGGACGACGCCGAGGGCGACCTTTTGGCGCGCGTCCGCCAGCGCGTCGGCCCCGACGTGCCGGTCATGGCCACGCTCGACCTGCACGCCAACGTGACCGAGGCCATGGCGACCAACGCCAACGTGCTGATCTCGTACCGCACCTACCCGCATGTCGACCACATCGAGCGCGCCGAGCAGGCCGCGGAGCTGATGCGCCGCACGCTCAAGGGCGAGATCCGGCCGGTCTCTGCCGTGGCGCGGCGAGCGACGCTCGACGGCGTCGACCACGGGCGCACGCACGGCGATCCGAGGGACGCGGGGCCGATGGACAGGGTCCTGGCGCGCGCCGGGTCGCTGGAGGGCAAGGATGGCGTGCTGGCGGTCAGCGTGCAGGCGGGCTTCGGCTGGGCCGACATCCACGCCGCCGGACCGTCGGTCGCGGTCGCCGCGAACGGCGACGCGGCGCGCGCCCGCGCGGTGGCGGCCGAGCTGATGGAGGCGGTGTGGCAGACGCGCGGCCAGGAGACGGTCGAGCGCCATGGCCTCGACACGGTGATGCGCGAGGCGGCGCAGCGCGGCGACAAGCCGCTGGTGATCGCCGACTTCACCGACAATCCGGGCGGCGGCGGCTATGGCGACGCGACCCGCCTGCTCGAGGCGATGATCGCCGCCAGGCTGCCCGACGCCGCGGTGCACGCGATCAACGATCCCGAGGCGGTCGGGATCGGACAGAAGGCCGGCAAGGGCGCGACGGTGACGCTCGCGCTCGGCGGCAAGATCGACCCAGCGTTCGGCGCGCCGATCCGCGTGACCGGCACGGTCGCCAACCTGACCGACGGCAGCTTCGTCAACGACGGCCCGATGTCCAAGGGCCTCAAGCTGTCGCACGGGCCGACCATGGTGCTGAAGATCGGCGGCATCGAGGTGATCGTCACGTCGAACCGGCTGCAGACCACCGACCTGCAGGCCTTCCTGTCGCAGGGGATCGACCCGCGCCGGAAGGCGGTCGTCGTGGTGAAGTCGGCGCAGCATTTCCGCGCCGCCTACCAGCCGATCGCGCGCAAGGTGATGCTGGCGGACTCGGGCGCGCTGTGCTCGCCCGACTACCGGCGCTTCACCTACAAGAAGCTGCGCCGCCCGATCTGGCCGCTCGACGAAGTGTAGCTGTCGGCGATCGGCCGTCGGCTTTCAGCCAGACTGCTTTGGCCGACTGCTGACTGCCGAAAGCCGATTGCTTTTCAGAATCGAACGGCCGGGTCGCTCGGCGAGCGACCCGGCCGTTGCGGCTACGGAGGGGACGTAGCCTTATGAAGCCTGCGGCTGCGGCGCGGGGCCGTTGTCGCGGCGGCGGCGGTCGGCCATGAACTGGTCGAACTCGGCCTTGTCCTTGGCGTGGCGCAGGCGCTCGAGGAACTCGCGGAACTCCTTCTGCTCCTCTTCCAGCCGCTTCAGCGTCTCGCTGCCCCAGCGCCGCGTCACGTCGTCGACCCGGTCCTTGAACTCGCGCTGCCAGCGCTCACGGTTTCTCCAGCATCCCATGCGTCCACTCCCGATCAAGAAGGCCAGCATCGCCAGCCCGAAAGGCCACCAGAACACGAAGCCGAGGACCATCAGCGTGATCCATGCCGGCTTGCCGATCTCGTCCAGCTTTGCCGCGATGCCCATTTCCGCGACCCCAAGTGAATGTTACTAACATTCACATTATTGGCGGCCGCCAGCCGCGATGTCAAGGGGAACAGTCAGCGCTTCGATTCGCCGAGGCCAAGCCCTTGCAGGTAAATGAGAACGCCGGCTTCCAGCAATTCTTCCGGGGTCATCGGCAGCTTGCGCCGGCCGGGATCGCCGCGGCCGAACAGCGAGGCGACGCCGTGCGCGAGCGACCAGACATGCAGGCTCACCATCGAGGCGGGTGGCCGCCCTTCCTTCGGCAGCAGGGCGCAGACGGCGTCGGAAGCGGTGCGCAGCACCGAATAGGCGCGCTCGCCGGCCTCGCGCAGTTCGGCGCTGGCGTCGGGCGGCAGGCCGGCCTCGAACATGGCGGCGTAGTAGGCCGGCTCGCTGCGGGCGAAGGCGAGATAGGCGCGGCCCACGTTCTCGAACGCCTTGAGCGGCTCGGGCCTGCCGCCGTTCCAGGCCGCGGTCAGCATGGCCTCGAAGCGCTCGAAGCCCTGCCGCGCGACCTCAGCCATCAACGCGTCGCGGTCGCGGAAATGGCGATAGGGCGCGGCCGGGCTGACGCCGGCAGCGCGCGCCGCCTCGGCGAAGGTGACGCCGCCGAGGCCCTTCTCCCCGATCAGGTTCAAGGCCGCCTTGATCAGCGCCTCGCGCAGATTGCCGTGATGGTAGCCGCGCCGTTCGTGCCAGCTCATGTGAAGAGGTTTTACATCAGCCGGGGGACGGCACCTAGCGAATATGCCCTTACCTGATGTGCCCCTACCGGATGTGCCACGGCTCCGTCAGGGGCTTGGCGCCGTTGAGCTCGGCATAGCCGGCGCCGGTCGTGCCGGCGGGCAGCGGACCGAAATAGCGCGCGTCGACCGGCAGCGAAGCGGGTTGCCAGCGCACGTCGCAGCTCAGGCGCACGCGGCCGATGGGCGAGTGGTTGTCGAGCGCGCCATGGATCGTGAACATGCCGAACAGCGCCAGGTCGCCGGCCCGGAAATCGGCCGTCAGCAGCCGCGTGCCGCGCTGGCGGGCGAAGTCGATCGGATGGATGCCGAGATCGGCGCGCCGCGGCGCATCGCGCACCACGTCGAAGCCGCGCGTCGCTTCGACCAGGTCGGCGAAGCGGTGCGAGCCCTCGACCACCACGACCGGCCCGTCGGTGACCGGCACGTCGCCGATCGGAATCCAGACCGTGCACACGCGCTCGTGCGCGCGGGTGAAAAACGGATAGTCGCAATGCAGCCCGGTTGCGCGCCCGACCGACCCGGCGCGCAGGTAGAGGAAGTCGAACGGAACCGCCGCTTCGCCGAACACCTTTTCCATGATCGCGGCGAGGCGCGATCCATGGCTGACCCGGCGCAGCGCCGGGCCCTCGCTGACCGAGCGCCAGAAGCGGCCGAGATCGTCGACCGTCTCCCGGCGCCGGCTCGCGCCGGTGAAGACGCCGGCCTCCGCCGGCGGCGCGATCTCGCCGACCTCGGCCAGCCGCTGGAACACCTCGCGCCGCGCCGCCGCAACTTCGTCGCGGTCGAGCGCGTTGCGCAGGAACAGGTAGCCGTCCTTTTCCAGCCGCGCGCGCAGCGCCGGCGCGTCGGCGAGCAGCGCGGCGCTGTCGCGCATCGGCGCGACCAGCTCGTCGGGGATGGTGCGGCCCTGGGAGATGCAGTCTTTCATCGTGCGGCTAGTTGCTGCAATTCGTCGGACAGGATTGGCTCACCCTTCGACAGGCTCCGGGTGAGGACTCTTGGTTTGATGTCGCATGCTTCCCGGCATCTCTCGTAGCCTCAACCTGAGCTTGTCGAAGGATGAGGCGCTTGGCGAGCGCGCCAACACGCAGCCTGACGCAGCCCCCTTCACCCCAGCGCTCGTTCCAGCACCTGCGCCACATGCAGCGGCTGCCTGCCGGCGCCGTCCTTGATCTGGTGGCGGCAGGAGGTGCCGTCGGCGACGATCAGGTCGTCGTCCGATGCCTTGCGCACGGCGGGCAGAAGGCTCAGCTCCGCCATCCGGAGCGACACGTCGTAGTGCTCGGCTTCGTAGCCGAAGGAGCCGGCCATGCCGCAGCAGCTCGATTCGATCGTCGTGACCTCCAGACCGGGCACCAGCGACAGGACCGCGGCGACCTCGCCGACCAGGCCGAAGGCCTTCTGGTGGCAGTGGCCGTGCAGCAGGGCGCGCCTGGCCACCGGCTTGAGAGCGAGCGCGAGGCGGCCGGCCTTCTTTTCCGCCGCCAGGTATTCCTCGAACAGCAGGGCGCGCGCCGCGACGGCGTCGGTGTCTGGGCCTGGCAGCAGCGCGGGGTATTCGTCGCGCAGGGTCAGGATGCAGGACGGCTCGAGACCGACGATCGCGCCGCCGCGGCCGACGACCGGCAGCAGCGCATCGAGCGTGCGGCGCGCCTCGGCCCGCGCGGCAGCGGTCATGCCGGTCGACAAGTAGGTACGGCCGCAGCAGAGCGGCCGCCGGCCGCGTGCGCCAGCGATGGCGACGCGCCCGCCCGCGGCTAGCAGGACCTTGAGCGCGGCGCGCGGCACCTCGGGCTCGAAGTAGCGGCCGAAGCAGTCGCCGAACAGCACGACGTCGGCCTGCTCCGTCGGCGCGGGCGATTCGGCGTCCTTCAGCGCGTCGCGGCGCCAGCGCGGCAGGGAACGGCGGGCGCTGAAGCCGGCCAGGCGCTCGCTCAAGGCCGCCAGCGCCGGCACGCGGTCGCGCAGGTTCATGAGCGGCGCGAAGGCCGAGGCCATCGGCCCGTAGGCCGGCAGGTGCGCGACCACGCGGTCGCGCAGCGACGGCGCGTGACGCTTGCGGTATTGCGCCAGGAACTCGAGCTTCATCCGGGCCATGTCGACGCCGGTCGGGCATTCGCGCTTGCAGCCCTTGCAGCCGACGCAGAGGTCCATCGTCGCCTTCATGTCGTCGCCGACCAGCGCATCGGGGCCGAGCTGGCCCGACAGCGCCAGGCGCAGCGTGTTGGCGCGGCCGCGCGTCAGGTCGCGCTCGTCCTTGGTGACGCGGAAGGACGGGCACATGACGCCGGCGTCGGTGCGGCGGCAGGCGCCGTTGTTGTTGCACATCTCGACCGCGGGGCCGAAGCCGCCCCAGGCGGACCAGTCGAACACCGTCTCGATCGGCGCCGTCGCGTAGCCGGGCTTGTAGCGGAACAGCGAGCGGTCATCCATCTTCGACGGCCGCACGATCTTGCCCGGGTTGAACAGGCCGGGCGGGTCGAACGTGTCCTTGACCGTCTCGAACGCCTTCACCATGCGCGGCCCGAACATCGCTTCGTGGAACTCGGAGCGCACCAGCCCGTCGCCGTGCTCGCCCGAGTGCGAGCCCTTGTACTCGCGCACCATCGCGAAGCATTCCTCGGCGATGGCGCGCATCGTCCTGGCGTCCTTCTCCAGCTTCAGGTTGAGCACGGGGCGGACATGCAGCGTGCCGACCGAGGCATGCGCGTACCAGGTGCCGTCGGTGCCGTGCTTGTGGAAGATCCTGGTCAGCCGGTCGGTGTATTCCGCGAGGTCGTCGAGCGGCACCGCGCAGTCCTCGATGAAGGACACCGGCTTCCCCTCGCCCTTCATCGACATCATGATGTTGAGGCCTTGCGCGCGCACGTCCCACACCGCGCGCAGGAAGCCCTGGTCGGTGATCTCGACCACCGCGCCGGGAAATCCCAGATCGCCCATCAGCTCGACCAGGCGCTTGAGGCGCCGCGTCGGCTCGGCCGCATCGTCGCCGGCGAACTCGACCAGCAGCAGCGCCTGCGGTTCGCCGACCACGAAGCGGTCGACCGTCGCCTTGAACATCGGGATTGCGCGCGCGAGGTCGATCATCGTGCGGTCGACCAGCTCGACCGCCACCGGGTCCAGCTTGACGATGTGCCGCGTCGCATCCATCGACTTGTAGAAGCTGGGAAAGTGGCAGACGCCGAGCGCCCGGTGCTTGGGGATCGGCTGCAGCTCGAGCTCGATGCGCGTGGTGAAGGCGAGCGTGCCTTCCGAGCCGACCAGCAGCCTGGCGAGGTTGGGCTGCCCGCCCGCCAGCTCGTCGATGTTGTAGCCGCCGACGCGGCGCAGGAGCTTGGGGAAGCGCCGCGCGATCTCGTCGGCCTCGGAGCTTCCCAGCGCGCGCATGGCGCGCGTCAGCGCGTCGAAGCGCCCGCTGCCGGGACCGAGATCGCCGACGCGGTTGTCGCCGACGGGGCGTAGCGGATCGAGCGCGCGCCGCAGGAATTGTTGCCGGTCATGCCGCCGAGCGTGGCGCGGCTGGACGGCGACACGTCGACCGGGAAGAACAGGCCGTGGGCCTTGAGATGCGCGTTGAGGTGATCCAGCACGATGCCCGGCTCGACCGTGACGCGCCGCGCCGACGCGTCGAGGTCGACCACCTTGTTGAAGTGCTTGCTGACGTCGACCACCAGCGCGCGGCCGACGGTCTGGCCGCATTGCGAGGTGCCGGCGCCGCGCGGCAGCACCGGCGCGCCGGCCTCGCGCGCGATCTGGATCGCGGCGACGACGTCCTGGACCGTCCTCGGCACCACCACGCCGATCGGCTCGATCTGGTAGATCGAGGCGTCGGTCGAATAGCGCCCGCGCGAGAAGGCGTCGAACAGCACCTCGCCTTCGATTTCGCGCCGCAGGCGCTGGGCGAGGCCGGAATCGCCGATGGGAACGCTGCCGCGGATATCCATGCCTAGCGCCCGGTGAACCGGGGCGCCTTCTTCTCGAGAAAGGCGCGCACGCCGATCTTGTAGTCCTCGGTGTCAGTCGCGGCGTAGCCTTCGTCGATCTCGGCCTGGGTCAGCGGACGGCGGTCAAGCACGCGGCGGATGAGCTTGCGGTGCAGGCGCGCGGCCACCGGCGCGCCCTCGGCGATGCGCCGCGCCGTGGCGTAGGCCTCGCCTTCGACCGCGTCGTCGGCGACGATGCGGCTCACGAGCCCGAATTGCAGCGCGCGTTCGGCGCCGAACACCTCGCCCTCGAGCAGGATCTCCCTGGCCGCCGCTGGGCCGACGAGGTCGACCAGCGGGATCAGCTCGCCGTAGGACATGGTATGGCCGAGCTTCTTGATCGGCACGCCGAAGCGGCTGGATCTGGCCGCCACGCGGATGTCGCACACCGAAGCCAGCTCGAGCCCGCCGCCGACGCACACGCCCTCGATCAGCGCGACCGTCGGATGCGTGCCTTCGGCGACGTTGCGCATGGCGCGCTGCATGTCGACGGCATAGGCCTTGGCCTGCGCCGCGTCTGATCGTTCGCGGGCGAAGCTCTGGATGTCGGCGCCGGAAGCGAAGTTGCCGCCCGCGCCGCGGATCACGACGCAGCGCAGCGCCGGGTCGGCGGACAGGCCCGCCATCGCATCCGCGAGCTTGCGCCACGTCGCGGAGTCCAGCGCGTTCATCCGGTCGGGCCGGTTGAGCGTGACCGTGGCGATGGCGCCGTCGCGCGCGACCAGGATCGTGTCGGCTGCGGCGGCGGGAATGTCGGGCATGGGCGTGGCGGGACTACTCGGCGGCGCTCTTGCCGGCCTTCGCCGTGCCTTCGATCCGGCCGGCCAGGAAGTCCATGGCCGCGGCGACGCCGGCCTGGCGATGCGGCACGCCGGCCAAGTGCAGCCCCATCTCGACGCCCGACAGCGTGCCCATCAGCATCAGCTCGTTGAAGCCGCCGAGATGGCCGATGCGGAACACCTTGCCGGAAACCTTGCCCAGGCCCTGGCCGAGCGACATGTCGAAATTCTCGAGCACGATCTGGCGGAACCGGTCGGCGTCGAAGCCCGAAGGCATCAGCACCGCGGTCAGGCTGTTGCTGTACTCGGCCGGATCGACGCAGAGCAGCTCGAGCCCCCAGGCCTGGACCGCGCGCCTGGTCGCCTCGCCGAGCCGCGCATGCCGGGCGAACACGGCATCGAGGCCCTCCTCGAGCAGCATGGCGATGGCTTCCTTGAGTCCGTAGAGCAGGTTGGTCGCCGGCGTGTAGGGGAAGAAGCCGCTCTTGTTCGGGGTGGCCATGTCGGCCCAGTCCCAATAGGCGCGCGGCAGCTTGGCCTGCTCCTGCGCCTTGAGCGCCTTGGCCGAGATCGCGTTGAAGCTCAGGCCCGGCGGCAGCATCAGGCCCTTCTGCGAGCCGGCCACCGTGACGTCGACGCCCCATTCGTCGTGGCGATAGTCGAGCGAGGCAAGCGAGGAGATCGTGTCGACCATGAACAGCGCCGGATGATGCGCGCCGTCGATCGCCTTGCGCACCGCGGCGACGTTCGAGGCCACGCCGGTCGAGGTTTCGTTGTGCACGACGCACACGGCCTTGATGGCGTGCGCCTTGTCCTCGGCAAGGCGCGCGCCGATCGCTCCGGCCGGCGCGCCGCGCCGCCAGTCGCCTGACATGAACTCGACCTCGAGTCCCAGCCGCTTGGCCAGGCGCTGCCACAGCGTCGCGAAATGCCCGGTCTCGGCCATCAGCACTCGGTCGCCGGGCGACAGCGTGTTGACCAGCGCCGCTTCCCAGGCGCCGGTGCCCGAGGCCGGGTAGATCACGACCATGCCCTTGGTCTTGAAGATCGCCTTCATGCCGTCGAGCACGGCATGGCCGAGCGCCTGGAACTCGGGTCCGCGGTGGTCGATGGTCGGACGGTCGATCGCGCGCAGCACGCGGTCCGGCACGTTGGTCGGTCCGGGAATCTGCAGGAAATGACGTCCCGTCGCCGTAGGCATGCGTCCTCCACGGTGGCGATTTGTCGTGTTGATATGCATTATGCCTGCACTGGCGTGGCATCGCCAGTGCCGCCGGCAGCGGAAGCGATGCTACCCTAAAGCGAACCTGGGGGGAGACGGCTCATGGTGGCGCAGATCAAGGAAACGCCGGCCGCAACCGACTGGTCGAAGGGCGCGGCGATCGTCGAGGACGCGGTCGTGCCGGTCGCCGAGGCCCGGCTGCCGCTGACGGACTGGGGCTTCACGCGCTCGGACGTGACCTACGACGTGGTGCATGTGTGGAAGGGCGCGTTCTTCCGCCTCGAGGACCATCTCGACCGTTTCCTTGCCTCGGTCGGCGGCCTGCGCCTCGAGCTGCCGATGGACCGGGCTGCCCTGCGCGAGGCGCTGACGGCGCTCGTGCGCCGGACCGGCTTGCGCGACGCCTACGTGTCGATGATCTGCACGCGCGGCTCGCCCGCGCCGGGCATGCCGCGCCATCCCAGGCACTGCGTCAACCGCTTCTACGCCTACGCGGTGCCCTTCGTCTGGGTGATCCCCGAGGACGTGCAGGCGCGCGGCGCGCATGCGATCGTCGCGCGCACGCCGCGCATCGCGCCGGAAAGCGTCGACCCGACGATCAAGAACTTCCACTGGGGCGACCTGACGCGCGCCCTGTTCGAGGCTTCCGACGCCGGCGCCGACACGGCGATCCTGCTCGATGGTCACGACCACGTGACCGAGGGTCCGGGCTTCAACGTGTTCGCGGTGATCGACGGCACGGTGATCAGCCCCGACCGCGGCGCGCTGGAAGGCATCACGCGCAAGTCGGTGCTCGAGCTGTGCCAGGAGCTGGGCGTGCCGGCGCGCGTCCGCCCGCTGCATGTCGAGGAGCTGCGCGCCGCCGACGAGATCTTCACCGCCACCACCGCCGGCGGCGTGATGCCGGTCGCGCGGCTGGACGGCCGCATCCTCGGCAACGACCGGCCGGGCCCGATCTCGATGCGCCTGCGCCAGCGCTACTGGGAGAAGCACGACGAGGGCTGGCACGCGACGCCGATCCCGTATGATTGAGGGGCGGGGGATCGAGCCCTTCATCCTTCGAGACGCGCTTCGCTCGCTCCGCAGGATGACGCGGTAGGCTAGGCTCAAACTCAACGCGTCGTCTCGAGGAGGCTGCGCTTCGCGGCCGCCTCGAAGGATGAGATGCGCGATGCTACATCCTTCCGTTCTCCTTCGGACAGCATTGGAACCACGCATGACCGTCTCCGCCAACGCCAGGGAATTCCGCATCGCCGAGATGCCGGGCGACGGGATCGGCGTCGAGGTGATGGATGCCTGCAAGGCGGTGCTGGCGGCGCTGGGCGAGCGCGTCGGCGGCTTCAGGCTGGGCTACGAGCTCGCGCCGGGCGGCGCGATCCATTATCGCGACACGGGCGAGGCGCTGCCGGAATCGTCGTTCCGGATCGCCGAGAAGGCCGACGCCATCCTGTTCGGCGCGATGGGCTGGCCCGACATCCGCTATCCCGACGGGCGCGAGATCGCGCCGCAGCTCGACCTGCGCGAGCGCCTCGGCCTCTATGCCGGCGTCAGGCCGATCCGCGCCATTCCCGGCATCCCGCCGATCCTGGCCGACCCGCGCGCGGCGGCGATCGACATGGTGATGCTGCGCGAGTCGACCGAGGGCCTGTTCGCGCGCCGCAACGAGGGCCAAGTGATCGACGACCGCGAGGCGCGCGAGACGCTGGTGATCACGCGCGCCGCCTCGGAGCGGCTGTTCGACTTCGCCTTCCGCCTGGCGGAGCGACGCAGGCACAAGCCGGGCAGGGGCATGGTCACCTGCGTCGACAAGGCGAACGTGTTCCGCGCCTTCGCCTTCTTCCGCAAGGTCTTCGACGAGCGCGCGCGCAATTTCCCCGGCGTCACGGCGAACCATCGCTACATCGACGCTTTCTGCCTGGACGCCGTGCTGCGCCCCTGGGACTACGACGTGGTGGTGACCGAGAACCAGTTCGGCGACATCATCTCGGACCTGGGCGCCGGGCTGATCGGCGGCATGGGCATGGCGCCCTCGGGCGACGTCGGCGACGACCACGCGCTGTTCCAGCCGAGCCACGGCACGGCGCCGGACATCGCCGGCAAGGGCCTCGCCAATCCGACCGCGATGTTCCTGTCGGCCGCGCTGATGCTGGACTGGCTGGGCGACCGCCACGGCGTCGAGGCGGCGACGACCGCCGGCCGCGTGCTGGAGAGGGCGGTCGACGACGCGTTTTGCGCCGACGGCCTCAGCCCGTGCGAGATCGGCGGTGGGGACGGCACGGAAGCCATCACGCGCGCGGTGATTGCGCGCATCAGGACCGCCGACCCGGATCGGCGCTGACCGGCTGCGGACGGAGCGAACATGAGCATCGATTTCCTGATCACGTCGCTGATCGTCGTCGTCTCGCCCGGCACGGGCGTCCTCTTCACCCTGGCGGCGGGGCTTGCGCACGGGGCGCGCGCCAGCGTCGTCGCCGCGTTCGGCTGCACGCTCGGCATCGTGCCGCACATGGCGGCGGCGATCCTGGGCCTGGCCGCGCTGCTGCATACCAGCGCGGTCGCGTTCCAGACGCTCAAGTACCTGGGCGTGGCCTACCTGCTCTACATGGCCTGGAGCGCGCTCAAGCAGCATGGCGCGCTGAGCGTGAACGCGGACACGCGCCCGCGCTCGTCGATCCAGGTGATCGTCTCGGCCATCCTGGTGAACGTGCTCAATCCGAAGCTGTCGATCTTCTTCTTCGCCTTCCTGCCGCAGTTCGTCAGCGTCGACGAGCCGCAGGCGCTGCCGCGCATGCTGGAGCTCAGCGCCGTGTTCATGGCTCTGACCTTCGTCGTCTTCGTCGGCTACGGGCTGTTCGCCGCCGCGATCCGCAGCCACGTGATCTCGCGCCCGCGCGTGCTGGCGTGGATGCGCCGCACCTTCGCCGCCGCCTTCGCGGCGCTCGGCGTCAAGCTGGCGCTGGCCGATCGCTAGGCTGCGCGCGTTGCTTCGGCAACGACCCTACCGCATCGCCGGGTCCGGTTCGTCGCTCGCCAGCGGGCCTATGGGCGACAGCGCGGACAGGTCCGGGCCCGCGGCAGGCGGCGGCGGAACGGGCGCCGTTTCCGAGCGCCAGGGCGCCGACAGGGCGCATAGCGCCAGCTCGAGCGGGATGACGACGGCGGCCATGGCGCTTTCCGGCGCCTCGCCGCAGCGATCGGCGGCGCGGCCGCCGGTGCCGAGCGCATCGACGACCGGCGGCTGCTCCGTGCTGGCGCCGGGCCCGATCGCCGGCGGCGGCGCGTAGCCGGTATAGGGTCGCGATTGCGCGAGCGCGCCGGCAAGCGGCGCAGTGATCGCCAGGCAGGCGGCAAGAGCCGCAACGGTCGGGACGCGCATCGTCGCTCCTTCCGGCCAATGCGCGGAGCATAGCGCCGACGGCGGCGCAGCGACAGGCCGCCTAGAACCGCGTCGCCGCGAAGGGCTCGAGCGGGATCGCCGGCTTGCGCTTGGCGACGAGGTCGGCGACGCAGCGCCCGGTGACGGCCGAGAGCGTGAGTCCGAGATGCCCGTGGCCGAAGGCGAAGGTCACGCGCTCGCTCCGGGGCGACGGGCCGATCACCGGCTTGGAGTCGGGCAGCGACGGGCGGTAGCCGAGCCATTCGCGCTGCGGCTCGCCGCTAAGGCCCGGCAGCACGTCCTGCGCGCGCGGCACCATGCGGCGGATGCGGCGGAAATCGGGCGGCGCATCGACGCCGGCCAGCTCGACGCCGAAGGTCAGTCGCACGCCGTCCGCCATCGGGGCCAGCACGAAGCCGTGGTCGCCGACCAGCGTCGGCCGTCCCACGCCCGGTCCCGACTTGCGCTCGAGATAGAGGTGATAGCCGCGCTCGGTGTCGAGCGGCACGCGTGCGCCGAGCATCGCCGCGAGGTTCTTCGACCAGGCGCCGGCGGCGACGACGACGCGGTCGCAGGCCGCGCGGCCGGCCTCGGTAACGACCACCGGCCTTCCGTCGGCACCGATCTCGATGCCCTGCACCGTCTGCTTCTTGAAACTGCCGCCGCCGCGCCGGATCGCCTCGGCATAGGCTTGCGACAGCTTGAGCGGCGTGCTGGCGAAGGCCGAGCCGGGCTGGAAGATCGCGTGGGTGTAGCGCCGGTTGAGCCCGGGCTCGAGCTGGCGCAGCTCGTCGGCATCGAGCTCGTCGAAGCGCACGCCGTGGCGGCGCAGCAGCGCGCGGTCGTCGGAAGTCGCGTCGAATCCGGCCTGGTCGTAAATCTTGAGCCAGCCGACCTGGCGCACGATGCCTTCGATGCCGTGGCGGCGCATCAGCGCCTGGTGCGCCTCGTAGGCCGGGAACACCAGCGGCGCCAGCTCGCGCGCGATGCGCTCGACATTCTCCGGCGTGCCGGCGCGGAAGAACTGCCACAGCCACGGCATCAGCCGCGGCAGGTAGGACCAGCGCACGCTCAGGTAGGAGTCGGGATTGGTCAGCATCTTCGGCAGCTTGCGCCACAGACCGGGCGACGCGACCGGCGCGACCGCGCCGGTCACGATCGCGCCGGCATTGCCGAAGGACGTGCCCATGCCCGGATCGCGCTGGTCGATCAGGGTGACGCGATGTCCGTCCTGCTGCAGGGTCAGCGCGGTCGCCAGCCCGACAATGCCCGCGCCGATCACGGCAATGTCGTTGTTCGAGTTGCCGGAAGACATGCGGCGCACTCTGCCATTGCCGCCGGGCGCGCGTAAACGGCCGGTCGGCCAATCCCCGGGACCTTGCGGCGAAAGGTCGCGTTCGCGCGCACGGCCGGCGCCAAACGGGTCGCGGCGCCGATGGGCCGTTGCTATAGTCCGCGCCCGCTGAAGTCCTGCTTGGGGGAAACGAGATGGGCGCCGAACCGGTCACGCGCACTGGGCGCGGACGCATCGCGCTGGTGATGATCGACAATCCGCCGGTGAACAGCCTGGGCGCGGCCGTCCGCCGCGCGCTCGACCGCGAGGTCGCGGCGGCGCTCGACGATCCGAACACCGCGGCGATCGTGATCGCCGGCAAGGGTCGCATGCTGTCGGGCGGCGCCGACATCCGCGAGTTCGGCAAGCCGCCGCCGGCCGACGCGCCGATCCTGCCGCAGGTGATCGACCGCATCGAGCGCGGGACCAAGCCGGTGGTCGCCGCCATCCACGGCACCGCCGCCGGCGGCGCGCTGGAGCTGGCGCTCGGCGCGCATTACCGCGTGGCGGCGACGGAGAACACACGGGTCGGGCTGCCCGAGGTGACGCTCGGCATCGTGCCGGGCGCCGGCGGCACGCAGCGCCTGCCGCGCACGATCGGCGTGAAGCCGGCGCTGGAGATGATGACGTCGGGCGAGCTGATCGCGTCCAAGCGCGCGCTGGCGCTCGGCATCGTCGACGCGCTGGTCGAGGGCGACGTGGTCGACGGCGCGGTCAGGTTCGCCGAGAGACTGGTCGCCGAGGGCAAAGGCCCGCGCCGCACGCGCGAGCGCGAGGACAAGCTCGCCGAGGCGCGCGCCAACCCGAACCTGGTCGCCGAGTTCCGCCAGCAGATCAAGCGCAGCGCGCGCGGCCAGGAGTCGCCCGGCGCCGTGGTCGACTGCGTCGAGGCGGCGCTGACCAAGACGTTCGACGAGGCGCTCGCCTTCGAGCGGGCGACGTTCCAACGGCTCGTGGGCTCGGACCAGGCCAAGGCGCTGCGCCATGCCTTCTTCGCCGAGCGCGAGGCGGCGCGCGTCAAGGACCTGCCGGAGGACATCCCGGCGGCGCCGGTCGGCCGCGCCGCGGTGATGGGCTGCGGCACGATGGGTGCCGGCATCGCCATCTGCTTCGCCAATGCCGACATCCCGGTGCGCGTGCTCGAATCCTCGCCCGAGCTGCTGGACAAGGGACTTGCGCGCATCCGCCAGACCTAT
This sequence comes from Alphaproteobacteria bacterium, assembly GCA_023150455.1. Lineage (GTDB taxonomy): Bacteria > Pseudomonadota > Alphaproteobacteria > JAEULC01 > JAEULC01 > JAEULC01. The sequence continues at coordinate 48,361 of JAKLKW010000006.1, read as the reverse complement.
GCCGGCATGGTCGAGCGCAAGCGCCTTTCGCAGGACGAGATGGACAAGCGCATGGCGCTGGTCGCCGGGACGACGGCGATGGCGGATATCGCCGACGCGGACTTCGTGATCGAGGCGATCTTCGAGGACATGGCGCTGAAGAAGGAGGTGTTCCGGAAGCTGGATGCCGCGTGCAGGCCCGCCGCGATCCTGGCGACCAACACGTCGAGCCTGGACGTCAACGAGATCGCCGCCGCGACGCGCCGGCCCGACCGCGTGATCGGCACGCATTTCTTCAGCCCGGCGAACATCATGCGGCTGGTCGAGACGGTGCGCGGCAAGGCGACTTCGCGCGAGACGATCGCCACGTCCATGGCGCTGGCGAAGAAGCTGGGCAAGGTCGGCGTGCTGGTCGGCGTGTGCGACAGCTTCGTCGGCAACCGCATGTACTACGCCTATGGCCGGCAGGCCGATTTCCTGATCGAGGAAGGCGCGCTGCCGCAGCAGGTCGACAAGGCGATCCAGGACTTCGGCTTCCCGATGGGGCCGTTCGCCACGCGCGACCTGGCCGGCATCGACGTCGGCTACCGCATCCGCCAGCAGCGCGCGGCGCAGCGCAAGGCTCAAGGCCTGCCGCCCGATCCGCGGCGCTATTCGCCGATCGCCGACCGCATCGCCGAGATGGGGCGCTACGGACAGAAGACCGGACAGGGCTGGTACCGCTACGAGAAGGGCGCGCGCGCGCCGGTCCCCGATCCCGAGATCGAGAAGCTGATCGTCGCGGTGTCGCAGGAGAAAGGCATCCAGCGCCGGCCCGTCACCGACCAGGAGATCATCGAGCGCTGCCTGTACCCGCTGGTGAACGAGGGCGCCAAGATCCTGGAGGAGGGCATCGCGCAGCGCGCGTCCGACATCGACGTGGTCTGGCTCTACGGCTACGGCTTCCCGCGCTGGCGCGGCGGTCCGATGTTCTGGGCCGACCAGATCGGGCTCGCCAAGGTCTACGACGCCATGTGCCGGCTCTACGAGCGCGACCGCGACTGGCTGGAGCCGGCGCCGCTGCTCGCGCGCCTCGCCAAGAGCGGGGGGAAGTTCGCGGAGGTGTAGGTCAGGCGGCCTCTGCCGGTTCCGTTATCGCCGTCGGTCCACGCGGAGACGCCGAGAACGCGGAGCGAATCGCCCTCCCATCCGCAAAGGCGGACCGAAACCGACCGCCGGGGCGCCAATTTCATCCGCGTCTCCGCGTTCTCCGCGTGCATCTCGAGATCGGGAGCGACGGCACGGTCCCACGCTTGCCCCTGTGGCCAAACCTTATGCTTGCGCGCATAAGACGGCAGCGGACTTGCCCAACATTTAGTCAGGCGACGCCGCGACGCAGGCCATCCGGCCTTCGGTGGCTGGCCCTGCGCTTGCTTGGACCGTCTCCGGCCGCTGCCGTGCCCTTCGGGGCGCATCCTTATCCCCGGGAAGCGGCTTGACGCTGTGGGACGGCGGGGGAGACGGTTCGGCGATCGCCGAATCGACGAAAGGGGCCCGCCGCTTGGCATCCAGCGCATCCGACCCGACTGCCAGCGCCGCCGTGCCCGCCCGCGCGATGCCGGTCGACGGAAGACTGCTGCTGCGCGTCGCGCGCAGGGACGGCGCCGACCGCCTGGGCGACCTCTACATGCACGACCCGCTGCGGGTGCTGTTCCCGCGCCCGGCCGCGGGCGACCCGATGCAGGCGGTGCTGGCCACAACGTCGGGCGGCCTGGTCGGCGGCGACCGGTTGACGCTCGACATCGCGGTGGGCGAGAGCGCCGCGTTGCAGCTCGTCGGCCAGGCGGCCGAGAAGGTGTATCGCTCGCCCGGGGCGGATACTGAGGTCACGATGCGCCTCGACGCGGGGCGTGGCGCGCTGCTCGAGCTGCTGCCGCAGGGGACCATCCTGTTCGACGGCGCGCGGCTACGCCGCAGCGTCGCGGTCGAGGCGGCGGACGGTGCGCGCGTGCTGGTCGGCGAGATGCTGACGTTCGGCCGCATCGCCGCGGGCGAGCGCATGCGGGGCGGGCTGTTGCGCGACCGGTGGCAGGTGCGCCGGGCGGGGCGCCTGCTCTGGGCCGACGCGCTGGCGCTGGAGGGCGACATCGCCGCGGCGATCGACGCCCCGTCGGTCTTCGGCGGCGCCGCGACCCTGGGCACCGTCGTCCATCTGGGACCGGACGCCGGGCGCAGCCTGGAACTGGCCCGCGCCTTGCTGGATCGGGACGCATCCGGCGTCCGCAGCGGCGCGAGCCTGGTGGAAGGCGTGCTGGTGGCACGATTCCTGTCGGCCGATGGCGCGGCGCTGCGCGCCGCCTTTGGCGCGTTCTGGCGGGCCTTTCGCGCCGGGGCTTGCGGTTTGCCGGAACGGCTGCCAACGATCTGGCACGTATGACGGCGCAACGGGGGGACGCGCATGAATCTGTCGCCGCGCGAGAAGGACAAGCTGCTGGTCGCGGTCGCAGCCATGGTGGCGCGGCGCCGGCTGGAACGCGGGGTGAAGCTCAATCATCCCGAGACGGTGGCCCTGATCACCGACCACGTGCTGGAGGGCGCGCGCGACGGCCGCTCGGTCGCCGAGCTGATGCGCGACGGCGCCGGCGTCGTCCGCCGCGACCAGGTGATGGAGGGCGTGGCCGAGATGATCCACGACGTGCAGGTGGAAGCGACCTTCCCCGACGGCACGAAGCTCGTCACCGTGCACCAGCCGGTCCGGTGACCGTCATGGCGATGATCCCGGGCGAGGTCTTTCCCAAGGACGGCGAGCTGGAGCTGAACGCCGGCCGCAAGTCCGTCACGATCGAGGTGGCGAATACCGGCGACCGGCCGATCCAGGTCGGCTCGCATTACCATTTCGCCGAGACCAACACCGCGCTGCGCTTCGACCGCGCGACCGCGCGCGGCTGCCGGCTGGACATCGCCGCGGGCACGGCGATCCGCTTCGAGCCGGGCCAGACGCGCACCGTTTCGCTGGTGCCCTACGCCGGCAGCCGCAAGGTGTATGGTTTCAACGGCAAGGTGATGGGCGCGCTGGACGCGGCGGCGAAGCCGAAGGCGGCGACCAGGAAGACCATGAAGAAGGGGAGGCGCTGAGCCATGCCGACGAGAATCGCGCGCGCCGCCTATGCCGACATGTTCGGGCCGACGACCGGCGACCGCGTGCGCCTGGCCGACACGGAACTGTTCGTCGAGGTCGAGGCCGACCGCACGATCTATGGCGAGGAGGTCAAGTTCGGCGGCGGCAAGGTGATCCGCGACGGCATGGGCCAGGCGCAGGCGTCGCGCGCCGAGGGCGCGGTCGACACCGTCATCACCAACGCGCTGATCATCGACCACTGGAGCATCGTCAAGGCCGACATCGCGATCAGGGACGGGCGCATCGCCGGAATCGGCAAGGCCGGCAATCCCGACGTGCAGCCGGGCGTCGACATCGTGGTCGGCCCGGGCACCGAGGTGATCGCCGGCGAGGGGCGCATCGTCACCGCCGGCGGCATCGACGCGCATATCCACATGATCTGCCCGCAGCAGGTCGAGGACGCGCTCTACAGCGGCGTCACCACGCTGTTCGGCGGCGGCTCGGGCCCGGCGACCGGCACGGCGGCCACGACCTGCACGCCGGGCCCGTGGCACATCCAGCGCATGCTGCAGGCGATCGAAGGCCTGCCGGTCAATGTCGGGCTGTTCGGCAAGGGCAACGCCAGCCGGTCCCGGGCGCTCGAGGAGCAGATCGAGGCCGGCGCCTGCGGCCTCAAGCTGCACGAGGACTGGGGCACCACGCCGGCAGCGATCGACTGCTGCCTGTCGGTCGCCGACGACCACGACATCCAGGTCGCGATCCACACCGACACGCTGAACGAGTCGGGCTTCGTCGAGGACACGGTGCGCGCATTCAAGGGCCGCACGATCCACGCCTTCCACACCGAAGGCGCCGGCGGCGGCCACGCGCCCGACATCATCAAGCTGTGCGGCGAGGCAAACGTGCTGCCGTCCTCGACCAACCCGACGCGGCCCTACACGGTCAACACCATCGACGAGCACCTGGACATGCTGATGGTGTGCCACCACCTGGACGCGAAGATCCCCGAGGACGTCGCCTTCGCCGAGAGCCGCATCCGGCGCGAGACCATCGCGGCCGAGGACATCCTGCACGACCTCGGCGCCTTCTCGATGATCTCGTCCGACAGCCAGGCCATGGGCCGGGTCGGCGAGGTGATCATCCGCACCTGGCAGACCGCCGACAAGATGAAGCGCCAGCGCGGCCGGCTGAAGGAGGAGAAAGGCGACAACGACAACCGGAGGGTGAAGCGCTACATCGCCAAGTACACGATCAACCCGGCGCTGGCGCAAGGCGTCGCCCAGCATGTCGGCTCGGTCGAGGTCGGCAAGCTGGCCGACCTGGTCGTGTGGTCGCCGGCCTTCTTCGGCGTGAAGCCGGACCTGGTGCTGAAATGCGGGACCATCGCCGCGGCGCTGATGGGCGATCCGAACGCCTCGATCCCGACGCCGCAGCCGGTGCACTACCGGCCGATGTTCGGCGCCTTCGGCCGCGCGCTGACGGCGAGCGCGGTGACGTTCGTGTCCAAGGCGAGCCTCCGGCGCAAGGGCGCGCTGGCGGGGTCGCTCGGCCTTGCGCGCGCGCTGCTGCCGGTGGCCGACACGCGCAAGATCGGCAAGTCGGCCATGGTGCACAATGCGCTGACGCCGAAGATGGAGGTCGATCCCGAGACCTACGAGGTGCGGGCCGACGGCGAGCTGTTGACCTGTGCACCGGCCAAGGTGCTGCCGCTGGCGCAGCGCTATTTCCTCTACTGATGCTGCGGGCGCTGGAACGCGTCGCCGCGGGCGGGTGGCCGACGGAAGAAGCCGCCGGCAGCATCACGCTCGCGTTCGACGACCGCTTCCGCCGGCGGATCCGCCTGAAGACCGACCAGGGCGAGGACCTGCTGCTCGACCTCGAGCATGCCGAGCGCCTGGAGGACGGCGACGGGCTGAAGCTCGAGCGCGGCGGCTTCCTCGCCGTGCGCGCGGCCGAGGAGGAGCTGCTGGAGATCAAATGCGATTCGCCCAGGGCGCTGGCGCGCGTCGCCTGGCATCTCGGCAACCGGCACCTGCCGACGGAAATCCATGGATCGGCGCTGCGCATCCGTCCGGACCACGTAATCGAGGCCATGGCCCGCGGGCTGGGCGCGGTTTGCACGCATATCCGCGCGCCCTTCCGCCCGGAGGGCGGTGCCTACGCGCACGGTGCGTCGCATCCGGGAAATAGGAATCCAGGGCACGGCCATCACCAGCACGAACATGATCACCAGCATGATTGACATGCTTCCAACAGGAGAGGGCATTGTCGCGGCCAAAGGCCGCCTGCACTTCCTCTTCTTCTTGACTTCGTGTCCTTCGTGCCTTCGTGGTCCGCTTTTCCGGAGTTGCACGAAGAGCACGAAGGTCGGAGGAAGGACACGAAGGGCAAACAAGGTGGGAGAAGGAGAATACGCGGCTGTGCCCGGAGGTGCGTCGTGACGTTCGCCGGCCACCTCGCCCCCGCCGCGCTCTATCGGCTGATGGCGTGGCTGTCGCCCGCGTTTCCCACCGGCGGGTTCAGCTACTCGCATGGGCTCGAGTACGCGGTCGAAGCCGGCCTGGTCGCCGACCGCGACCAGGCCCTTGCCTGGATCGATGGCATCCTGCGTCACGGCGCCGGCCGCAGCGACACCCAGCTTTTCGCGCTGACCTGGCGGGCGGCGGACGCGAACGACGTCGATGCCCTGCTGGACATCGCCGAGCTCGCCTCGGCCCTGCGCGGCACGGCGGAGCTGGCGCTGGAATCGCACGCGCAGGGCGCGGCCTTCCTCGCCGCCGTCGCGCGCGCGTGGCCCTCGCTGCGTCTCTCCGGCTGGACCGGCGCGATGGCGACGCGCGCGATCGCGCCGAGCCTGCCGGTCGGCGTGGCGCTCGCCGCCGCCGCGCACGGCATGCCGCTGGTACCGGCGCTGGCCGCCTTCACGCAGGCCTTCGCCGCCAACCTGGTCAGCGCCGCGGTGCGGCTGGTGCCGCTCGGTCAGAGCGACGGGCTGGCCGTGCTGGCGGCGCTGGAACCGGCGGTGCAGGCGACCGTATCATCGGCGCTCGCCATCGACCCGGACGATCTCGGCGCCGCCGCGCCGGTCGTCGACTGGTGCTCGATGCGGCACGAAACCCAGTACACGAGGCTGTTCCGCTCATGACCGCGACCGCCGCGTCCCGTGCCACCGTCCGTCCGACGCGCGGCCCCTTGCGCGTCGGCGTCGGCGGGCCCGTGGGATCGGGCAAGACGGCGCTGGTCGACGCGCTGTGCAAGCACATGCGCGACCGCTACGAGATCGTGGTCGTGACCAACGACATCTACACCAAGGAGGATGCGCAGTTCCTGACGCGCTCGGGCGCGCTGGCGCCGGAGCGCATCGAGGGCGTGGAAACCGGCGGCTGCCCGCACACCGCCATCCGCGAGGACGCGTCGATCAACCTGGCGGCGGTCGAACGCATGGTCGAGCGGTTTCCCTCGGCCGAGATCGCCTTCATCGAATCGGGTGGCGACAACCTGGCGGCGACCTTCAGTCCCGAGCTCGCGGACCTGACGATCTACGTGATCGACGTCGCGGCCGGCGACAAGATCCCGCGCAAAGGGGGACCGGGCATAACCCGATCGGACCTGCTGGTGATCAACAAGATCGACCTGGCGCCGATGGTGGGCGCCAGCCTGGAGGTGATGGACCGCGACGCGCGCCGGATGCGCGGCCCGCGCCCCTTCATCTTCACCAACATCCGCGCCGGCACGGGCGTCGCCGAGATCGCGGCGTTCCTGGCGGAAAAAGGCGGCTTGCCCGCGCGCGCCCCCGGCTGACTTTGCTTGTGGCCGCCTTCGGCCACTCGTACACTCCCCGCGCAAGCGGCCCGCCTCTCCAGCAATGAAGGGATGCCGACAATTTTCGGCAAACCCCTGGCCCTGAACTGAAAGGGCGCTGAACCGAAAGGCTGGCTGCGGGCCGGGCTTGGAGTGCGCCGGCTCGGGCGCGCGGCAGGTCGGTCCACGGAACGGGCCGGGCCTGTCAGGGGAGAATCAGACGCAACGTTCATGTTCACGATTGCAGGCGTAGCGCTGGGCGCGGCGGCGGCCGGCGCCATCATGATTCCCCTGGCTTGGCGGTTGTTCCGACGAAACCAGGTATTGACGGAAGAAGCCGACCAGCGCGCCGGCGAGGCACTCAGGCAAGCACGCCTCGCCGGGCGCCTGGCGGCGGTGCTCGACGGCGCCAGCGACGGTTATGTCGCCTGGACCATTCCCGACGGCGGCGAATTCCTGTCCCCGGTGCTGCTGCGCGCGCTGGATCTGCCCGCGGAAGCCGGGTTCGAGCAGCTGCTGGCAGCACTGAGCGAGCAGGAGCGCGAGCCCTTCGACGCCGCGGTCCAGCGGCTGCGCGCGGTCGGCGCGGCCTTCTCGCGCGCGGTCACCAGCGCGAACGGGGCGAGCCTGCGCGCGTTCGGACGGCGCGTGACCGGGCCCGACGGCGCGCCGGCCGCCGATGTCGTGTGGATGATCGATCGCAGCGTCGACGCCGCCGTGGCCGCCCAGTTGCGCGAGGCGATCGCCGCGGCGGTCGGCGAGCGCGAGCAGCTGCAGGCGACGCTCGACGCGCTGCCGCTCCCGGTCTGGCGGCGCGACGCCGACCTGGCGTTGATGTGGTGCAACGCCGCCTATGCCGCGGCGACGGACGGCGCGCCCGACGACGTGGTTGCCGACCAGCGCGAGCTGGTGCCGGGCGGACAGGACGGCCGCCTCATCGCCGAGCGCGCGGCGAGCACGCAGAAGCCGGCGGCCGACCGGCGCCACGTCGTGATCGGCGGCGCGCGCCACCTGCTCGAGATCACCGAGCAGCCGGTCGGGCAGGAGCTGGTCGGCTTCGCCCGGGACGTGACCGAGCTGGAGGAGGTGCAGGCGACGCTCGCCCGCCATCTCGGCGCCCATGCCGAGGTGCTGGAAAGCCTGGCCTCGGCCATCGCCATCTATGGCCGCGACACGCGCCTGATCTTCTTCAACCAGTCCTTCGCGCGGCTGTGGCGGCTGGAAGCGGCGTGGCTGATGACCAAGCCGCTCATCAGCGAAGTGCTGGAGGCGATGCGCGAGAAGCGCCGCCTGCCGGAGTACGTCGATTTCCGCGCCTTCAAGGCCGAGACCATCGCGCTGTTCACGTCCCTGGTCGAGCCGCGCGACGACCTGATGCACCTGCCCGACGACACGACGCTGCGCACGCTGGTTGCGCCGCACCCGCTGGGCGGACTGATGTTCCTGTTCGAGGACGTCACCGACCGCATGGCGCTCGAGCGCTCGTACAACACGCTGACCGAGGTGCAGCGCGAGACGCTGAACAACCTGCACGAAGGCGTGGCCGTGTTCGGCGGCGACGGGCGCTTGCGCCTGAGCAATCCCGAATTCGCCCGCATGTGGAACCTGACGCCGGACGACCTGGCGGACGGGCCGCACATTTCCGACATCGTCGAGAAGACGCGCGGCCTGTTCGCCGACGTCGCCGACTGGCCGCGGCGGCGGGCGCAGATCATCGCACGCATCACCGAGCCCGAGCCGCGCGCCGGCCGTATCGAGCGCACCGACCAGAAAGTGATCGACTACGCGCTGACGCCGCTGCCCGACGGCGCGGCGCTGCTGACGTATCTCGACGTGACCGACCGGTTCCGCGTCGAGCGCGCCTTGCGCGAGCGCAACATGGCGCTCGAGGCGGCCGACCGCCTGAAGACCGAGTTCATCGCCAACGTGTCCTACGAGCTGCGCACGCCGCTCAATGCCATCATCGGCTTCACCGAGATCCTGGCGAACGAGTTCTTCGGCCCGCTGAACGACCGGCAGAAGGAATACACCCGCAGCATCCTGGCCTCGTCGCACGGCTTGAGGACGCTGATCAACGACATCCTGGACCTGGCGACGATCGAGGCGGGCTACATGGAGCTCGAGCTCGGGCAGGTCGACGTGCAGGCCCTGCTGAACTCGGTGCTGCAATTGACCCGCGAGCGCGGACGCGAGCGCGACCTGACGATCGCCGTGGACTGCCCCGAGCCGCTCGGCACCATCTCCGGCGACGAGCGCCGCCTGAAGCAGGCGCTGTTCAACCTGGTCAGCAACGCCATCAAGTTCACGCCGCCGGGCGGGCGGATCACGCTGTCGGCGCGCGCGGACGCCGAGGGGCTGACGCTCAGCGTCGTCGACACCGGCATCGGCATCCCGGTCGAGGACCAGGACCGCGTGTTCGAGAAGTTCGAACGCGGCGCCGGCCAGGGCCGCCAGGCCGGCGCCGGGCTGGGCCTGGCGCTGGTGAAGAGCCTGATCGAGCTGCATGGCGGCCAGGTGCAGCTGCACTCGGCGCGTGGTGCCGGCACGACCGTGACATGCCGGCTGCCCGGCGCGGCCCCCCGGAACGGCGACGGCGCGCCGGCCGCTTCCGACGCCGCGTCGGGCACGGGCTGAGGCCCTACTCCGCCGGCGGCAAGCTACTCTGCGGGCAAGGGCGGCATCGGCGGCACCAGCAGCACCGGGTCGAGCCGCGTCGTGAACCAGTTCATGCCCCAGTGCAGGTGCGGACCGGTCACGCGTCCGGACGCGCCGAGCTGCCCGAGGACGTCGCCTTGCTTCAGGCGCTGGCCGACCTCGGCCGCGATTGCGTTCATGTGCATGAAGACCGAGCTGAGGCCGTGGCCGTGGTCCAGGATCACGGTCCAGCCGGTGAAATAGAGGTCGGCCGCCAGCGTCACGACGCCGTCCGCCGGCGCGCGGATCGGCGTGCCGACCGGCGAGGCGATGTCGACGCCGTAATGCGGGGCGCGCGGCTGGCCGTTGAGGATGCGCTGGCTGCCGTAGACGCCGGAAATCCGGCCGGTCACCGGCCACTGGAAGTGCTTGAGGAAGTCGGTGCGCGCATCGTCGCGCCGGCGCACCGCCGCGACCTCCTCGTTCTCGCGCTTGATGCGCTCCAGCGCTTCCGGCGGCGGCGTGACCATTCTCTCGGGCAGGCCGTCGATGCGCTGGACGTCGAACCGGCGCGGCGCCACCGCGATGTCCTGCCGCGCGCGCTTGCCGTCGGTATAGACGATCTCCAACGCCGCCTTCGCCGCCTCGCGCCCGAACCCGACCAGGAAGACGCCGTCCGGCGACACGCGCACGGGCTTGCCGTCGACCGCGACGGTGCTGCCGGGATCGACGCGCCCCACGACGAGGCCGCCCTGCACCGCCTGCCCGGTGATCTCGAGGGTGTTGGCGTGAGCGGCATGCGAAAGGAAAAACGAGACGAGAAGAAGGAGCGCGGGTCCGATTTTCACAATAGCGACCCTTGGCGCCCGTTCGGCGGCGTCTTGCGCCCGGGCCGCGGCACGGCGCCTTCGCCGGTCACCTGGGCGGCGACATCGCCGTCGTGGAAGCGCAGCGACAGGCGCGCGCCGGGCTTGGCCTCGGCCGCGGCGGTGACCGGGGCGCCCTTGGCGTCGCGCACCAGCACGAAGCCGCGCTCGAGCACGCGTTCGTAGGAATAGCTGTCGAGCAGGCCGCCGAGCGCCTCGGCGCGTTGGCGCGCCTGCGTCACGGCGCGCCGGGCGGCGGCGAGGAGCCTTCCCGCGGCATCGCCGGTGCGGGACCGGCCGTCCTCGATGCGGCGGGCGACCAGCTCCGGCCGCAGGCGGGCGAAGGCGGTGGCGGCGATGCGCCGCGCCGTCATGAGCGTCGCCTCGGGCCGCGGCACCGCGGCCGCGGCATGCGCGACGCGGCGCGACCGGTCGGCGACCAGCACGCGGGCGGCATTGGCCAGGCGTTCGGCCCAGGCATCCAGGCGCTGCGCGCTCTCCTCGATCGCCTGGCGCGGTCGCGGCAAAGCGCGCGCCAGGTCGGCAAGGCGCACCTGGCGGTCCGTCACCTGGCGCCGCGCGCAGCCGACCAGGCGCTGCTCGAGCGCCATCAGCCGTTCCAAGAGCTCGGCGCGCACCGGGACCGCCATCTCGGCGGCGGCAGTGGGCGTGGGCGCGCGGCGGTCCGAGGCGAAGTCGATCAGGGTCGTGTCGGTCTCGTGCCCGACCGCCGAGATGAGCGGGATGGTGCTGGCGGCGGCGGCGCGCACCACGACTTCCTCGTTGAAGGCCCAGAGATCCTCCAGGCTGCCGCCGCCGCGCGCCACGATCAGCACGTCCGGCCGCGGCACCGCCCCGCCGGGCTCTATGCGGTTGAAGCCGGCGATCGCGGCGGCGATCTTCTCGGCCGCGCCCTCGCCCTGCACCGGCACGGGCCAGATGAGGACATGGCGCGGGAAGCGGTCGTCCAGCCGGTGCAGGATGTCGCGGATCACGGCGCCGGTCGGCGAGGTGATCACGCCGATCACGGCCGGAAGATAGGGCAGCTTCCGCTTGCGCTCGGCATCGAACAGGCCTTCCGCCGCCAGCTTCTTGCGCCGGTCCTCCAGGAGCTTCAGCAGCGCGCCCTCGCCGGCCAGCTCGATCGCGTCGATGACGAGCTGGTACTTGGACTGCGGCGCGAACGTGGTGATGCGGCCGGTGCAGATCACCTCCATGCCGTCTTCGGGCCGCAGCGCCAGGCGGCCGACGGTGCCGCGCCAGCACACGGCCGCCAGCACCGCGTCCTGGTCCTTGAGGTTCAGGTAGCAATGGCCGGAGCTGTGGAGCTTGCAGCCGGATACCTCGCCGCGCACGCGCACGCGGCCGAACTGGTCCTCGACCGTGCGCTTCAGCGCGCGCGACAGCTCGCCGACCGAATACTCGGGCAGGTTGGACCCGGGCTGCGTCGCCGCGACGGGACCGGATGAGGGTTGCACCGCCATGGTGCGGTCATGATACAGGGGGAGCGGAGGCGGGCGAAACCTTCGCTAGGGGGACGGCAGCATTGCGCATCCTGGTGGTCGGATCGGGCGGACGCGAACACGCCCTGTGCTGGGCGATCGCGGCGTCGCCGCTGTGCGACAAGCTCTATTGCGCGCCGGGCAACCCGGGCATCGCCAAGCTGGCCGAGCTGGTGCCGATCGCGGCCATGGAGCTGGACAAGATCGTCGCCTTCGCGCGCGACCGGGCGATCGACCTGCTCGTGGTCGGGCCGGAGCAGCCGCTGGTCGCGGGCCTGGTCGACAAGGCCGAGGACGCCGGCATCAAGACCTTCGGGCCGCGCGCGGCCGCCGCGGTGCTCGAAGGATCGAAGGGCTTCACCAAGGATCTCTGCGCGCGGCACGGCATCCCGACCGCGGCCTATCGCCGCTTCACCGACGCCGAGGCGGCCTGCGACTACGTCGCCGCCAAGGGCGCGCCGATCGTGGTCAAGGCCGACGGCTTGGCAGCCGGCAAGGGCGTCACCGTCGCGCGCGCGGTCGGCGAGGCGCAGCAGGCGATCCGCGATGCGCTGCTGGGCGGCCGCTTCGGCCAGTCGGGCAGCTCGGTCGTGGTCGAGGAGTTCCTCGAGGGCGAGATCGCCAGCTACTTCGCCCTGGTCGATGGCGCGCACGCGCTGCCGCTGGTGACCGTGCAGGACCACAAGGCCGTGGGCGACGGCGACACCGGGCCGAACACCGGCGGCATGGGCTGCTATTCGCCGGTGCCGGCGATGACCGAGGCCATGGCCGAGGCGACGCTCAACCGCATCGTGCGCCCGACGGTCGCGGCCATGGCCGCCGAGGGCCGGCCCTACAAGGGCGTGCTGTTCACCGAGCTCATGATCTGCCGCGACGGCCCCAAGCTGATCGAGTTCAACGTGCGCTTCGGCGACCCGGAGTGCCAGGTGATGATGCTGCGGCTCAAGTCCGACATCGTGCCGGCCCTGCTGGCGGCCTGCGACGGCGAGCTCAATTCCTTCGACCTGCGCTGGCACGACGACGCGGCGCTGAGCGTCGTGATCGCCGCCAAGGGCTATCCGGAGAAGCCGGTCGCCGGAGGCCCGATCCGGGGCATCGAACGGGCCGAGGCCCTGCCCGGTGTCACCGTGTTCCACGCCGGTACTAAGAACGACTCGCAGGGCCGTTTGGTTGCCGCCGGCGGCCGCGTCCTCAATGTCACCGCGCGGTCCGCCACCGTGGCGGAGGCTCAGGCGCTCGCCTATCGCGCTGTCGATCTCATTGATTTTCCAGACGGATTTTGCCGCCGGGACATCGGCTGGCGGGCGCTGCGACGCGGCTGAGCTAACTGCTTGATATCAAAGCTTCCTTAAGGCTTTGGGTCCAAACTGGCATAGCAACTGTTGCGTCTGGAATGGTTCAGGGTGTGAGCACCATCTCAGCAACCGAGGCCCAGCTGCGCGCCGAGCGCGACCGATTTGTCGCCTTCGCGTTCTGCGGCAACGACATGCTGGTCGAGCTCGACCAGGCCGGCGCCGTGCGGCTCGCGCTCGGCGCGACGCAGTTCCTGACCGGGCGCGAAATGCAGGAGCTGGCCGGCGTCACCTTCGCCGACCTGTTCGTCGTGGAGGACCGGGCGAACGTCGCGGATATGGTCGTGACCGCGTTGGAGTCGGGCCGCCGCTTCGAGAACGTGCGCGCCGCGTTCCAGGCGACGACGCGCCTGCCGGTCCGGGTCGAGATGACCGGCTTCGTGATGCCCAAGCTCAACGGCCGCTGCCTGGTCGCCGTGCGACGCGCCCGGATGGCGTCCGCAGCGGCGAAGAGCGCGGACGCTGTCGAACCGGCCGCCGCGGATTCCGACGACACCATCGCAACGGTCCGCACGGTGATCACCGAGCGCGACTTCGAGATCGCCTTCCAGCCCGTCGTGTCGCTGGAGTCCCGCGGCATCCATCACATGGAAGCCCTGCTGCGCATGCGCCCGACGCTGGACATGTCGACCTTCAAGTTCATCCAGATCGCCGAGCGCAACGGGCTGATCGCGGAAATGGACTTGGCGATGTGCGAAATGACGGTGCGGCGGCTGCTGGAAGTGGCCGAGAAGGGCAGGCCCTGCACCGTTGCCGTCAACGTTTCGGGCACCTCGATCGAAACCCCGAACTTCGCCAAGCGGCTCGACGTCGTGCTCAATTTCCGCAAGATGCTGAACCGCCTCGTCATCATCGAGATCACCGACAGCGGGGCGATCCGCAACCTGCGCGCGGCCAACGACTTCGTGCAGAACCTGCGCATCCAGGGCTTCAAGGTGACGCTCGACGATTTCGGCGCGCGCGGCGCGGCGTTCGAGCAATTGCGCCACATCGACATCGACTTCGTGAAGATCGACGGCACGTTCATCCGCGAATCGCGCCGCAACGAGCGCGGCAAGGTGTTCGTCATGGCAATGGCCAGCCTGTGCAAGCAGCTGGGTGTGACCGCCATCGCCGAGCAGGTCGAGGACCCGGACAGCGTCGCGTTCCTGCGCGAATGCGGCATTCCCTACGGCCAGGGATTCGTCTTCGGCAAGCCGATGCTGGACCCGGACCTGCTGGTCGGGGAGTCGATGTCCGACGTGCGCTGGCGCCGCGACAGCGCCGCGATCAAGAGCTACGTGGCGGTACGGCGCGGCGGTTGATCGCCTATCCGCGCCGGCTCGCGAAGAACGCACGCAGCAATTCGCCCGCCCGGACCTCGCCGATGCCGCCGTAGATTTCGGGCACGTGGCGACAGGTCGGCTGCGCGAAGATGCGCGGCCCATGCACGACGCCGCCGCCCTTCGGATCGTCGGCCCCATAGTAGAGCCGCCGGATTCGCGCAAACGAGATCGCCTGGGCGCACATCGGGCAGGGCTCGAGCGTCACGTAGAGATCGCAGTCTACCAAGCGCGGCACGCCCAAGGCCGCAGCCGCCATTCGGATCGCCAGCAGCTCGGCATGCGCCGTCGGGTCGCGGTCGGTCTCGGTCCGGTTGTGCGCCGTCGCCAGCACGCGGCCCGACGCGACTTCGACCACGACCGCGCCGACCGGCACCTCGCCGGACGCGGCCCCCTTCTCCGCCTCGGCGAGGGCGAGATCCATATGAGATCGCCGCTCGGTCATGGCGCGGACACTGGCCGGACGCCCCATGCGCGGTCAAGCCGGCTGTCGGCAGCCCGATTGGGCATTGTCCCCCTGGTGCGCGCCCCTTAGAATCCTGCCATGTCCCTTCCCGTGATCGGCCTGACGCTCGATGCCGAGCAGCCGGGCGGCTATTCCAAGTTCCCGTGGTATGCCGTGCGCGAGAACTATTGCGCGGCGGTGGCGCGCGCGGGCGGGTTGCCGATCCTGCTGCCGCACGAGCCGGAGCGGGCGGCCGACTACCTCGGCCGCATCGACGGGCTGATCGTCACCGGCGGCGCCTTCGACGTGGATCCGGCGATCTTCGGCGCGACGACGCGCCACGCCAAGGTCACCACCAAGGACCGCCGCACCGCGTTCGAGCTGGCGGTCACGCGCGGCGCGCTCGGGCGCGACCTGCCGGTGCTGGGCATCTGCGGCGGCCAGCAGCTGCTGCACGTCGTGCTGGGCGGCACGCTGATCCAGCACATCCCGGACGAGGTGCCGGGGGCGCTGAAGCACGAGCAGCCGAACCCGCGCAACGAGCCGGGCCACGACGTCATGATCGTGCCCGGCACGCTGCTGCACCGCGCGGTCGGCACGCACGAGCTGCCGGTCAACAGCGCCCATCACCAGGCGGCCAAGGACGAGCCCGCCGGCGTCGTCGTCAACGCCCGCGCGCCGGACGGCGTGATCGAGGGCATGGAAGCCCCGCGCTACCGCTTCTGCCTGGGCGTGCAATGGCATCCCGAGTTCTCGATCTCGCCCGGGGACGACCGGATCTTCGACGCATTCATCGCCGCCTGCCGCTGAAAGAGCGGCGCTCCAACAGTATTCCTGGCCCGGCATGCCCGAACCGCAACGCGTCGCCAAGCTGATCGCCCGCGCCGGCCTGTGCTCGCGCCGCGACGCCGAGCGGCTGATCGCCGAGGGCCGCGTCAAGCTCGACAACAAGGTGCTGACCTCGCCCGGCGTGGTGGTCGACGAGCCGGCGCGCATCAAGGTGGACGGGCGGCCGCTGCCCGCGCGCGAGCGCACGCGGTTGTGGCGCTATCACAAGCCGGCCGGGCTGGTGACCACGGCGCGCGATCCGCAGGGCCGCCCGACCGTGTTCGACCGGCTGCCGCCCGGCCTGCCACGGGTCCTGACCGTGGGCAGGCTCGACCTGACCTCGGAAGGCCTGCTGCTGCTGACCAACGACGGTGCGCTGGCGCGCCATCTCGAGCTGCCGTCGACCGGGTGGGTCAGGCGTTACCGCGTGCGCGTCCACGGCCGCGTCGACCCGGCGCGGCTGGCGAAGCTGGCCGAGGGCGTCACCGTCGACGGCGTGAAATTCGGGCCGGTCGAGGCGCGGCTGGAACGCGAGAAGGGCGGCAACGCCTGGCTGACCATGGCGCTGAGCGAAGGCCGCAACCGCGAGGTGCGCCGGCTGTGCGAGTCCATGGGGCTCGCGGTCAATCGCCTGATCCGCGTCGCCTACGGCCCGTTCCAGCTGGGCCTGCTGCCGCGCGGCGAGGCGGAGGAGGTGCCCGCGCGCGTTCTGAAAGACCAAGTCGGCGCGGTCTACGACACGGGGGGCGCGGGTGCGGATCGTCGCCGGTAGGCACCGCGGCCGCGCCATCGCGGCGCCGGAAGGCCTGCAGGTGCGCCCGACCGCCGACCGGGCGCGCCAGGCCGTGTTCGACGTCCTCGCCCATGGGCCGGAAATCGCCGGGGTGCTGACGGCGGCGCGCGTGCTGGACGCTTTCGCCGGCACCGGCGCGATGGGACTGGAAGCCCTGTCGCGAGGCGCCGAGCGCGTGTGGTTCATGGAAAAGGACCCGGCCGCCGTCGCGGCGATCCGCGCCAACGCCGCCAAGCTGGGCGAAGGCAAGTCCTGCACGGTCCTGCGCGCCGACGCGGTCAAGCCGCCCGCGGCCGAGCTGCCGGTCTCGCTGGCCTTCCTCGACCCTCCCTACGGCGAGAACCTGGCCGCCGAGGCGCTGGAAGCGCTCGCCGCCAAGGGCTGGCTTGCGCCGGGCGCCATCATCGTCGTCGAGCACGACGCCGAGGACGAGGTGGTGCCGCCGCACGATTTCCACCCGGTCGACGCGAGGCGCTACGGACGCGCGCGCTTCCTGTTTTTGCGCTATCAAGCCCCCGGCGGGGACTGAAGCCGGGGGCGGGGATGACGAGCAGCGTCTACACGGTCAAGGTCGAGTGGGGCGATTGCGACCCGGCGCGCATCGTCTACTACCCGAACTACTTCTCGTGGTTCGACGCGGCGACGCGGCACCTGTTCGAGACCAACGGGCTCTATTGGGACGCGCTGACGCGCGAGCACGGCAGCCGCGGCCTGCCGCTGGTCGACGCGCGCGCGCGCTTCCGCCGGCCGGCGCGGTTCGGCGACGTGCTGGAGATCGAGACGCGATTGAAGCGCTGGGGCACGCGCAGCTTCGAGCTGGAGCACGTGGTCCGCGTCGGGGGCGAGGTCGCCGTGGAGGGCAGCGAGACGCGCATCTGGGGCGTCGACGATCCGGCTCATCCCGAAGGACTGAAATCGGGCCGAATCCCCGATGCGGTCAAGGCCAGGATGCCTGCCGCGGCGGCCTGACATCGCGCCCTTTCGCCGTCCAGGGCCATTGGCTAGAGTAGGCGGCAAGGGGGCAAGCTGGCCCGGTCCCGGGCCGGTCCTCAGACATATGTCAGGGAGCTCGAACGGATGAGGACGATTCTTTCCGCGACGGTCGCCATGGCCGTCCTGGCGCTGGGCGCGGCCGCGGCAGCGCCGGCCGCGGCGCAGACGAAGTGGGACATGCCGATGGCCTATCCGGCCACGAATTTCCACTCGGTCAACGCGCAGAAATTCGCCGAAGCGGTGAAGTCCGCCAGCGGCGGGCAGCTCGTGATCACCACGCATCCCGGCGCCTCGCTGTTCAAGCTGCCCGAGATCAAGCGCGCGGTGCAGACCGGCCAGGCGCAGATCGGCGAGATCCTGGGCGTCAGCCTGGAGAACGAGAGCGCCCTCTTCGGGGTCGACGGCGTGCCGTTCCTGACCGCGAGCTACGCCGACGCGAAGAAGCTGTACGAGGCATCCAAGCCGGTGATCGGCAAGCAGCTCGACGCCTGGAACGCCAGGCTGCTCTATGCCGTCGCGTGGCCGCCGCAGGGCTTCTACGCCAACAAGCCGATCGCCTCTGTGAAGGACATGGAAGGCCTGAAATGGCGCGCCTACAGCCCCGCGACCAATCGCCTGGGCGAGCTGCTGAAATCGCAGCCGATCACGGTCCAGGCCGCCGAGCTGAGCCAGGCCCTGGCGACCGGCAAGGTCAATTCGATGGCGACGTCGAGCCAGACCGGCATGGACAGCAAGGTGTGGGAGCAGTTGAAGTACTTCTATGACGTCCAGGGCTGGCAGCCGAAGAACATGGTGATCGTCAACAAGGACGCCTTCGCCAAGCTGGACAAGAAGACGCAGGACATCGTGCTGGCCGAGGCGAAGAAGGCCGAAGCCGCGGGCTGGGCCGCCAGCGAAGCGGCGCAGAAGCTGGCGACCGAGACCCTGGCGAAGAACGGCATGACCGTCTCGCCGCCGAGCGCGCAGTTCAAGAAGGAGCTGCAGGAGATCGGCAAGGTCATGACCGAGGAATGGCTCAAGAAGGCCGGGGCGGACGGCAAGGCCATCGTCGACGCCTACCGCAAGATGTAGCCGGCGCGAGGGGCGGACGTTCCGGTCCGTCCCTCCGATCGCTCCGTCCCTTGCATGCAGCTTGCATACAGATCGTCGTGATGCGGCGAATCCTGGCGCGACTCTATTCGTTCTGCGGCGGACTGGCGGCCGTGTTCCTGGTCGGCGTATGCCTGTGCTCGCTGTACTCGATCGGCGGCGGGCTGTTCGGCTACGTCGCGCGCTCGGCCGACGACTTCGCCGGGTTCTCGATGGCCGCGTCCTCGTTCCTGGCGCTCGCCTATGCGTTCGGCCATGGCGAGCACATCCGCGTCACGCTGTTCCTCGACCGCGTGACCGGCGCGCCGCGGCGCTGGCTCGAGCTGTGGTGCCTCGCGGCCGGCGGCTTCCTTTCTGGCTACTTCGCCTACTACAGCGTGAAGTCGACCTACGTGTCCTGGCAGCTCAACGACGTGTCGCAGGGGCTGATCCCGGTGCCGCTGTGGTTCCCGCAGTCGGCCATGGCGCTGGGCACCACCGTCCTCTTCGTCGCGATAGCCGAGAAGCTGGTGGACGTGGCGCGCGGCGGCGCGCTGGTCCGGGCTACCGACGCCGAGGACGCGCATATCGAGCGCTGATGCATGGAAGATTTCGCGCTCTTCGGCATCCTCCTGGTCGTGCTGTTCGCGCTGCTGGGCTCGGGCGTCTGGATCGGCCTGTCGCTGCTGGGCGTCGCCATGGTGGCCATGGTGTTCTTCACCACGCGCCCGGCCGGCGACGCCATGGCGACGACGATCTGGGGCGCGAGCTCGAGCTGGACCCTGACGGCGCTGCCGCTGTTCATCTGGATGGGCGAGATCCTGTTCCGCACCAGGCTGTCGGAGGACATGTTCCGCGGCCTGGCGCCCTGGGTAGGCCGCCTTCCCGGGCGGCTGCTGCACACCAACGTGGTGGGCTGCGCCATCTTCGCCGCGATCTCCGGCTCGTCGGCGGCGACCTGCGCCACCATCGGCAAGATCACGCTGCCCGAGCTGAAGGCGCGCGGCTATCCGGACGCGCTCGCCGTCGGCACGCTCGCCGGATCCGGCACGCTCGGCCTGCTGATCCCGCCGTCGATCATCCTGATCGTCTACGGCGTCGCAGCCGAGGTCTCGATCGCCAAGCTGTTCATCGCCGGCTTCTTGCCGGGCATCATGCTGGCGGCGCTGTTCAGCGGCTATGTCGCGGCCTGGGCGCTCTTGAACCCGGGCAAGGTGCCGCAGGAATCGGCGCGCTACACGCTTCGGGAAAAGCTCTACGCCTCGCGCCACCTGATCCCGGCCATGCTGCTGATCGCCGTCGTGCTGGGTTCGATCTACACCGGCGTGGCGACGGCGACGGAATCGGCGGCGCTGGGCGTCGTCGGGGCGCTCGTCCTGTCGCTGGCGCAGGGAGCGCTGACGCGGCGCAATTTCGTCGAGGCGCTCATGGGCGCGACGCGGCTGTCCTGCATGATCGCGCTGATCCTCGCGGGCGCGCAGTTCCTGACGCTGGCGATGGGCTTCACCGGGCTGCCGCGGCACCTTGCGGAATGGATCGACGGCCTCAAGCTGTCGCCTTACATGCTGATCTTCGCGCTGACCTTGTTCTATATCCTGCTCGGATGCTTCCTCGACGGAATCTCGATGGTGGTCCTCACCATGGCCGTGCTGCTGCCGACGGTGCAGACCGCCGGCATCGACCTGATCTGGTTCGGCATCTTCGTCGTGATGGTGGTCGAGATGGCGCAGATCACGCCGCCGGTCGGCTTCAACCTGTTCGTGCTGCAGGGCATGACCGGGCGGCAGGTGACGTGGGTCGCCGTGCAGGCACTGCCGCTGTTCGCGCTGATGTGCGTCGCCGTGGCGCTGGTGACGCTGTTTCCGCAGATCGTCAGCTTCCTGCCGGACCAGATGATGGTGCGGCGCTGAGCGGCTGAGGCCGATGACCGAAACGGTGGAATGCGTCGTGATCGGCGCCGGGGTGGTGGGCCTGGCGATCGCGCGCGCCCTGGCGCTCGACGGGCGCGAGGTCGTGGTGCTGGAGGCCGAGGACGCGATCGGCACGCACACGAGCAGCCGCAACTCCGAGGTCATCCACGCCGGCATCTACTACCCGCCCGGCAGCCTGAAGGCGCTGACCTGCGTCTCCGGCAGGCGCGCGCTCTATGCCTACTGCGCCGACCGCGGCGTGCCCTATGTCAATTGCGGCAAGATCATCGTCGCCACGACGGAAGCCGAGATGCCGGGGCTGGAGAAGCTGCGCCAGCTGGCGCTGGCCAACGGCGTGGGCGACCTCGAGTATCTCGAGCCGCGCCAGGTCAAGGTGATGGAGCCCGAGGTGCGCTGCGTCGGCGCGCTGCTGTCGCCGTCGACCGGCATCATCGACAGCCACGCGCTGATGCTGGCCTACCAGGGCGACGCCGAATCCTGTGGCATGATGGTCGCGTTCAAGAGCCCGGTCGAGGGCGGCCGCGTGATGAACGACGGGATCGAGCTCCGCGTCGGCGGACCCGACGCCATGCGCCTCAAGGCGCGCATCGTCGTCAACAGCGCGGGCAACGGGGCGCCGCCCTTGGCCGGAGCGCTCGAGGGTCTGCCGGCGTCGGCGGTGCCCAAGCGCTATTTCTGCAAGGGCAACTACTTCACGCTCGCGGGCTGCAAGTCGCCCTTCCGCCGCCTGGTCTATCCCGCGCCCGAGCATGCCGGCCTCGGCGTGCACGTGACCATCGACATGGGCGGCCAAGCGCGCTTCGGGCCCGACATCGAATGGGTCGACACGCTGGACTACGGCGTCGACCCGGCGCGCGCGGAGAGGTTCTACGCCGCGATCCGCCAGTACTGGCCCGGCCTGCCCGACGGCGCGCTGGCGCCGGGCTATAGCGGCATCAGGCCCAAGCTGCAGGCCCCGGGCGAGCCCGCCAAGGACTTCGTGATCCAGTGCCCGCGCGACCACGGTGTGCCGGGGCTGGTCAACCTGTTCGGCATCGAATCGCCGGGACTGACCGCGTCGCTGTCGCTGGCCGAGATCGTGCTGGAGAAGCTGGCGCGATAGAAAAGAAACGTCGCCGGGCCATCCGGCGACTCTGTACGTGCACGATGGATGCAGGGTAGGTGGTGGCCGCGCCGTTGAGGGCACTACTCTGCATGCGGCAAAATGTTATATGCTTGATTATGTATTTTTGTATTTGGTTGCCGCATGAATGTCTTCGACTTCGTAACACAAGACGAGCTGGATGAACTTCCGGAAGATCCTCGTCTAGCATTCGCTACGTTTGTGCGGCATGCGCAACGTCGTCTTGCTGAGCGCACAGGCCAACTGCAGTCGCAAGAGGATTGGGAGTTGCTGGAAGATGCTCGGCACGGCTTCATGAACGTCGTGATAGCTGCCGCCAAACGATATGAGATCGAGCCATTTGCCTCGCTTGAGGTCCGCGGCTGACGGATTTTGACCAGAAGGTTCATCGACAGTTCAGAGCCGATCTCGATCACTATATGACGCAGCTGCTTCTCGACAACAGTATCCGCGGAAAGCGAGACTCTGTTCGCATTGAGCCGAAGGTCAAGGATCGCATCCGCGGCTACTTGCACGCCCTCAGGAAATGCGTCGAGGAGGCGGACCTCACCGACGCCAAGAGAGATGCGTTGCTGGACAAGCTCAGGGAGTTCGAAGCTGAGCTGGAGAAGCGGAGACTAGGCCTTCTCACGGCGACGAGATTTGTCCTCGAGATACTCGCTTTGCCCGGAGGCGTATGGGCCTCTGCCGAAATTGCACAGAAGCTGGCTACAAATGTGCTCCAAGTCGTGGGGGAGTCCAAAGCGGTGGAGGACGAGATGCGGCGCCTGCCACCCGTCACCCCACCTGCTGCGCTTTCACCTCCGCGAGCGGAAGTGCCTGCCGAAAACACACGATCGAAACCTGGGTTGGACGACGATATTCCATTCTAAGGCAAAGACGCGCCGACAACAGTTGCCGCACCGAGGCGCAGCATCTCCGGTGCGCTTGCCGGCGCGAAGCGGCATCGCTAGTATGACGTTGTCATATAAGTGCGAACTGCCGTTGGAGGGCCGTTCATGGCTCGCACAAGCCGCCCGATCACCGTCACGCTCGGCGAGCTTCAGGAGCGCGTCGAAGCCCGGGTCAAGTCCGGCGACTATGCCTCTGCAAGCGAGGTCATTCGCGCTGCCGTACGCGCGCTTGATCGCGAGGAAGCGGCACTGACCGAGTTGCTGCGCCAGCGCGTCGCCGAGGCCATTGCAGATCCCCGTCCGAGCGTGCCCGCCCGGGATGTCTTCCGTCGGTTGCGCAAGCATCACGCGGCGCTGGTGAAGGCCGAGCGGAATGAAGAGACGTGAGATCGTCTTCCGGCCCAAGGCGGAAGGCGATCTGTTCGCACTGCATAGCTACATCGTCGCGGAAGCGGGGTTGGCTGTCGCCGACGCCTATATCGGCCGCATCGAGGCAGCCTGCAAGTCGCTGGAGACCTTTCCCGAGCGTGGCACGCGGCGCGATGACATCGGCCGCGGTCTGCGAACAATGGGGTTCGAGCGGCGCGTGACGATCGTCTTTCGCGTGGCGAGGAGCAAGGTGGAGATCGTTCGGATCGTCTACGGTGGCCAGGTTTTCGCGCGTGCGCTGCATGAAGCGAGGGCGGACTGGTCAGGTTCCTGATGCTCTGGACGCCTTGACCGCCCGCCGCCGCACGCTTTCGCGATAGAGCGTGTAGAGCCCGCTGGTGACGACGGTCGCTGCACCGAGGAGGGTCCAGCGGTCGGGCAGGTTGTCGAACAGGATGTAGCCGAGCGTCACCGACCAGATGAGCTGCGTGTAGGAGAAGGGAGCCAGCATCGACGGCGGCGCCTTCTCGTAGGCCTTGATGAAGACGAAGTGGCTCAAGCCGCCCAGCGCGCCGACCGTGACAAGGAAGGCCCATTGCGTCGGCGTGGGAGAGACCCAGACGAACGGCATGACGAGGCTGGTCGCGATCGCGCCCACGAGCGGCGAGTAGAGCGCGGTGGTGAGCGCATTGTCGCTCGAGGCCAGGACGCGCGTCGCGATCTGGTAGAAGGCGAAGCAGAAGGACGAGCCGAGCGCCAGGAGCGACGCGGCCTGCATGCCCGACGCGCCGGGGCGGATGATGATCAGCGCGCCGACGAACCCGACCACGACCGCGGCCCAGCGGCGGATGCCGACCTGTTCGCCGAGGAAGGGCACGGACAGCGCCGTGACCAGCAGGGGCGAGACGAAGCTGATGGCATTGGCGTCGGCGAGCGGAATGTGCTGGATCGCCGAGAAGAAGAAGAAGGTCGAGGCCAGCAGCAGGCCGGAGCGCACGAGCTGCAGCCCCGGACGGGCGCTGCGCAAGGAGATCCCCGGACGTTGCCCGCGCAGCACCGGCAGGGTGCAGGCGATGGCGAACACGTTGCGCGCCCAGACGATCTGCAGCACGGGCAGGAACAGGCTCAGATACTTGGCGACGGCATCCATGGTGACGAACAAGTTGACGGTCAGCACCATCAGCCCGATGCCGAGGATCGGCGACGCGGCGGGCGGACGCGTCATGCGTCGGCCGGACCCGGTGCCGTCGTGCCGCGCGGGTCGTCCGAGCCGCGGGGCGCCTGCGCGCCGCGCGGGTCGAGCGCCGGCGCGCGCGCGGCCTCGGGCGAGGCGCCGACGAACCTGCTCTGCTGCTCCACCGGCGGCGCCGGACGGCGGACCATGCGGTAGAGCGTGAAGCCCGCGATCAGCCCGAGCACGAGGATGAGATAGACGAACAGCCCGCGCGGGCCGATTCCGGCCATAATCCACGAACCGACATTGGGCCCGGCCGAGGCGCCCAGCGCCCAGGCGAACAGAAGCCCGCCGCTGGCCGCGACGAAGTCCCGGCGCTCGACATAGTCGTTGGTCTGGCCGACGCCGAGGGCATAGAGCGGCGCGGTCATGCCGCCATAGACGAAGAACAGCACGATGAGCGCCGGGAATCCGGGCTGCGCCAGCAGCAGCACCGTCGCCAGCGTCAGCGCGCCGCCGAGCGCCGCCAGCATGGTCGGCCGCCGGCCGAACCGGTCGGCCAGCATGCCGATCGGGAATTGCGCCGAGAGCCCGCCCAGGATCGCGGCCGACACCAGCACCGAAAGATGGCCGGGCGCGAGCCCGATGCCGTTCACGTAGACCGGGGCGAGGCCGTAGAAGGCCGAGTTGCCGAGGCCGGCGCCGAAGCAGGCGATCACGCCGAGCGGCGAGATCTGGAACAGCCGCGCCGCGCCGAAATGGCTGCGCCCGCCGATGTCGGGATTGCCCGTGCGCGTCAGCGCCATCGGCAGCAGCGCGAAGGCGAACCCCATGGCGACGACGACGAAGGGCAGCGGCCCGGTCGGGTCGGCGACGTTCAGCAGCAGCGGCCCGATGCCGCTGGCGCCCCAGGACAGCACGAGGTAGATCGCGAAGACGCGCCCGCGCGTCTCGGCCGTCGCCTTGTCGTTGAGCCAGCTTTCGATCACCAGGAACTTACCGGCCAGCGAGTAGCCGGTGACGGCGCGCAAGGCGATCCAGGCCCAGGGCGGCTCGAGCAGGATGTGCAGCAGCGTGGCGTTCGTGGCGATGACGGCGAACACGCAGAAGGCGCGGATATGGCCGACCCGGTCGATCACGCGGTGGCAGGTGAGCGAGCCGGCGAGGAACCCCACGAAATAGGCCGACGTCACCACGCCGATCAGCCCGGTGGCGACGTCGCGCTGGACCAGCTGGACGCCGATCAGCGGGCCGACCGCGCCCAACGCCAGCTCCATGAGCACGACGCCGAGCAGGACCTGCTTGATGGGCCGGAACACGACGGGCAGGCGTGGCTGGTCATGGCGGGGAGACATCGAGGACCTTAACCGGGCTGCCGCTCGGGGCGTACGCGTGGACGCAAGGCAGCATTTCAGGTAATCCCGGGGATGAGAAGCGCCAAACACGAAGGCGTCTGTCGCGTCCGCGCCACCTTGCGGAAAGCGGGCGATGCCCGACGGACGGCGGGGATACCGACATGGCCAAGCGCAAGCAGCCCGGCGAGTCGAACGCCGCGTCCGGCCCGAACGGAGAGGCGGCGCCGGCCACGTCCGCGCCGCCGCCTGTCCTACCCGTCCTCTATGTGCGGCCCGAGCCGCTGGATCCGAAGCGCCATGGTTCGCTCAGGCTGCGCGACCGTGCCGACATGTCGGCGTTCCGCAAGACCGGCGTCGCGCCGATCACCCTGTCCGAATTCCCGGCCGCGGCGCGCCACTATCCGATCGTGTTCCTGGCCGGGCCGCCGGGGCAGCCGCCCTCGATCGCGGCGATTCTGGGGTCGGATCCCGACGAGAACCTGTTCGTCGGCGCCGACGGGCGCTGGCAGGCCGATACGTACATCCCGGCCTATTTCCGCCGCTACCCCTTCATCACCGGCGCGGCCGGCGCGGACGATCGCATCGCCGTGTTCGTCGATGTCGGCTCCGACCGGCTCGGCACGAGCGATGGCGAGAAACTGTTCGAGGGCGGCGAGCCAACGGCCCTGACCAAGGAGGCGTTGGAGTTCTGCCGCCGCTTCCACCGCGACGCGGCCGCAACGACGCGCTTCGTCCAGGCGCTGGTCGACGCCGGCGTGCTGGCCGAGCGCACGGTGCAGGCCCGCGACGGCAACGCGCCGCGGCTGGCCTGGCGCGGATTCATGACAGTCGACGAGCGCAAGCTCGCCGATGTGCCCGACGCGACCTTCCTCTCCTGGCGCAAGCCGGGATGGCTGGGCGCGATCTATCTGCATCTGTTCTCGGTCGGTCAGTTCGCCGGCATCGCCCGGCGCAAGCTGGGCAGCGCGGCGGCGACGGAAGAGGTGATCGTCTGAGCGCGGCTAGCGCCTGCCTTCGACCGTTTCGAGCAGCGCCAAGAGGCCGGCGAGCACGTCGCGCGGGCGCGGCGGGCATCCCTTGATGCGCAGATCGACCGGCACGACCTTGTCGACGCCGCCTGCCACCGCATAGCTGCCGGCGAAGCAGCCGCCGTCGATCGCGCAATCGCCGACGGCGACCACCCATTTCGGCGCGGGCGTCGCGCGCCAGGTCCGTTCCAGCGCCTCGGCCATGTTGGTCGTGACCGGGCCGGTGACCAGCAGCACGTCGGCATGACGCGGCGAAGCGACGAAGCGGATGCCGAAGCGCTCGACGTCGTAGACCGGGTTGCCGAGGGCATGCAGCTCCAGCTCGCAGCCGTTGCAGCTGCCGGCGTCGACCTCGCGGATCATCAGCGACCGGCCGAGCCGTGCCCGCGTCGCGCCCTGCAGCCGCCGCGCCAGCTCGCTCAAGCCCTCCGGGTCCGGCCCCGGCGACGCCTCCGTCACCGGACCGCCGAGCAGCGCACGCGAGAGGAGCCTCAGCATCGAGCACCAGGAGGAAGACCAACCACAGAGACACAGAGGCACAGAGAAGAAGACAGGAGGGCGTGGTAGCGCGGCTTTGCCGCGCAAGAAGACTTCTCTTCCCTCTTCGCTCTGTGCCTCCGTGTCTCTGTAGTGAATCTTGTCATTTTCGCACTCACAGGTCGTGTCCCGAGTACGAGCAGTTGAACGACTTGTTGCAGACCGGGAAGTCGCCGACGATGTTGTCGAGGATGGCGGCTTCGAGCAGCGGCCATTGCAGCCAGGACGGGTCGCGCGGCCGCGCGCGGGCGACACGGCCGGCCGCGTCGAGCCGGACCCAGCAGATCGCCTCGCCCCGGAACCCTTCGACCATCGCCATGCCCTCGCCGCCGCGCGCGGGCAGCTCGACGGCAAGCGGCCCGGCCGGCAGCTTGGCCAGGATCTGCTCAAGCAGCTTCAGGCTCTGCTCGATTTCGTGGATGCGGATCCAGACGCGCGCGTTGACATCGCCGTCCTCGAGCACCGGCACATCGAACGCGAGGTCGCCATAGGGCGCATAGCCCGGGTGCCGTCTCGCGTCGAAGCCGCGCCCCGTGGCCCGCCCGATGAAGCCGCCGGCGGCGAAGCGGTTGACGAAGTCCGAGGTGACGCGGCCCGTGCCCACGGTGCGGTCCTGCAGCGAGGCCTTGGCGTCGTAGAGCTGCGACAAGAGCGGCAGGTCGCGCTTCAGCTCGGCGATCAGCGCCTGCAGGCCGCCGACGGCGCCGGGGTCGAGATCGCGCACGACGCCGCCGGGCACGATGCAGTCCATCATCAGGCGATGGCCGAAGCCCTGGTCGGCGGCGCGCAGGCAATGCTCGCGCAGCTCGCCGCACTTGGCGTGGATGAACGTGAAGGCCACGTCGTTGCACACGGCGCCGAAATCGCCGAGATGGTTGGCGATGCGCTCGAGCTCGGCCATCAGCGCGCGCAGCCAGATGGCGCGCGGCGGCGGCTCCGCCTCGAGCGCGGCCTCGACCGCGCGGGCGAAGGCGAGCGAATGCGCGACCGCGCTGTCGCCCGAAACGCGCGCCGCGAACCGCGCCGCCTCGGCCGGGGTCTTTCCCGCCATCAGACCCTCGATGCCCTTGTGCACGTAGCCGAGCCGCTCTTCCAGCCGCACGACCGTCTCGCCGCTGGCGGTGAAGCGGAAATGGCCGGGCTCGATAATGCCGGCATGCACCGGGCCGACCGGGATGACGTGCAAGCCCTCGCCTTCCACCGGCAGGAAGTTGTACGGCGCCTTCGCGTGCGCGCCGCCGACCGGCCAGCGGCCGTGGTCGAGCCAGGGCCGCTTGTCGATCGCATCGTGCGCGTCGAGCGCGAACAGGTCGCGCGCCGCGCGCTCCATCCGACCGGCCGCGGGGCGCACGGCGGACAGCGTGGGAAAGCGACGGTCGGGACAGGAAAGCGATGCGACGGCGATGGCCTGGGCGCTCTCGTCGTACAGCGCCGCATGCACCGCGTCCGGCTCGCCCCAGAGGTCGAGCAGGGCCCAATGCGGCGCCGCGCCGAGCCCTTCGACGAGCTTCTGCCATCCGGCCGCGTCCAGCACATAGCGCGGCCACGGCCGGTGACTTGCGACCGGCGCGCCGCCGGCTGCCACCAGGGTGTCGATCAGCTTGAGGGACGCCCGCTCCGCCATCGCCGCCATCCTACCCGCCCAGCAGCGCGGCGACGTTCTGGAACCAGCGCACGAGCGGCTCCGGCAGGTAGATGCCGGCCATGGCCACCAGCGCCAGGTGCGCGAACATCGGCACGTAGGACGCCTCGACCGGCGCCCGGCCGCCGGCCGGAGGGCCGAACGCCACGCCCTGCAGCCGCAGCAGCAGCGCGCCGAAGCCGATCACCAGTCCCGCCACCAGCAGCAGCGCCAGGCCGGGCGCGCGGGCGAAAGTGGAGCTGACGATCAGGAACTCGCTCATGAAGATGCCGAGCGGCGGCATGCCGGCGATGGCGACCACGCCCAGGACCAGGCCCCAGCCCAGCACCGGATGGCTTTCGGTCAGGCCGCGGATGTCGGCGATCTTCTGCGTGCCCTTGACCTGCGAGATGTGCCCGACCGCGAAGAAGATCGCCGACTTGGTCAGGCTGTGCATGGTCATGTGCAGCAGGCCGGCGAAGTTGGCGAGCGCCCCGCCCATGCCGAAGGCGAAGGTGATGATGCCCATGTGCTCGATCGACGAATACGCGAACATGCGCTTGATGTCGCGCCGGCGGTACAGCATGAAGGCGGCGAAGACGGTGGAAACCAGGCCCATCGCCACCATCAACGGCCCGGGCGCGAGCGCGTCGACATTGGCCGCCAGCAGCATCTTGAAGCGCAGCACCGCATAGAGCGCCACGTTGAGCAGCAGGCCCGACAGCACGGCCGAGATCGGCGTCGGGCCCTCGGCATGGGCGTCCGGCAGCCAGGCGTGGAGCGGCGCGAGGCCGACCTTGGTGCCGTAGCCCAGCAGCAGGAACACGAAGGCGAGGTTGAGCAGCACCGGGTCGAAGCCGTGCGCCGCGCGCAGCATGCGGTCCCACGCCATGGCGTCGAGCCCCTGGCCGATGATCGGGCGCGCGGCCAGGTAGACCAGGATGGTGCCGAACAGCGCGAGCGCGATGCCGACGCTGCCGAGGATGAAGTACTTCCACGCCGCTTCCAGCGCCTCGTGCGTGCGGTAGATGCCGACCATCAGCACGGTGGTTAGCGTCGCCAGCTCGATCGCCACCCACATGAGCCCGATATTGTTGGCCACCAGCGCCAGGTTCATGGCGAACATCAGCACCTGGTACATGGCGTGGTAGAAGCGCAGATAGGTCGGCGTCAACCGCCCGATCTCGAGCTCGTGCGCGATGTAGCTGGCGCTGAAGGCCGAGGTGGTGAAGGCGACGAACGTGGTCAGCACGATGAACGAGACGTTGAGGTCGTCGACCAGCAGGTAGAGGCCGGGCGTCGGCCGCGCCACGAACAGCAGCATGGCCATGGCGAAGTTGACGAAGGCCGCCGCCACGTTGAGCCGCGCCGTCAGGCGGTAGCCCGGCAGCAGCGCCAGCAGGCCCGCAAAGAACGCCGGCACCACCAGGATCGTGACGACGATCGCCTCGCCCAGGATATCCAGCGGCGTGAGCTCGATCATCGGCGCTCTCCGCGGAAGCTGTCGAGCGCGTGGATGTCGACCGTGTCGAAGCGCTCGCGGATGCGGAACAGCACGATGCCGATGACGATGAAGGCGATCAGGATCGAGAACGCCACCGATATCTCGACCACGAGCGGCATGCCCTTCGCGCCGGTCGCGGCCAGGACCAGGCCGTTCTCCAGCGACATGAAGCCGACGATCTGGCTGACGGCGTTGCGGCGCGTGATCATCATCAGGAGGCCGAGCAGCACGACCGACAGCGCGAAGGCCAGGTCCTCGCGCGCCAGCGCGTCGGATTCCGCCGTCACCGGCAGGATCACCGCGACCGACAGCCCGACGAGGCCGAGGCCGAACAGGATGGTGGGGCCGACGCCGACCACGGTTTCGATCGTTCGGTGAATGCCGAGCCGCACCACGATGCGGTGCAGCGCCACCGGGATCACGATCGCCTTGAACGCCAGGGCGATGGTCGCGGTCACGTAGAGATGCGGCGCGCCCTGGACCCAGGCCTGCCAGGCCACCGACAGCGACAGCACCAGGGCGTGCAGCGCGTAGATGCGCAGAAGGCTGAACATGCGGTCCTGGTAGAGCAGCGCGAAGCTCAAGAGCACCATGCCGCCGGCCAGCAGGTGCGAGATGTCGAAGGCAAGGCCGCGCGCCATGGCGTCACAGGCTCCGGCTGACGAACAGGAGCATCACGCCGAGCAGTCCGAGCATCAGCGCCACGCCCAGGTACTC
Organism: Alphaproteobacteria bacterium; assembly: GCA_023150455.1. Lineage (GTDB taxonomy): Bacteria > Pseudomonadota > Alphaproteobacteria > JAEULC01 > JAEULC01 > JAEULC01. The sequence goes on along the minus strand of JAKLKW010000006.1, from coordinate 17,429 downwards.
GGGCACGCGGAACACGCGCATCTTGGCGATCGAGGTCTCGAACAGCGCCAGCAGGACGCCGCCGCCCAGGAGCTTCGCCAGGTAGACCAGCAACGCCAGGGCATAGGCCGCCGGCCCGGCGCCCGACGGGGCGAGGCCGAACGGCAGGAACACGCACGCGATCAGCGATACGTAGAGCAGCAGCTTGAGGAAGGCCCCCGCCTCGATCATGGCAAGGTGCCGGCCGGAGTATTCCAGCACCATGGCCTCGTGCACCATGGTGAGCTCGAGATGGGTGGCCGGGTTGTCGACGGGGATGCGGGCGTTCTCGGCGATCGCCACGATCACCATGGCCACCAGCGCCAGCGCGAGCGTGACCCTGAGCCCGACCTCGGGCTGCTGCAGCACCGCGGCGACGGTCGACAGCTGTGTAGAGCCCGCGAGCAGCGCCACGGCGAACACGATCATCAGCATGGCGGGCTCGGCGAGCGAGGCGATCATCATCTCGCGCGAAGAGCCGATCCCGCCGAAGCTGGTGCCGACGTCCATGCCGGCCAGCGCCAGGAAGAAGCGCGCGCTGCCCAGCAGGGCGACGATCGCGATCAGGTCGGCGGACCAGGAGAAGATCAGGCCGGTGGCGAAGGTCGGCACGAGCGAGGCGGCCACCCAGATCGAGGCGAAGACGACATAGGGCGTCACGCGGAACAGCCACGAGGCGTTTTCCGCCAGCACCGCCTCCTTGCGCAGCAGCCGCATGAGGTCGCGGTAGGGCTGGATCGGCGAGGGACCGCGCCGGCCCATCAGCCGCGCCTTCACCAGGCGGACGATGCCGGTCAGCAGCGGCGCCAGCACCAGCACCAGCGCCATCTGGGCGCCTTGCACGACGAGGTCGAAGATCACTGCCATATCGCCAGCACCAGCAGGAGCAGGACCAGCGCGCCGAACACCAGCGACAGGTAGCGTCGCACGGTCAGGAACTGGAGGTGGTTCAGCCGCCCGGCAGCGAATTCGACCGCGCGCGCGACCGGCGCGTAGAACACGTCCCAGGCGAGGTCCCGCAGCTCGACGCTGAACCGCGCGGCGCGCACCTCGCCGGGCAACGGCATATCGACCCGCTCGCGCGCATGGAAGATCAGCGTGCCGAAGACGCGGCGCAGCGGCTGGGCGAAGCTGCCGGAGGTGTACTGCGTCGCCGGGTCGGTCTGCGGGAAGCCGCAGTCCCAGATTGCCCCACGCCGCGTCGCGCGCGTCGCGAAGCGATGGATCACCAGCGCCGGCACGACGGTCGAGAACGCGATGAACAGCAGCAGCAGCAGCCCGTTGTACGAGCTGCGCGCCTCGGCGATCGGGATCAGCGTCAGCCAGGGCAGGCCCGACTGCCGGTCGAGCGACGCCCCGGTGAGCGCCTGCGTCACCGGCGCCAGCAGGTCGAGGAAAAGCGCCGGCAGCACGCCGACGGCGAGGCACAGCGCGGCGAGCCCGGTCATGGCGGCGCCCTGCCACCGGTCGACCTCGTGCGCCGCCTCGGCCTCGCGCGAACGCGGCCGGCCGAGGAATGCGATGCCGTAGGCCTTGACGAAGGTCGTCGCCACCAGCGCCGCCGACAGCGCCAGCACCGCGCCGACGGCCGGAACGACGAACCGCAGCGCCCAGTCGGGCAGCTGCGGGCTCAAGAGGATCGCCTGGAAGATCAGCCACTCCGAAACGAAGCCGTTGAGCGGCGGCAGCGCCGAGATCGCGGCGCAGCCGACGAGGAACAGGATCGCCGTGCGCGGCATGCGGTGGATCAGCCCGCCGAGCCGGTCGAGCTGGCGCTCGCCCGTGGCCACCAGCACCGCGCCCGCGCCGAAGAACAGCAGGCTCTTGAACAGGGAATGGTTGAGCACGTGCAGCAGGCCGGCCGAGAGGGCCAGCGCGGCCGGCACGACCATTCCTTGGGCCTGGAACGCCAGCGCCAGGCCCAGCCCCACGAAGACGAGACCGACATTCTCGACCGTGCTGTAGGCGAGCAGCCGCTTCAGGTCCTGCTGCATCAGCGCGTAAAGCACGCCCATGGCCGCCGTCAGGCCGCCGAGCAGGAGCACGACAAGGCCCCACCACCAGGCCGGGGTGCCGAGCAGGTCGAGCACGATCCGCACGAAGCCGTAGATCGCGACCTTGGTCATGACCCCGGACATCAGCGCCGAGACATGGCTTGGCGCGGCCGGGTGGGCAAGCGGCAGCCAGGCATGCAGCGGCACCAGGCCGGCTTTCGATCCCGCCCCGGCGATGGCGAGCAGCAGCACCACGGTCTCGAGCCCGGGATCGAGCGCGCTGGCGCGCATCGCCGCGAAACCGTACCCGCCGCCGGGGCCGGCCATCAGGCCGAAGGCGAGCAGGAGGCAGAACGTGCCGATGCTGGCCATGACGATATAGACGTACGCGGCGTGCCGGTTCTCGGGGTCGCGATGGCTGACCAGGACGAGCAGCCAGGACGAGAGCGACATGAACTCCCAGCACAACAGGAACGAGAAGGCGTCGTCGGCCAGCAGCACCAGGTTCAGCCCGGCGAGATAGGGCGTGAAGAAGCCGAGCACACGGCCCGGCTCGCGCTCGTGCGTGCCGTAGCCGAGACCGTAGATGCAGGCGATGAGGCCGCCGAGATCGACCACGACCATGAAGAAGGCCGAGAGCGGGTCGAGGCGGAAATGGGCGCCCAGCCAGGGCAGGCCGATCGGCAGCGCGGCGGACAAGGCGTCGTCCTCGACGGCGCCGCTCAAGGCGGCGAGCCCGACCGACATCAGAACGAAGCACCCCGCCATGCCGCCGCCATAGGCGATCCGGTCGGTCCGTGCGGCCGAGCCGGGCAGCCGGCCATGGAGCGGCCCGCACAGGCCAAGCAACAGCAGCAGAAGTATCGCGGCGCCGGCGGCCGTCAGCATTTACGAGCGACGGCGGGGCGCTGAGGCCTCAGCGACAAGGGCCTGGACATGACGCGGAATCCGGAACGACTGTGAAGCGTGGGGACAAGGGGCGAGCATACTCCCCGACGGGTCGTTGGCAACAGCCCCGCAGAATCGAGGGTCTCTGGTCAAGCGCGCGGGCGAAGCGTAATAACCATGCATGCCGCGCCCCGCCTTCCTGGCGCCGATGGCGACGCCCGGCGCCACGGTCTTCGGCGTCATGTTCCTGCTCGATTCGCTGGCGCGGGCCATTCTCGTGTCGGTCATCCCGATCACGGCCTATCGCGTGCTCGGGAGCGAGCGCGATGTCAGCCTGCTCTACTTCGCCATCGGCGTCGCGGGATTGGCCGGCACGCTGTCGATCCCGTGGCTCTTGCAGCTGATGCGGCGCAAATGGGTCTATACGCTGGGCTGCGCGGCGCTGGCCGCCATGGGCGGGCTGATCGCCACCGGCACGCTGCCGGGGCTGGCGAGCGGCATGTGGCTCCGGGTGTGCGGCTCGGCCGCGCTCTACACCACGCTCAACCTCTACATCATGGACTACATCCACAAGCGCGAGCTGATCAAATCCGAGCCGCTGCGGCTGGTGTTCGGCGGGGTGAGCTGGACGCTGGGCCCCTTCCTCGGGGTGTACGTGTCCGAACGCCTGGGCATGCCGGCGGTCGCCGTCGTCAGCACGCTGTGCGCTACGCTTCTGCTCGGCTATTTCTGGCTGTTGCGCCTGCGCGACAACCCCGCCGTGGCGCCGGCGACCCGCCCGCCCCCCGGCGTCGCCTACAACCTGCGCCGCTTCGTCGTCCAGCCGCGGCTGCGGCTGGCTTATGCCATCGCCTACGCGCGCTCGCTGTGGTGGTCGATGTTCTTCATCTACGCGCCTCTGTTCATGGTCAAGGCCGGCTATGGCGCCGCCGCCAGCGCCGGCGTCGTGTCGGTGGGCAGCGCGGTGCTGTGCTTGAGCTTCGTCTTCGGCCGGATGGCGCGCCGCACCGGCGTCAGGCCCATCATCGTCGGCGCGTACGCCGTCACCGGCATGCTGTCGATCGGCGTCGGCCTGATCGCGGCCTATCCGCTGGTGGCGGCCGCCATGCTGGTCGCCGGCGCCTTCGCCATCACGGCGCTCGATGCGCTGGGCGGCATTGCCTTCCTGCGCGCCGTCCATCCCTACGAGCGCGCCGAGATGGCGACCGTCTACAGCACCTATCGCCAGATTTCGGACATCACCGGGCCGATGGTCTTCGCCGTCATCCTGACCTTCCTTCCGCTGCCGGCGGTGTTCGTCGCCACCGGCCTCGCGCTGCTGGTGATGGCGCGAATCGCGCTCCACCTGCCGCGGGGCCTCTAGCCGGAGGGACGCGCGCGCCGGAAGGCCGCCGGCGAGCGGCCGAGCGTTCCAATTATTTCTTTACAAGATTCCGACCGAGTCTTATCAAGCCGACAGGGGGCCGATGCGATTGCGATGATGGACTGACCTTGAGTCGTGTCCCCCGGAGGCGATGCATGAGCGCCTGCGCGATCCACGAGGGAGTTTCCCGGAATCATGGACGACCGACTGTCGATCGAATCCGAACCTCCGAGTAATGGCACCGGTTCCAGCGCCTGCGCCTCCACCGCGACAGCCGCCCGACCGGAAAACCACTCCCCCAGTTTCGCCGCCCTGTTCCCGCCAAAGGCCAAGCGGCGGGCCTCCAATCTCAGGTTCCCGATCGGCCCCATCAGCAACGAGTTCCGCAAGCGCTTCTATCCCGAGGCCGGCAAGGCCGAATGGAACGACTGGCGCTGGCAGGTCCGCCACCGCATCAAGACGCTGAAGGACCTGTCCCGCATCTTCCGCCTGTCCGAGGACGAAGCGAGCGCGATCGAGCGCCATAGCGGCTCGTTGCCGGTCGGCATCACGCCCTATTACGCCAGCCTGATGTCGCGGGACGACCCGGCCGAGGCTTTGCGCCGGACCCATCTGCCGGTCAACGGCGAGTATGTAAAGGTCCGCGGCGAGTACGACGACCCGCTGGGCGAGGACCACGACGCGAAGGTGCCGGGCCTGGTGCACCGCTATCCCGACCGGGTCCTGTTCCTGACGACCGGCTTCTGCTCGACCTATTGCCGCTACTGCACGCGCTCGCGCCTCGTCGGCGACACCGGCGGCGAGCACACCTTCAACTACGCCCAGTGGGAGCGCGCGCTCGAGTACCTGCGCGCCCACAGCGAGGTGCGCGACGTCCTCCTGTCGGGTGGCGACCCGCTGACCCTGGCGGACGAGAGGCTGGACTGGCTGCTGACCCGGCTGCGCGCCATTCCGCACATCGAGTTCATCCGCATCGGAACGAAGGTGCCGATGGTGCTGCCCCAGCGCATCTCGCGGGACCTGGTGAAGATGCTGCGCAAGCATCATCCGTTGTGGATGAGCGTGCACGCGACCCATCCCGCCGAGCTGACCCCGGAAACCAGGGAATCGACGGCGCGCCTGGCCGATGCGGGCATCCCGCTGGGCAGCCAGACCGTCCTGTTGAAGGGGATCAACGACTCGGTCGAGACCATCAAGTCGCTGATGCACGGGCTGCTGCGCTACCGGATCAAGCCCTACTACCTCTACCAGTCCGACCCGATCTCGGGGTCGTCGCATTTCCGCACGCCCGTGTCGAAGGGCATCGAGATCATCCAGGGCCTGCGCGGCCACACCACGGGCTACGCGGTGCCGCACCTGGTGATCGATGCGCCGGGCGGGGGCGGCAAGATCCCGCTGCTGCCCGAGTATCTGATCGGACGCGACGGCGACGACTTGGTGTTCCGCAATTTCGAGGGCCGCATCTACCGCTATGCCGATCCGGGCGGGACGGTCGCCGCCGACCGCCCGTTGCGCCTGGCGGCCGAGTAGTGGCGAAACCGGACATGAACCGCACGACGACAAGGACCGGAGCAACAACGGTGCAGTCGAGACAGGGGGGGGGTCACGCGATGCTGGTCGGCCTGACCTACGACCTGCGCGCCGACTACCTGGCCGAAGGCTACGGCGAGGAAGAGACGGCCGAGTTCGACAGCCCGGCGACCATTCAGGCGCTGGACGACGCCATTGCGGCGCTTGGGCACCGCACGGTCCGGATCGGCAATGTCCGCCGGCTGGTCGAGCGCCTGGCCCGGGGCGAGCGCTGGGACCTGGTGTTCAACATCGCCGAAGGGCTGAACGGAATCGGGCGCGAGGCCCAGGTCCCCGCGGTCCTCGACGCCTACGGTGTCGCCTACACCTTCTCCGACCCGATGGTCATGGCCCTGACCTTGCACAAGGGCCTGACCAAGCGGGTCGTCCGCGACGCGGGAATCCCGACCGCAGACTTCGTCGTGATCGAGACCGAGTCCGACATCGGTGGTGTGCGGCTGCCCTATCCGCTCTTCGCCAAGCCGGTGGCTGAAGGCACGGGCAAGGGAGTAACGCCGGCATCGAAGATCGACGCCCCGGCACAGTTGCGCCAGGTCTGCTCGGCCCTGCTTCAGCGCTACGCCCAGCCGGTGCTGATCGAGACGTTCCTGCCGGGCCGCGAATTCACGGTCGGCATCACCGGCTCCGGCGACGCGGCACGGCCGGTCGGCGCCCTCGAGGTGATCTTGAAGGACAATGCCGAACCCGGCGCCTACTCCTACCTGAACAAGGAGGAGTGCGAAGAGCGCGTGATCTACCGCCTGGTCGACGATGCCCTGGCACGCGAATCGATCGCAGTGGCCGTGGCGTCGTGGCGCGCCCTGGGTTGCCGCGACGCCGGCCGGGTCGACCTGCGCACGGACGCCTCGGGCCGGGTCAATTTCATCGAGGTCAACCCGCTGGCCGGGCTGCACCCGTCGCATTCCGACCTGCCGATCCTGTGGGAGCAGGCGGGCGGCGAGTATCTGGATCTCATCGGCCGCATCATCGATTCGGCCAGCAAGCGGATCGGGACCGGGCGGGTCAGGCCCGCCGCCCGCATCGCTGCCGAATAGATCGCGCGGGCGCCGTGCGGACAGTCGTGGATCACGGAACGGTCGCAATCCTGCACGGCGCGGTGCCGCCGGACGCCTCGGCCGACGAGCAGGACACGCTGGTGCAGGTAGGAACCATCGCGCAGGCGTTGAAGCGCATGGGCTGGCGGTCGACCGCGGTGCCGATAACGCTCGACTTGGCCGCGATGAGCCGCCGGTTGAAGCAGATCGATCCCGTATTCGTCTTCAACCTGGTCGAGTCGGTTGGCGGCGTCGGGCAGCATGTCCACCTCGCGCCCAACGTGCTCGAGGCCCTGGGCATCCCGTTCACGGGTTGCGGCGCGGTCGCGCTCATGCAGACATCGAACAAGCCGCTGGCCAAGCGCCGGATGGTCGAGAACGGCATTGCCACGCCGGCCTGGATCGAAGCGGACGGCTATGCGGCCGGCGCGCCGCGCGGCAAGTTCATCGTCAAGTCGGCCTGGGAGGATGCCTCGATCGGCCTCGATGGCAGCGCGGTGGTCGACGGCATTGCCGCCGCACGGCGGCGCATGGCCGAGATGACCGCCCGCTACGGCGGATCGTGGTTCGCCGAATCGTTCATCGATGGGCGCGAATTCGCGGTGGCGCTGATCGAAGACCCGGACCGCCCACGCGAGCCGCTGCCCCTGCCGGTGGCGGAGATGTCCTTCGTCGACTTCCCGGCGGACAAGCCGCGCATCCTCGACTACGCGTCCAAGTGGGACAAGGAATCCTTCGCCTATCTCAACACGCCGCATGTCCTCGATCTGCCCGAATCCGACCGTCCGCTGATTGACCAGATGATCGAATTGTCCCAGCGTTGCTGGCGGCTGTTCGACCTCAGGGGCTACGCGCGGGTCGATCTCAGGGTCGACCGCGCCGGTCGCCCCTATGTCCTCGAGGTCAATCCCAACCCGTGCCTGTCGCCCGATGCCGGGTTTGCCGCCATGCTGGAGCGCGCCGGCCTCGGCTTCGAAGAGGGCGTCGAACGGATCATCGCCGCATGCCTGGGCTCGACCACGGCCTCCGCCCGGCGCCGCACGGGCTGACCGCCCCATCTGCGGCCACCGTCCGGCTGCGCGATACCGTGCATGGCCAGGATGTCGGGCGCGTGCGCGCGCTCGTGGGGGAAACCGGGTTCTTCCGGCCGGACGAGGTCGCCGTCGCGGTCGAGCTGGTCGAAGACCGCCTGGCCAGGGGACTGCAGGCGAGCGGCTATCACTTCCTGTTCGCAGACGCAGGCGACCGGCTGGGCGGATACGTCTGCTTCGGTCCGATACCCTGCACGCTCACCAGCTGGGACCTTTACTGGATCGCGGTGGCGCCGACGGTCCAGGGTCGCGGGCTGGGAAGGACGTTGATGCAGGCGGTGGAGGATGCCGTTCGCGCCGCCGACGGCCTCAGCGTCTACGTCGAGACATCGTCGCGCCCGCAATACGACCCGACCCGGGCTTTCTACCTGGCCTGCGGCTACCACATCGAGCACGTGTTCGAGGATTTCTACGCGCCCGGCGACGGGAAGACGGTTTATTCCAAGCGGCTCTGAGTGCGGCTTGCCGAGCCGTAGCTCGCCATGCAGGCGCCCGCCTTCACTCGCCTGGCGAGCGAGGTCTGGCGTCCTTCGGCCAGCGCCGGTGCAGCCAGAACCAGTGCTCGGGCCTGGCGCGAACCCAGTCCTCGATCGTCCGGTTGACCAGCGTCATCAGCGCCAGCACGTCGGCCGCGCGGTCGCCGCTGCGCGGCAGCGCCAGCGGCTGTTCGCAGACCACGCGGAAACGGCTGCCGGCGACACGCTCGACCCGAACCGGCACGACGGGGCAGTCGTAGCGATAGGCCAGCTGCGCCAGCGCCGGCGCGGTCATGGCCGGGTGGCCGAAGAACGGCACGGCGATGCCCTCGTTCATCTTCTGGTCGACCAGCATGATGACGTGGCTGCCGCCCTGCATGACCTCGAGCAGGCGCCGCGCACCGCGGATGCCTTTGCGGATCAGCTCGATGCCGCCGGCGCCCTGCCGGCGGCGGATATAGGCGTCGATCGCCAGGTTGTTGGCGTTGCGGTACACGACGCTGATCGGCAGCGACCGCATCCGGGCGGCGACCGTCACCATCTCGAAGCTGGCGAAATGCGCGGAGAACAGCAGGCCGGGACGCCCGTCGTCGCGCAGCGCGTCGAGGCGCTCGGCCCCGACGATCTCGAGGCGCTTGTCGGCCTCGCGGATGATGGTGTCGAGATGGGCGTACTCGCAGATGACGCGCGCGAAGTTGTCCCACATCCCGGCGACGATGCGCTCGCGCTCCGCGACCACGATGCCCGGGAAGGCGAGCTCGAGGTTGCGCCTGGCCCGGTTGCTGTAGGGCAGCTTGGGCCCCAGCCAGCGGAAGAGGCGGCCGAAGCCGCCCGAGGCATTGTCGAGCGGCAGCGCGTGCAGCAGCTCCATCACCGAGACGAGGCCCGCATACATCAGCGGCTGGCGCACATTGGCGAGCCACCACTGCCCGAGCTTTCCCCTACGCGCCATCGCCCTTTTCCGGCAAGGCCCGCGCGAGAACGGCGGCTACCGCCTGCGCATCGTCCCATTCCAGCTCGACCGGCAGCACATGCACCATGTTCATCGCGCCCGGCGGCAGGCGTACCGCGTCCTTTGCCGTGGTGACCAGGACGGCATCGCGCTTGGCCGCGTGCTCGACCATAGCCATCACGTCCTCGGGCCGGTAGCGATAGTGATCGGGAAAGTCGCGGGTGGCCACGACCAGCGCGCCGAGGCCGCGCAGCGTGTCGTAGAACTTGGCCGGCCTTCCGATCCCGGCGAAGGCGGCGACGCGTTCGCCCCTGAAAAGGCGCGCGCCGGGGCCGGGCACGATGCGGGCGGTCAGCACCGCGCGGCGACCGCCGAGCCGCTCGAAGATGCCGGTGCGGTCTTCGCCGACGAGCACGACCGCGTCGGCGCGGCCGAGCGCATCGTCCAGCGGCTCGCGCATCGGCCCGGCCGGAACCACCCGGCCATTGCCGAACCCGGCGCCGCCGTCGGCCACCAGCAGGGACAGCGTCTTGGCGAGACCCGGGTTCTGGAGGCCGTCGTCCATCACGACGACGCCCGCCCCGGCCGCGGCAGCCGCACGCGCGCCGGCGGCCCGATCGCGCGCGATCCAGGCGGGAAAGCGCGATGCCAGCAGCAGCGGCTCGTCCCCCACGTCGGCGGCGGAGTCCACCGCGGGGTCTACGCGATGGGGTCCGGCGATGCGCCCGCCGTAGCCGCGGCTGAGCAGATGCACCGCCACGCCGCGATCGGCATACCAGCGCGCGACGGCCAGCGCCGCCGGGGTCTTGCCGGCGCCGCCGACAACCGCATTGCCGACGCAGATGACGGGGACGGATGCGACGAACGGCGTGGTGAGGGCGCGGCGCAGCCGCGCAGCCGCGATCCAGCCGAGGGAGGCTGGCCATAGCAGCCGCGCAAGCGCGCTATCGCATCGCTGCCAGAACTCAGGCGCGCGCACGACCATCGATGACGTGCGCCGGGCCACCGCTCCGCTCGATGCCCTTCGGCGGGCTGCCCTTGGGCGGGCCTCCCCGCGGTGGATTGGGTGCCGAGGGGCTGCTCGTCGGCGGCTGGCGGTGCTCCGCCCGATCGAGCCAGGGGCCGATCTCGTCCATCACGGCGTCCAGCACGCCGGCGCGCGCCACGGCCACCCCCTCGGCCGCGGCCGCAAGCGCCCGGCGCCGCGCGGGGTCGTCGAGGAGCGCGCCGACCGCCGCCGCGAGCGCGACCGCATCGGTGACCTCGCCGACCGCTTGGGCGGCGCGCATCTCGTCGAACACCGCGGCGAAATTGCGCGTGTGCGGTCCGGACAGCACGGCCGCACCGAGCAGCGCCGGCTCGAGCGGGTTGTGGCCGCCGTGGGGCACCAGCGAGCCGCCGACGAATGCGATGCCGGCGAGGCGGTAGAACAGCCCGAGCTCCCCCATCGTGTCGGCCAGGTAGATCCCGCGGCCGGCCGGATCCTCGCGCGCGGACCGGCACGCGACGCGGAGCCCGGCGTCGATAAGCTCCTGCGCGACGGCGGTGCCGCGGTCGGCATGGCGCGGCGCGATGATCGTCAGCAGGTCCGGATGCCTCGCGGCGACCGCGCGGTGCGCGTCGGCGACGATGCGCTCCTCGCCCGGATGCGTGCTGGCCGCGAGCCAGACCGGCCGCCCGGCGATCACCAGTCGCAGGCGTTCCAGCTCGGCTGCATCGGCCGGCAGCGGGGCCGCGGCGTATTTCAGGTTGCCGACCATGCGCGTGCAGCGGGCGCCAAGCGCGGCCAGCCGCTCGGTCTGGGCATCGTCCTGGCCAAGGCAGAGCGCGAAGCTGCCGAGCAAAGGGCGGATCAAGAACGGCAGGCGCAGCCACCGCCGGTACGACGCCTCGGACATGCGGCCGTTCAGCAGCACGAGCGGCGTGCCGGCGGCGGCGATGCCGCGGATCAGGTTCGGCCAGAGCTCGGACTCCATCCAAAGGGCCAAGTCCGGCCGCCAATGGTCGAGGAAGCGGTGGATCCAGCCGGCGTGATCCACCGGGACGTATTGGTGAAAGGCGCGCCGTGGCAGTCGCTTGGCCAGCAGCCGGGCCGACGTCACGGTGCCGGTGGTCACCAGCACGTTCAGCCGGGGCCGCTCGGCGAGCATGCGGTCGATCAGCGCCAGCGCCGAGACCGCCTCGCCCACCGACGCGCCGTGCACCCACGCCAGCGCGCCCGAGGGTCGGGCGCAGGATGCCTCGCCGAAACGCTCATTGAGCCGGTCCGGATCCTCCTTGCCGGCCTCGCAGCGCCGCGCCAGGTAGTAGCGGATCAGCGGCTCAGCCGCCGTGGTGAGCCCGCGATAGAGACCCAGCGCCATGCCGGTCACCCGGCGGCCCGCGCCGCGTGCCGCGCGGCGACCGGATCGAGTCCCGCGAGCGGCGGCCCGGGTTCGATGGCGGCGTGACCGCACCGCCGATCGGCTTCCGCCGAGAGCGCCGTCAGCGCGTCCTCGACCTGCTGGCGCGCGCGCTCGAGCGCGGCGGCGTCGGCATCGGCGTCGACGGTGATCGGCGGGCCCCACAGGAAGATGCCGCGCGAGAACAACTTCGGCACCACGAGCCGGTCCCAGGAGGGCAGCACCCTGCGTCGCTCGATCGAATAGGTCGCGGGGATGACCGGCACCCGCGCCATGCGCGCAAGCGCCGCGACGCCGGGCTTGGCGCGCATGCGCGGGCCCGGCGGCGAGTCAGGCGTGATGCCGACCCAGCGCCCGGAACGGACCGTACGCACGAGCGTACGCATGGCCGACATGGCGTTTCCGTCCGAACCGGCGACGGTGTCGATGCCGAAATGGCTGACGGCGCGGGCGATGATTCGCCCGTCATGGTGCGCGGAGATCAGCATGCTGATCGGTGCGCCCCGCGCGCCCATGGGCGGATTCCAGGCGAACGGCATCATCAGCAATCGGCCGTGCCAGAAGCAGAGGATGAAGGGCCGGCCCTCGCGCCACATCAGCCGTGCCGTCTCGTCGCCCTCGACGCGCCAGCGCCCGGTGCGATAGGCGATGCGCAGATACCATGCGCCGAGCCAGCACGCCAGGCGCTGCGCCATCTCGCCCCTGGTCCATTGTTTCAGCCGGCGGAGCATCGACTGCGGGTCAGGCCGTCGCGACGGCGCGCAGCGCCGGCTGGTCGTCCGCCGACTGCAGGGCATACAGCCGGGCGTAGGCGCCGCCGCGCGCCAGCAGCTCGGCGTGGCCGCCGCTCTCGATGATGCGGCCATTAGCCATGTAATAGATGATGTCGGCGCTGGTAACGGTGGACAGGCGGTGCGCCACGACCAGCGTCGTGCGGCCGTGCATGAGCGTCGCGAGCGCGTCGCGCACCTGGCGCTCGGACTCGCCGTCGAGCGACGAGGTCGCTTCGTCGAGCAGCAGGATCGGCGCGTTCTTGAGCATGGCGCGGGCGATCATGATGCGTTGGCGTTGGCCGCCCGACAACTTGACGCCATGCTCGCCGACCAGCGTGTCGTAGCCCTCGGGCAGCCCGACGATGAAGTCGTGCACGCCGGCATGGCGCGCCGCGCGCTCCACGTCCGCGTCGCCGGTATCCGGGCATCCGTACTTGATGTTGGCAACGATGGAGTCGTCGAACAGGCTGACTTCCTGGCTGACGAGCGCGATATTCTCGCGCAGCGAGCGGATCGTGACCTGACGGATGTCGTGGCCACCGATCGCGATGCTGCCGCTGTCGATGTCGTAGAAGCGCGGGATGAGGTTCAAGACCGTGGACTTCCCCGCGCCCGACGGACCGACCAGCGCCGCAGTCTTGCCGGCCGGCACCTCGAAGCTGAGGCCGTCGAGGGCCGGGCGGTCGTCGCGGTAGCGGAAGGTGACATTGGCGAAGCGGATCGAGGCGCCGCGCGCGTCGAGGTCGATCGCGCCCGGGTTGTCGACGATGCGTGGCGCGCTGTCGAGGACGGCGAATACGCGGGTCGCGGCCGCCAGGCCCTCCTGCAGGCTGGAGTTGAGCGCGGCCAGCTTCTTCATCGGCTCGTAGGCGAGGAGCAGGGCGGTGATGAAGGAGAAGAAGGCGCCGGCCGTGCGCTGGCCGTCGATCACTTGGTGCCCGCCATAGACGATCACGGCGACGATGGCGCAACCGCCCAGGGTTTCCATGATCGGATGCGCGGCCGAACGGGTGCGCGCCGCGCGCTGCACCAGCCCGAACAGGCCCTCGACCGCCACGCGCGCGCGGCCGGTCTCGTATCCTTCCATGCCGTAGGCCTTGACATGCCGCGCGCCCTGGAAGGTCTGCCCGAACAGGGTGGTGAGTTGCGCGATCTGCACCTGCGTGCGCGTCGCCACCTTGCGCATGCGCTTGCCGATCTGCGCGATCGGCAGCACCGCGATCGGGAAGATGAAGAACGCCACCGCGGCAAGCGCCCAGTCCTGGCGGAACATCACGGCGATGAGCAGGATCAGCGTCAGCGCGTCCTTGCCGATGCTGGTCAGCGTCATCGACACCGCGCCGCGCAGCATGCCCACGTCGTTGACGAGGCGGGAAACGAGGGTTCCGGTCGGCGTGTCGTTGAAGGTCGCAAGGTCGGCGCGGATCAGCCGGCCGTAGAGATCGACCTGCAGGTCCGAGACGATGCGCTGGCCGACGAAGTTCATCAGCACCGACTGGCCGTAGGTCGCCATTCCCTTCATGAAGAACACGACCAGAACGGCGACCGCCACCCAGGTGAGCATGCCGCGGTCGCGGTCGACGAACACGCCGTCGATGATCGGCTCCATCAGCTTGGCGAGCGCCGCCGTGGCGAGCGCCCCGACGATCATGCAAAGCACGGCCAGGGCCAGCCGCGGCCAATGCGGGCGCACATGCTCCAGCAGCAGCCGGCGCATCAAGGCACGGGTGGACTGGTCGAAAGCGATCTTGCCGGCTGGGGAATTCTGCACCTGGCCGTCCGCTTGCCCTGTGAATGGTCGATGAAAGCGGCCGGACGATAGCATGGTGGCCGTGCCCGGTCCAAAGGGGACGCCCGTTGCCCCGGTCGCCTGGAGTTCCAAGGGGTTACAATCGACGGGGCGCCGTCCTACATTGTCCGGGATGGAAACCGGCCCGCCGGTACCCGGAACCGGGCCTGCCCGAGGAGACAGTCCCCATGGACCTGGACGCCAAGACGCGCACGGAGCTCGAGGCCGCCGCTTTTCGCCGGCTGGTCGACCACCTGCGCCAGCGCACCGACGTGCAGAACATCGACTTGATGAACCTGGCCGGGTTCTGCCGCAACTGCCTCTCCAAGTGGTACCTCGCCGAGGCCGAGTCGCGCGGGGTCAAGCTCAGCGATCCGGAGGCGCGCCAGATCATCTACGGCATGCCGTACGACGAGTGGAAGCGGCGATACGCCAGGGAAGCGACGCCCGAGCAGAAGCGGAAGTTCGAGGAAGCATCCAAGGAGCACAAGCACTAACGCTATCCACAGCGCCGCCGCTTGCGCCGTCTTGGCGGCGGCGGCTAAGGTCGCCCGCCCTTTGGGCATGGCGCAATCAGCGGGACGAGATAGATGGCGGTCAAGAAGGGCTCGGGCGGCGTCGATGCCGGGCGGCTGAAGTCGTTCATCCAGCGCATCGAGAAGCTGGAAGAGGAGCGCGCGGGGATCGGCGCGGACATCAAGGAAGTGTTCTCGGAGGCCAAGTCGGCCGGCTACGACACGAAGATCATGCGCCAGGTGATCCGCATCCGCAAAATGGACAAGGCCGATCGCGAGGAGCAGGACGAGTTGCTGACCCTCTATCTCAACGCCGTCGGCGAGTAGCTCGAAGGATCGACCATGGAGAATGGGCCGGGCCTGCGCACGGGCGGGCGCATCCTGATCGATGCTCTGGCGCTGAACGGTGCGGATACCGTCTATTGCGTCCCGGGCGAGAGCTACCTGGCGGCGCTCGATGCGCTGCACGACGTGCAGCAGATCCGTACCATCGTCTGTCGCCAGGAAGGCGGCGCGGCGATGATGGCCGAGGCCTATGGCAAGCTGACCGGCCGGCCCGGCATCTGCTTCGTCACCCGCGGTCCCGGCGCTTCCAACGCGTCCGCCGGCGTGCACGTGGCGGCGCAGGATTCGACGCCGATGATCCTGTTCATCGGCCAGGTCGATCGCCAGACGCTGGACCGCGAGGGATTCCAGGAGGTCGATTTCAAGCAGATGTTCGGCGGCCAGGCCAAGTTCATCGGCCAGATCGCCGACGCCGCGCGCATCCCCGAATACGTCAACCGCGCCTTTCAGATCGCGACCTCGGGCCGACCCGGCCCGGTGGTCCTGGCGCTGCCGGAAGACATGTTGACCGACAAGGTTGCCGTGGCGGACGCCGCGCCGACGCGGGCGGCACAGGGCCAGCCGGCGCCCGTGCAGATGGCGACGCTGGCGGAGTTCCTCGACAAGGCGGACCGGCCCCTGGTCGTGGTGGGCGGCGGATTGTGGAGCCAAGCGGCCGCGGACGACATCAAGCGCTTCGCCGCGGCCAGCGATCTGCCGGTCTTCACTACGTTCCGCCGACAGGACTATGTCGACAACACCTATGCGGGCTATGCCGGCTTCCTCGGCGTCGGCATGCCGGCGTCCGCCATCAAGCGCGCCAAGGAAAGCGACCTGATCCTGGCGATCGGCACGCGGCTGGGCGACGTCGTCACCGACGGCTACCAGCTGTTCGATCTGCCGCGCCCGAAGCAGACGATCGTCCACATCCATCCCGAGCCGGGCGAGATCGGACGGGTGTGGCAGGTCGACCTGCCGATCGTGGCCTCGCCGATCGCCGCGGCGGCGGCGCTGGCGACGCTCGCGCCGGTCGCGGGCCGCGCGCGCTGGCGGGCGTGGACCAAGGGGGCGCGGGCCGACTACCTCGAGGAATCGAAACCGCGGGTCACGCCGGGGCCGGTCGACATGGCGACCGTCGTGCGCCACCTGAGCGACACCCTGCCCGACGACGCCATCATCACCAACGGCGCCGGCAACTACGCGACCTGGGCGCACCGCTACTATTCGTTCCGCCGCTTTCGCACGCAGCTCGCGCCCGCCAGCGGCTCGATGGGCTATGGCCTGCCGGCGGCCGTGGCCGCGAAGATCGCCGCGCCGCACCGGGCGGTCGTCTGCTTCGCCGGCGACGGCTGCCTGATGATGACGGTGCAGGAATTCGCGACCGCGGTGCAGTTCGGCGCGGCCGTCGTGGTGATCGTGTTCAACAACGGCATGTACGGCACGATCCGCATGCACCAGGAGCGGCACTATCCCGGCCGCGTGTCGGGCACGGCGATCCAGAACCCCGATTTCGCCGCGCTGGCGCGCGCATGCGGCGGCCATGGCGAGACGGTCGAGCGTACCGAGCAGTTCGCCGACGCCTATCGACGGGCGGCATCGAGCGGCAAGCCCGCGATCATCGACCTCAAGGTCGACCCGGAGGCGCTGACCACGCGCGCCTCGCTATCGGAGATCCGCGCCGCCGCGTTGGTCAAGCAGCGCGCTTGAGGGAACCGGCGCCCGGCCGTCCCGGTCCTACTTGATTGGCGAGAACGGCGCCGGGATCAGAAGGCGGTTTTCCATCTTGATGAAGTACTGCCTGGCCTTGTCCAGGTAGGAGAGCCATTGCTTGTCCTGGAACAGCGCGGCGCGCCGGCGCTGGCGCTCTTCCAGGCTGTCATAGCCCCACAGGTGCACGATCTGGTTGAGCTCGCCGAACTCGGTCTGGAAAAAGCCGATCAGATTGCCGAGATGGCGCGTCTGCACCTCGAGCCCCTCGGCCTGATACAGCTTGTAGAACTCCGGCACCTTGCCGGGATAGAGGGTGTAGGTGCGCTCGTCGACGATCATGCCCGTCTTCCCGCACGGAAGCGTCAGCGCGAATCGGCATAGGGGGCTGGCGGTTGCCAGCTCCCCTGCCACACCACCCGGCAGGCGGGTCCGCACCGGGCGGTTCGTTGGGTTGAGGTTACGCGGCGAGCCTGGGGACGCCAAGCCGCTCAAAGAGCGTGTTCGGCAAGG
>JAKLKW010000229.1 GCA_023150455.1 Alphaproteobacteria bacterium | reverse complement strand
AGCTGATGCCGAGCGGCAGCACGATGTTCCACGGGCTGTGCGCCCCGCCGGCCAGCCCGACGGCGATCCCGGCGAAGAAGTCGGCATACTTGAACACGCCGAGCAGGCCGAGGTTGAACGCCACGCCCGCGGCGATCCAGGCGCCGTGCCGGGTGCGGCGATAGGTGTATGCGACCAGCCAGTTCGCCAGGATCGAGCCGAGCAGCAGCGGCAGCAGCCGCGCATCCCAGTAGCTGTAGAAGAACAGTGACGCCGCCAGCAGCCACCACAGCCGCAACGCGGCATGGCGCGCGGCCGCGTAGTACACGGCCACGACCACCGGCAAGAACAGCAGCAAAAAGACCTGGCTGGAGAAGAGCATCGCCGCGCGTGGCAGGATCGGGGAAGACGCCGGACTCTAACAGTGATGGCGGCCGGACGCGCGCGGTTTGTCGCGACCCCGGCCGACGTTCAGTCGGCCTCCGCCGCATCCCCCGGTCCTAGATAGTCGAACAGCCCGGGCTCGCTCCGCCGAAACTGGACGCCATCTACGATCAGTCGTTGGATTTCCTCGGCTGCGTCGACGGTGAAATGGACCGTGTCCCAGAACAGGTCGTCGCGCCGTGTGGTCGGAGAGTCCTTCACGAAATCGAGGGCATGCGCGTTCGGGCGGCGGGCGGCGGTGGCGCCGAGGCGGCGACCACATTCGCCGATGCGTGCCGCCGCGAGCGAGTGCGGCGGCGGCACCAGGACGCGATGGGTCGGCACCAGGAAAACGATCTTGAGCGTCTCGTCGGGCAATGAATCCAGCATCCGATCAAGCCGGGGCAGGGTGTCGAAGCGCCAGCCTGCCCGCTCGCGCGCGCTCGCCCGAATCGGCTCGGTCACCGGCGGGAACGGCTTCGGCCCGGCCTTGCCGTACAGGTTGTCGTGGACCCGCACGGGATCATAGTAGCTCGGCAGCGGGAAGAGCGAGAAGCCGTCCTTGCCCCATTTCTGCGGCATCAGCCCGACCAGATACGCGAATTGCTCGAACGTCGCGGACAAGACGCGCCGGCTCAGCAACAGCGGCAACTCGTTCCAGCGATTGTCGTCGTAAAGCAGGTCGGGCAGGCCGCTCAGCGGCTGCTCGTCCTCGGCCTGCTCGCCGCACCACATCGGATGGTCGAGGGCGAGGACCACGGCCTTGGGCCGGGGATGGTGGCGCACGAACACGTCCAGGACGCGGTTCTGCTGGATCGGACCCGCGCCGTTGATGGATATGTTCACGAAGGACGCGCCGAACGCATCGTCGAAGTGGCGCGGCGCGAGCAGGCGCGCGGTGGAGGACCCGACGATGGCGCTGTCGAATCTCGCCTTGCGCGCCAACCCTGGCGCCGAGTACCGCAAATGCCCCAAGATCGGCTGGCGGTCCAAGGGTGGGGAGAACCACACCGTCTCGTAGGCATCGACCGTCAGGATCGAGGCATAGACCACGAGCACGCCGACAAGCGCGCTTGCCGCCATCCACCGGACGAACCGCCCCCAGCACATCGCCACCCCATCGATCCGCCGCCGGCGCGCCGGGCATCTACAGCCGGCCGGCCGCCTCGCCCGCGATAGCGACCGGCGTCGGGCCGAGCGAAGTCCGAAGCACTCTAGCATTGCCTGTTTCGGCCGCGATGCCGCAGCGCACGATAGGCCTCTTGCCAAGGGCGCCGCTTCTTTAGAATAATTCCGATCCAACGGGAACCGGCGAACGCTATCGGGCGTTGCATCGCGGCGGGCAGTTCTGTCCGCAACAGCAAGGGACCGATGCCGGGGGGAGGTGACCCGTGCGGATGTTGTCGCATCTGCTGCATCGGATGGTGCGCGTCGGGACTCTTGACGTGATCGACGCGCACGGGCGCGCGCATCGATTCTCCGGCGCCCCAGGGCCGAAGGTCGGCATTCGGCTGCACGATCCGAAGCTGCACTATCGCCTCGGGCTGTTCCCGCGGCTCGCCGCGGGCGAAGCCTACATGGACGGCACGCTGACGATCGAGAACAGCGACCTCTACGACTTCATCGACCTGTGCGCGCTGAACTATGCCGGCTACGCCGATCATCCGGTGATCAAGGGGACGCACGCGCTGGCATGGCTGGCGCGGCCGCTCCTGCAGTTCAATCCCGTGCCGCGCGCCCGGCGCAACGTGGCGCATCACTACGACCTGTCGGACGAGCTCTACGCGCTGTTCCTCGACAACGACCTGCAATACTCCTGCGCCTATTTCATGCAGCCGGACGAAGGCCTGGACCAGGCGCAGGAGAACAAGAAGCGCCACATCGCCGCCAAGCTGCTGCTGAAACCCGGCATGAAGGTGCTCGACATCGGCTGCGGCTGGGGCGGCCTGGCGCTGTTCCTGGCCGAGCGGTGCGACGTCGAG
Organism: Alphaproteobacteria bacterium; assembly: GCA_023150455.1. GTDB lineage: Bacteria > Pseudomonadota > Alphaproteobacteria > JAEULC01 > JAEULC01 > JAEULC01. Next base: position 4,414 of record JAKLKW010000229.1, on the reverse strand, counting down.
GTGCTCGGCGTCACGCTCTCCGAGCACCAGTTCGCCAACGCGCAGCAGCGCGCCGCCGCCAAGGGGCTCGAGGGCCGCGTGCGGTTCCAGCTGATCGACTATCGCGAGGTCGAGGGCCGCTTCGACCGCGTCGTTTCGGTCGGCATGTTCGAGCACGTGGGCGTTCCGCACTACCGCGCCTTCTTCGACAAGGTGCGCGCCCTGCTCGAGGACGACGGCGTGGCCCTGCTGCACTCGATCGGCTGCATGTCGGGGCCGCACGTGATCGACCCGTGGATCGACAAGTACATCTTCCCCGGCGGCTACATCCCCGGCCTGTCCGAGGTGCTGCCGCGGGTGGAGCGCAGCGGGCTCTACGCCACGGACATCGAGCTCCTGTATCCGCACTACGCCGACACGCTCAGGGTCTGGCGCGCGCGCTTCCTGGCCAACCGCGCCCGTGCGGCCGAGCTGTACGACGAGCGCTTCTGCCGGATGTGGGAGTACTACCTGGTCTGCGCCGAGATCGCGTTCCGCCGCCTGAACCACATGGTGTTCCAGATGCAGCTGACCCGCGATCCCTTCGTCGTGCCGCCGACGCGCGACTACATCGTCGAGAACGAGCGCAACCTGCGACCGGCGCGACCGCGGCTGGTGCCCGACCGCGCCGCCTCTTGAGCGCCGGCGCCGGCGGCGCTTTGCCGCATCGGTGCGGCGCGGCGAATCAGCCGGCCATCTGGGGTCCTGCGCAGGAAGCCGGCCCCCGCGCAAGAGCCGCTGTCATCGAATTGTCCCCAATATCCTTTCTTTGCACCCGCGCATGAGGGTAGAATCGCTTCCCTGCAGTCGATAGCGTCGCGGTTTCGCGTCTCGCCTGGACGGGGCGGCGGTTGGCGTCAGTTGGCGCAGGCAAGCGACACGGCAGCTCAATTCTGATGATGGAAGTCTCGCGCCCGGAAACGAATGTCACGCAGCTGCGTGGCATCGACGGGGGAATCCCGCCGCGGCAGCCGCCGCGCAACCTGGAAGCCGAGCAGGCGCTGCTCGGCGCGATCCTGATGAACAACCGCGCCTACGAGCGCGTCAGCGAGTTCCTCCGGCCCGAGCATTTCAGCGATCCGGTCAACGGCCGCATCTACGAGGCCATGGCGACGCTGATCGAGCGCCAGCAGATCGCCGACGTGGTGACGCTGAAGCCGTTCTGCGAGCGCGACGAGGCCCTGAGCGCGGTCGGCGGGCTTGCCTACCTGGCGCGGCTGGCCGGCTCGGCTATCACCATCATCAATGCCGAGGACTACGGCCATACCATCCACGACGCGCATCTCAGGCGGCAGCTGATCGACCTGGGCGAGCAGCTGGTCAACAAGGCGCACGGCGCCGACCTGGACCTGTCGGCCGTCGACCAGATCGAGCAGGCGGAGCAGCAGCTGTTCGACCTGGCGAACACGGGCCAGACCGAAGGCGGGTTCAAGACCCTGGGCGTCGCGGTGCACGCCGCGATCCAGCAGGCCGAATCGGCCTTCAAGCGCGCCGGCCACGTGGTCGGCGTGACCACGGGGTTCCGCGACCTGGACGCCAAGCTCGGCGGCCTGCACCCCTCGGACCTGATCGTGCTGGCCGGAAGGCCGGCCATGGGCAAGACGGCGCTCGCCACCAACATCGCCTACAACGCGGCGCGCTCGCGCCTGGAGCGCGGCCACGAGGAAGGCGCCGTGGTCGGCTTCTTCTCGCTCGAGATGTCGGCCGAGCAGCTGGCGACGCGCCTTCTGTCCGAGCGCGCCGAGATCGCGTCGGACCGCATCCGCCGCGGCGACATCCGCCACGAGGATTTCGGCCGCATCGTCGAGGCCAGCCACGAGCTGAGCCGCCTGCCGCTGCATATCGACGACACCCCGGCCTTGAGCGTGGGCGCGCTCAGGACGCGCGCGCGGCGGCTGCAGCGCCAGCACAAGCTCGGCATGATCGTGATCGACTACCTGCAGCTGCTGCAGCCGACCAAGGGCAGCCGCAACGAGAACCGCGTGCAGGAGATCTCGGAGATCACGCGCGGCCTGAAGACCTTGGCAAAGGAGCTGCATGTCCCGGTCCTCGCGCTCTCGCAGCTGTCGCGCGCGGTCGAGCAGCGCGAGGACAAGCGGCCGCAGCTGGCGGATCTGCGCGAGTCGGGCTCGATCGAGCAGGACGCCGACGTGGTGATGTTCATCTACCGCGAGGAGTACTACCACCAGCGCGCCGTGCCGACGCAGCGCCCGGACGAGCCGGGCGACAAGTTCAACGACCGCATGGAGCGCTGGCAGCAGCGCGCCGAGGACGTGCACAACAAGGCCGAGGTCATCATCGGCAAGCAGCGCCACGGGCCGACCGGCACGGTCAGCCTGTTCTTCGACGGCAACTTCACCAAGTTCGGCGACCTGGCCGAGGGCTCGCACCTGCCCGAGCAGCACTGAGCAGGGGTTAGTCCCTGCCCGCAGGGCCATTGTCGCATGCTTCGGGTAACGAATTCAGCGCCGACCACACCGGGGGCAATAACGACGGAGGACCCCTTGGAGTCTGTTGATGCCGCGCTGCTTGCACGCGCTAACTGGTGGTTTGAGATTTCTCGGTATGGCTTAATCATATCCGGTTCAATTACGGCCATTCTCGCATTTGTTGCAGTGGTCTTTTCATGGATACAGTTTTGGTCCTCCAGCGTTCGGGAAGACCACTCGAATCAGCGGACGTCTACGCTTGAGTTTCGAGCCGCGGAACTTAGGAAGGACGCGACTAGGCTAACCGCCGATGCAGAGGCCTCGCGTGCCGCCATTGCGGCCGCCAATGCGCGCGCCGCAGAAGCCAACCAAAAGGCCGAACTGGAGCGGCTTGAACGCATTAAGCTGGAAGCGAGAGTGTCGCCCCGCCGCCTCTCCGGTGAACAATCCAGCAAGATGGCCACGGTTCTATCTGCTGCCACCCCACAACCAATCGCAGTTGTTTCAAGGCTCTTTGACCCTGAAGGAAAGGACTTTGCCGACGATCTCGCGAGCGTGCTCAAGAACTCCGGATGGGATGTGCAGAGATTTGTCAATTGGACACAATCGGAACGAGGCGTGTTCATTGCCATGGTTGGACAGTCCGAATTTCCGCAAAGTGTGCGCCCGCTTGCAGCTGCCCTTGATGCGGCGAGCATCGCGTACAAGGACATGAACATTGGGAATGAGGCGCTAAGCACAATGTCGCCGTACTTCGCGCCAAACGTCTTGTACCTGTTGATTGGGGCAAAGCCTTGACGCGACCGCCTGGGCCGAACCTTGTCAGACTGTACAGCGCAGAGCGAATGGAATTGGCCATTCCTTTCGCGGCGCCTACGCCGCCATGAACCCGCCGCCGGCGCACAGCGCGTGGCCGACGACGAACGGGGGCGCCGGGGAGCTCGTCAGTCCGTACGCGAGGCCGTATAGGCGGCGTCGTGGGCCCGCGGCCGACGGGCGAGGCGTTGCGCCAGCCAGTGGAGCACCGGGTACGCGAGCTGCCGCACGCCGGCGGCGGCCGCCGCGACCATGAAGCCGACGGCCGCGCGCCATGCGTCGTCGCGCATCCGCCTCGCCTGCGCGATGCGGGCCTGGACGACTTGCGTGGTCGGGTACGGCCCGAGCCCGCCACGCCCTGACCGGGCCGAATCCTCGCCTTCCATGTCCAACTCCTTCTCGGATCCGCCTGCCGCCGAACTGGGGCGCCTCAGCGCATCGCGCTGCTCATGTACGGCTCGGACTTGATCCCGGCGGTCGGCCCATTGCCGCCATCGGCCATGCCGAGCAGCCAGAGGCCGAGACAGGCGACGGCGACCGCCGCCATCGCCATGCCGGCGCCCAAGGTCGCGCTCATTGCGAGGTTCTGCAGGAAGGATTCCATCATGACATCCCCCTTCGAGCCCGGATCGGTTCGATCCGCCGGGCACGCTAGCCGCGCGCACGGGGTGCGGCTGCGAAGCAGGTCACACAACGCCGCGCGAACACGGGCGCTCTGCCGTCGCCCACGGCGCGAGGGAAGGCCGCTGCGATTCCGATCGCGTGTCTCGCCCCAGGGGTTCAGCGCAGGGCAGCGATGACGGATGACGGATGGTCCACGCGGAGGCGCGGAGGACGCGGAATCGAAGCCTGCCACGGACGGAGCACGGCCCCTCCGCGCGAGCCGGCCGGCCGAAATGCGGCGGGAGCCGCTTGCGACTCTGACCGCGTGTCTCGCCCGAGGGGTTCAGTCCATTGAATGATGACGGATGACGCTTCGTCGCCGCCCGCCGCACGCAGCGTCAACCCCGCGAAGCCGCGCTGGCCGGTGCGGATGCGCTTGGGGGCGAAGCCGCGCGCTTCGAGCGCCTGGCTGAAGCGCTTCCGGCTGCCGGGGTCGACGCCCGCGCGCTCGGCCCAGTCCTGCCAGGCGGCGTAGAGCGCGCCGGCCG
>JAKLKW010000228.1 GCA_023150455.1 Alphaproteobacteria bacterium | reverse complement strand
GGAGGTCACCGCCGCGCTCGAGGGCTTCGTCGACGCGGCGGACGTCCGCGCGGTCGTGCTGCACGGCAACGGCCGCGCCTTCTCGGCCGGATTCGACCTCAAGGAATCGGCCGCGCGCAACATCACGACCGTCGAGCAGTGGCGCGCGCTGCTGGAGTACGACTTCGACTTCCTCATGCAGTTCTGGGACTGCCCGAAGCCGACCATCGCCGCCGTGCACGGATTCTGCCTGGCCGGCGCGTTCGAGATGGCGCTGAGCTGCGACGTGACCGTGGCCGCCGAGGGCACGCGCTTCGGCGAGCCGGAAGTGCGCTTCGGCTCGGGCATGGTGGCGCTGCTGCTGCCCTGGATCGCCGGGCCGAAGGCGACGAAGGAGCTGCTGTTGACCGGCAACGACAAGGTCGACGCGGCGCGCGCGCTCGCGCTCGGCATCGTCAACCACGTCGTGCCGGCGGGGCAGGAGCTCGACAAGGCGCTCGACATCGCGCGCGACATGGCGGCCGCCGCGCCGCTCTCGGTCACGCTGACCAAGCGCGCCATCAACCGCACCTACGAGATGATGAACATGCGCCAGGCGCTGCTGGCGTCGCTCGACATCGACACGCTGATCGAGGCCGGCGCGGGCCCCGAGCGCACCGAGTTCAACCGCATCCGCGGCGAGAAGGGGCTGCAGGCGGCGCTGGCCTGGCGCGATGCCCGCTTCAAGCGCACGCCATGAAGGGCCGGCCATGGTGCTGACGGCGGCGCGGCGCGGACATCTGGTGACGGCGGCTCTGCTGCTGCCGGCGCTGTTGTTCCTTGCCGTCTGTTTCGTCGTGCCGATGGCCGTGCTGTTCAAGCTGAGCGTCACCGCCGAGGAGGGCCCGCTTTCGGCCTATGGCGAGATCCTCGGCAACTGGGTCTATCTGCGCGTGTTCTGGAACACGCTGGTCGTCGCGGTCGTGGTGACGGCGATCTCGGTGGTCCTCGCCTATCCCACCGCCCATCTGCTGACCCGGCTCAAAGGCTGGGCCCTGACGCTCGCCGTCTATGGCGTGCTGTTCCCGCTGTGGATCAGCGTGCTGATCCGCACCTTCTCGTGGATCCTGCTGCTCGAGAAGAACGGCCCGGTCAACCGCGTGCTGGTCGGCGCGGGGCTGGTCGACGGACCGGTGCAGTTCCTGTTCAACAACACCGGCGTGCTGATCGGTATGGTGCACGTGCTGCTGCCCTATGCGATCCTGCCGATCTACGCCAACATGCTGCGGATCGACCTGCGCCTGCTGCTGGCGAGCGACGGACTGGCGGCATCGCCCTGGATGACGTTCCGCCGCGTCTACCTGCCGCTCACCATGCCCGGCGTCGGCGCCGGCGCGGTGTTCGTGTTCCTGCTGTCGCTCGGCTTCTTCATCACGCCGGCGTTGCTCGGCGGCATCTCCAACCTGACCGTGGCGATGCTGATCGAGCTCATGGTCAACGAGCGCCTGGTCTGGTCGCTCGCCGCCGCCGCGTCGTTCCTGCTGCTGGCGGCGATCGCGGCGCTGCTGGCGCTGGCGACGCGGTTCGTGCCGCTCGGCGCCGTGTTGGAGGCGCGCTGACATGGAGACGCGCGGCATCGGCTTTCGCCTCGCCGTGCACGGCCTCGGCTCGGCCGTGCTCGCCTTCCTGATCCTGCCCATCTTCGCGGTGGTACCGGCCTCGTTCAACCACGGCACCTTCATCCGCATTCCGCCCGAGCGCTGGTCGCTGCGCTGGTACGGCCGCTTCTTCGCCGACTCGGAGTGGCTGAGCTCGCTCGCGACCAGTCTCGAGGTGGCGGCGATCGCCACGGTGCTGTCGGTGGCGATCGGCACGGCGGCCGCGCTCGGGCTCGCGCGACTGGGCGGACAGCTGCGCGCCGCACTGACCGGGCTGATCGTCGCCCCGATGATCGTCCCGGTCATCGTCACGGCCGTGTCGCTCTACTATGTCGGCCGCTACTGGGGCCTGACCGGCACCTTGCTCGGCCTTGCCGTCGCGCATGTGCTGATGTGCCTGCCCTTCGTCGTGCTGAACGTCGGCGTCAGCCTGCGCAGCCTGGACCCGAGCTGGCTGCGCGCGGCCGAAGGCCTGGGCGCGTCGCCGGTGCGCGTCTTCTTGACGGTCACGTTGCCGACCATCCTGCCGGGCCTGTTCGGCGGCGCCGTGTTCTCGCTCATCACCTCCTTCGACGAGGTGGTGATGTCGATCTTCCTTGCCGGCGTCGGCGCCAAGACGCTGCCTGTCAAGATGTGGGAGACGGTGCGGCTCGAGTTCTCGCCCGTGCTGTCGGTCGCATCCTGCCTGCTGATCGTCCTGACCGTCGCGCTGTTCGCGCTGTTCCGGCTGGCGAGCCGCCGCGAGGCGTCGTGACCGGCAGCGGGCAGACGATCGCCTTCCGCGGCGTCGCGCGCGACTTCGGCGCCGTCAAGGCGCTGCTGGCGACCGACCTCGACATCATGGCGGGCGAGTTCCTCACGCTGCTGGGCCCGAGCGGCTCGGGCAAGACGACCTTGCTGAACATCGCCGCCGGGTACCTGGCGCCCAGCGCCGGGCGCGTGCTGATCGGCGCGAGGGACGTGACCGACCTGCCGCCGCGCCGGCGCAACATCGGCATGGTGTTCCAGAACTACGCGCTGTTCCCGCACATGAGCGTGTTCGACAACGTCGCCTACGGCCTGCGCGCGCGCGGCGTGCCGCGCGCCGATCTGGAGCGGCGCGTCGAAGCCGCGCTCGGCATGGTGCGCCTCGGCGGCTACGGCGCGCGCGGCATCCGCCAGCTCTCGGGCGGCCAGCAGCAGCGCGTGGCGCTGGCCCGCGCCCTGGTGATCGAGCCCGACGTGCTGCTGATGGACGAGCCGCTCGGCGCGCTCGACCGGCAATTGCGCCAGCACGTGCAGCTGGAGGTCCGGCGGCTGCATCGCCAGCACCGCCGAACGACGATCTATGTGACGCACGACCAGGAAGAAGCGCTTGTCATGTCGGACCGCATCGCGGTCATGCGCGAGGGCAGGCTCGAGCAGATCGGCGACGCCGAGACGCTCTATCGCCGCCCGGACAACGCGTTCGTGGCCGGCTTCCTCGGCGAGTCGAACCTGCTGCGCGGCGTCGTGACGGCGGTCGACGGCGTGCGCGCCAGGCTCCGCGTCGACGGCATGGCGGGCGAGATCGCCGGCGCGGCGGCCGCGGGCCTGGTCGCCGGCACGCCGGGGGCGGCGTTGGTGCGCCCGGAGTCGGTGCGCGTGTCGCCCGCGGGCAGGTTCGAGGCGCGACTGGTCGAACGCGTCTACCTGGGCGAACTGGTGGCGCTGCGCCTGGCGCTCGGCAACGGCCAAGCGGTCGTCTGTCGCCGTTTCGCGCGCGACGGCGCGCCCGACGGCGACCGGCTCGCGATCGACTGGGATCCAGGCGACGTCCGCATCCTGCCGGACGCAAATTCAGCGGGGACAACGTCCAATCGTACGGAGGAGGAAACCTGACATGCTGACTCGTCGTCGTTTGATCGCTACCGCCGGCGCGGCCGCGGGCGTGGCCGGCACGGCCGCGCTGGGCGTTCGCCCGGCGCGCGCCCAGGGACGTCCGTTCACCTTCGTGTCCTGGGGCGGCGCCTTGTCCGCGACCGAGAAGGAGGCCTTCATGGACCCGGCCTCCAAGAAGCTGGGCTTCCCGATCGCCAACACGTCGCCGACCGCCTACGCCAAGATCAAGGCGATGGTCGAGGCCAAGGCGGTCGAATGGGACCTGGTCGATGTCGGCGGCCGCTTCATCTTCCAGGGACGCAACCAGGGGCTGCTCGAGGAGATCGACTACAAGATCGTCGACGCCTCCAAGCTCGACAAGGGCTGGGTCACGCCGCACGGCGTCTTCACCAGCATCGGCGCGACCGTGATCGCCTGGAACACCAAGGCGTTCCCCGAGGGCAAGGGCCCCAAGTCCTGGAAGGACTTCTGGAACGTGAAGGACTTCCCCGGCGCGCGCGGCCTCTACAACGTGCTCTACTACAACTACGAGGCCGCGCTGCTGGCGGCGGGGCTGAAGCGGTCCGAGATCTATCCGGCGACCGACGAGAAGGTGAAGCAGGCGATCGCCAAGTGCCGGGAGCTGAAGCCGCACGTGAAGGTGTGGTGGACCGCCGGCGCACAGCCGCCGCAGCTGCTGTCGAGTGGCGAGCTCGCCATGTCGTCGGCCTGGAGCGGCCGCATCCTCGACGCCAAGAAGGAGAGCACGGCCGTCGACATGACCTACAAGGACGGCATCGCCTGGGGCAACGCCTATGTCGTGCCCAAGGGCACGCCGCACAAGGACAAGGCGATGCAGGTGATCAACTACGCGATCAGCGAGGAGGCGCAGCTCCGCCTGCTGCCGCTCGGTACCTATGGCCCGGTGCTCGGCAGCGCCGCGGCCAAGGCCGATCCCTACCAGGGCCGCAAGCTGGTCATGCATCCCGACAACATCAAGGACATGCTGATCATCAACGAGGAACAGGCCGCGCTCTACTCGACCAAGCACGAAGAGGCGTGGAAGAAGTTCCAGCTCGGCTGAAGGCGCTTCGACACCGGGACCCGCCGCGCCTGCGGCGGGTCTCGACTTTCCGGGTTTCCCGATGCAACATCCCTTGTCTCCGCTCTTGGCTCCCGGCGCCGTCGCCTTCGTCGGCGCCTCGCCGCGCCCCAATTCCCCCGGCAACGACATGCTGCGCATGGCGAAACGCTCGGGCTTCACGGGCGCGGTCTATCCGATCAACCCGCGCTACGAGGAGGTCGAGGGCTTCCGCTGCTTCCCCAGCCTCGCGTCCCTGCCGGAGCGCGTCGACCATGTCGTGCTCGGCGTCGCCAACGCGCGCATCGAGGCGGCGCTGGAGGAAGCGATCGCCCACGGCGCGCGCGCCGCGACGATCTTCGCCAGCCTCTACCTCGAGAACGACGCCGATCCGCCGCTGCTCCAGCGCGTGGGCAAGCGGGCCCGCGAGGCGGGCATGGCGGTGTGCGGCGGCAACTGCATGGGCTTCTACAACGACGAGGCCGGCTTCTGGGCGGCCGGGTTCCCGGCGCCGCGCGAGCCGAGGCCCGGGCATATCGCCTTCATCAGCCATTCCGGGTCCGTCTGGGGCGCGATCGGCCACAACGATCCGCGCTTCCGCTTCAACATCTGCGTGTCGCCGGGCCAGGAAGTGGCGACGACGGTGGCCGACTACATGGACTACGCGCTCACCCTCGACAGCACGCGCGTCATCGGCCTGTTCATCGAGACGGTGCGCGACCCGGCCGGCTTCGTGCGCGCGCTGGAGAAGGCGGCCGAGCGGCAGGTGCCGATCGTCGTGCTGAAGGTCGGCCGCTCGGCCGAGGCCGCGCGCCAGGCGCTCGGCCATTCCGGCGCGCTCACCGGCAACGACGCCGCCTACGACGCGCTGTTCCGCCGCCACGGCGTCGTCCGCGTCGACACGCCGGACGAGCTGGGCACGGCGCTGCTGGCCTTCGCGCAGGGACGGCGCTGCGCGCCCGGCGGGCTCGCCGCCATCCTCGATTCCGGCGGCGAATGCGAGATGATCACCGACCTCGCCGAGCAGATGCGCATCCCCTTCGCGCGCATCGCCGACGACACGCGGCGGAAGCTCGCCGCGCGGCTGGACTACGGGCTCGAGGCGCGCAACCCGCTCGACGCCTGGGGCACCGGGCAGGACTTCGTCGGCATCTTCCGCGACTGCAGCCAGGCGCTGCACGACGATCCGGACACGGCGCTGCTCGTGCAGTTCGCCGATATCCGCACCGGATTCTACATCAGCGAGGGCTACCTGGCGTCGCACGAGACCCTGGTCGGCCAAACGCACAAGCCGCTGCTGCTGGCGACGAACTACACGCAGCTCCGCCACGACGAGCTGAGCCGGCGCTTCGGCGCGATCGGCGTGCCGGTGATCGACGGCACGGCCTCGGCGATGCTGACGATCCGCCGCATGCTGGGCTACCGCGACTTCCTGGCGCGCGCGCCGTCGGCGCCGCCGCCGGTGCCGTCCGGCATGAGCCAGCGCTGGCGCGCGCGCCTGGTGGAACCGCGTCCGCTCGACGAAGCCGAGAGCCTGGCGCTGTTCGGCGACTACGGCATCGCGACCGTGGCGTTCCGCGTCGCCGACAGCGCCGCCGGCGCGGCGGCGGCCGCCGCGGCGATCGGCTATCCGGTGGCGCTGAAGACCGCCGCGCCGGGGGTGCTGCACAAGACCGAGCGCGACGGCGTGCGGCTGCACCTGCAGGACGAAGCGGCGCTTCGGGCCGCCTATGACGGGCTTGCGGCGCGGCTGGGGCCGCGCGTGCTCGTGGCCGCGATGGCGCCTTCCGGCGTCGAGGTGATGCTCGGCTCCAGCCTCGACCCGCAGTTCGGGCCGGTCGTGGTGATCGGCGCCGGCGGCGTGCTGGTCGAGATCGTGGCGAGCGTGACGCACGAGCTGGCGCCGTTCGATGCCGCGACGGCGCGACGGGCGATCGAGCGCCAGGAGCCGCTCGGCCGCGTCCTGTCCGGCGCGCGCGGGCATCCGCCGAGCGATCGGGGCGCGCTCGCGGCGCTGATCGCCCGCTTCTCGGTCATGGTCGCGGACCTGGGCGACCTCGTCGCCGAGATCGACGCCAACCCGGTGATCGCCGGGCCGGACGGCGCCATTGCGGTCGACGCGGTCGTGGTGCCGCGCGCGGCGAAGGAGAAAGCGTGATGGACCTGACGATTCCGGCGGCCGACCTGGAGCTGAAGGCGCGGGCGCGCCGCTTCGCCGAAACCGTCCTGTTCCCGCTCGAGGAGGAGCTGGAGCTCGGCGGGCATCTGCCCAACGCGAC
>JAKLKW010000227.1 GCA_023150455.1 Alphaproteobacteria bacterium | reverse complement strand
CTTGAGCAGCAGGGCGCCGTAGAGGACGCGCTCGGGCACCGGCCGCTTGGAGTTCTCGGCTTCGAGCCACTTCAGCGCCGGCTCGAGATGGATGGTGTGGCCGAGATAGTAGTGCGGGATCTCGCGCTTGGAGCGCGCCATGGCGGCGCCGATGACCTCGCGCATGCCGGCGAGCGGCACCGGCGCGGCGGGCTTGGGGGCAGCGACGGCGGCGGCTTCGACATCGGCCACGGTGATCGCGCCCCCGGGCCCGCTGCCGGCGACGCGCGCGAGGTCGACGCCGAGCTCTTCCGCCCGCCGGCGCGCCGCCGGCGAGACGCGCAGCGACGGCAGCGCGAGCCCATGCGGCGGTGGCACGGGCACCGCGGCCGGCGCCGCGGCGGGCTTCGGCACGATGACGGGCGCCGCCGGAGCGACCGGTGCCGGCCCGGTCTCGCCCGCGGCGCGGATGAAGGCCATCGGCGCGCCGACGGCGAGCTTCTGGCCCGGGGTGGCGAGCAGCGATTCCAGGATGCCGGGCTGGAACGATTCGATCTCGATCGCGCCCTTCTGCGTCTCGACCACGGCGATGACGTCGCCGCGCGCGACCGCGTCGCCCGGCTTCTTCAGCCATTCGACCAGGGTGCCGGCTTCCATGTCGGCGCCGAGCGAGGGCATGCGGAACTCAGGCACGGGCGCCGAGCTGCGCCTTCACGGCGGCGACGATCTTCTCCGGCTGCGGCAGGGCGGCGTCCTCGAGATGCTTGGGATAGGGGATCGGCACCTCTTCCGTGCAGACGCGGCCGACCGGGGCGTCGAGGTCGTAGAAGGCCTGCTCCATGACGCGCGCGCTGACCTCGGCCGCCAGGCTGCCGGTGCGCCAGGCCTCGTCGATCACGACCGCACGCCTGGTCTTGCGCACCGAGGCCATGATGGTGGCGTCGTCGAGCGGGCGCAGGCTGCGCAGGTCGATCACCTCGGCCTCGATCTTCTCCGCGGCCAACAGCCTGGCCGCTTCCATCGCCTTGTGCAGGTTGGCGCCGAAGGCGATCAGCGTCACGTCGCGCCCCGGCCGGCGCACCGCCGCGCGCTCGATGTCGACCGGCCCGGCCGTATCGGGCAGCTCGCCTTCCATGTTGTAGAGCGCGGCGTGCTCGAAGATCACGACCGGGTCCGGGTCCTGCAAGGCCGTCCACAGCATGCCGCGCGCGTCCTCCAGCGTGCCGGGCGCCAGCACGCGGATACCCGGGATATGCGCGTACCAGCACTCCAGGCTGTGCGAATGCTGCGCCGCCACCTGGCGGCCGGCGCCGGTCGCCATGCGGATCACCAGCGGCACGCTGAACTGCCCGCCCGACATGTGCCGGAGCGTCGCCGCGTTGTTGACGATCTGGTCGAGCGCCAGGAGCGAGAAGTTCACCGTCATGATCTCGACGATCGGGCGCATGCCGGCCATCGCCGCGCCGATGCCGGCGCCGACGAAGGCCGATTCCGACAGCGGCGCGTCGCGCACGCGCTCGGGCCCGAACTCGTCGATCAGCCCCTTGCTGCAGGCATAGGTGCCGCCGTAGCGGCCGACGTCCTCGCCCATCAGGAAGGTGCGGCTGTCGCGCGTGAGCGCCTCGCGCAACGCCGTGCGCACGGCCTCGCGATAGGTGGTCGTCGTCATGCCGCCGCCTCGCGCTCGGGCCTGCCGGGCGGTGTGGTGACGTCGCGCGCCAAGTCCTCGACCGGTTCCCAGTGCCCGGCCTCGGCGAAGGCAACCGCGTCCTCGATCTCGGCGGAGATCGCTTCCTCCATGCGCGGCAGGTCGTCGGCGTGCAGCAACCCCGCCTCCGTGAGCCAGGTTTCCAGGCGCGGGATCGGGTCCTTCTTCTTCCACTCCTCCACCTCGGCCTTGCCGCGATAGAGCTCGGGGTCGAACATCGAGTGGGCGCGGAAGCGGTAGGTGCGGTTCTCCAGGAAATACGGGCCGCCGTCCTGGCGTACCGCGGCGACCGCGCGGTGCGCCGCGACCTCGACCGCGACCACGTCCATGCCGTCGACGGCCTCGGCCGGCATGGCGTAGCTCTCGGCGTGGCGCGCGAGATCGGTCTGCGACTGCGCCCGGGCGAGCGCCGTGCCCATGGCGTAGTAGTTGTTCTCGCACACGAACAGCACCGGCAGCTTCCACAGCGCCGCCAGGTTGAGGCTTTCGTGGAACTCGCCCTCGGCCGCGGCGCCGTCGCCGAAGATGCAGGCGGTGACGCGGTTCCGCCCCTGCATCTTGTCGGCGAGCGCGAGCCCGACCGCGAGCGGCAGGCCGCCGGCGACGATGGCGTTGCCGCCGTAGAAGCGCGTGGCGGCGTCGAAGATGTGCATCGAGCCGCCGCGCCCGCGGCTGGTGCCTTCGACCTTGCCGTACATCTCGGCCATGATCGCGCGCGCGGAGACGCCGCGGGCGAGCGCGTGGCCGTGCTCGCGGTAGGTCGACACGATCGCGTCCTCGGGCCCCAGCGCCTGCATGACGCCGACGGCGTTCGCCTCCTCGCCGATGTAGAGATGCAGGAAGCCGCGGATCTTCCCGGCGCTGTAGAGCTCGACGCAGCGCTCCTCGAAGCGGCGGATCAGCAGCATCTGCCTGAGCAGGCCGATGAGGTGCTCGCGCCCGAGATGGACCTTGTCGGCCCGCGCGGTCATGAGGTTTTCTCCAGCGCCGAGATGTCGCCTTCCGGCAGCCCGAGCTCGCGCGCCTTCAGCAGCCGGCGCATGATCTTGCCCGAGCGCGTCTTCGGCAGGTCCTGTGCAAAATCGAGCTCCTTCGGCGCCACCGCGGCGCCGAGCTTCTTGCGCGCATGGGCCACGATGTCGCGCCTGAGCTGCTCGCTCGGCGCCTGGCCGGCCTTCAGCGTGACGAAAGCCTTGATGACCTCGAAGGCGACCGGGTCGGGCTTGCCGATCACGCCGGCCTCGGCCACGGCCGGATGCTGCAACAGCACGCTTTCCACCTCGAACGGGCCGATCAGGTGGCCCGAGGTCTTGATCACGTCGTCGGCGCGGCCGACGAACCAGTAGTACCCGTCGGCGTCGCGCCGGGCGAGGTCGCCGCTCAGGTACCAGCCCTGGCTGAAGCACTTGGCGTAGCGCTCGGGCTCGCCCAGATAGGCGCGGAACATCGACGGCCAGCCGACTTTAAGCGCCAGCTCGCCCTGCTCGCCCGGCCGGTCGACCAGCTCGAGCGTGCCGTCGTCGCGGCGCCTGACGATGGCGGCCTCGATCCCGGGCAGCGGCTTGCCCATCGAGCCCGGCTTGATGTCCATGGCGGCGAAGTTGGCGATCATGATGCCGCCCGTCTCGGTCTGCCACCAATTGTCGTGGAACGGCCGGCCGAGCGCCATGCGGCCCCATTCCACCGCCTCGGCGTTGAGCGGCTCGCCGACGCTGGCCATGAAGCGCAGCGCCGAGAGATCGTGGCCGCGCGCCAGCGCGTCGCCGGCGCGGATCATCATGCGCACCGCGGTCGGCGCCGTGTACCAGACCGTCACGCGCTCGCCCGCGAGGATGCGGTACCAGCGCTCGATCTCGAAGTCGGCCTCGTCGACCACCATGGTGACGCCGTTGGTGAGCGGCGCGACGATGCCGTAGGACGTGCCGGTCACCCAGCCGGGATCGGCCGTGCACCAGAAGACGTCGTCGGGATGCAGGTCGAGCGCCAGCCGGCCGGTCGCGTGATGCGCGACGACGGCGCCGTGCACGTGCAGCGCGCCCTTCGGCCGGCCGGTCGTGCCGCTGGTGAAGTGCAGCAGCGCGGGATCCTCCGGGTCGGTCGGCGGGACTGTGAAGTCCGGCGCGCATGCCGTGAGCTCGCGCGCGAGGTCGATCGCTCCGTCGGGCGGCGTGGCGCCCTCTTCGGCGGTCAGCAGGACATGCGCGAGCGCCGGCAGCTCGGCCCTGATGCCGGCGACCTTGCGGGCGTACAGCGTCGGGCTGGTGACCAGGGCGCGGCCTTCGCCGATCATGAGGCGTGCACGGACCGGCTCGGGTCCGAAGGCCGAGAACAGCGGGCAGAACACGCAGCCCGCCTTGAGGCTGCCGAGCGCGGCGACATAGAGCTCGGGCACGCGGCCGAGCAGCGCGAAGACGCGGTCGCCCTTCGCGAGCCCGAGCCCGCGCAGCAGGTTGGCGAAGCGGGCGCTGTCCTCGGCCAATTGGCGATAGGTCAGCTTGCGCCGCTGCCCGTTCCTGCCCAGCCAGCGGATCGCGACCTTGTCGCCGCGCCCGGCCAGGACATGGCGGTCCACCGCCTCGTGCGCGATGTTGAGCCCGGTCGCGCCGGGCAAACCGCCGAGCGCGCCCCGCGCGGCCGCCCACGAGAACGTTGCGCACGCCGCCTCGTAATCGGGCATGTTCGGCTCGACCGCCCAGCCCGATCGCGGCTTGCGGATGACCGGCGGCCGGTCGGCATTGGAATGCGGCAGGTCCGGCATCGCGTTCACCCCTGCGCCGGGAATGCGTGGCCCGCGGCCATGCGCGCCGCGTCGTTGCGCCCGACCAGCCGGCCGAGCGCGTCGAGCAGCACGTCGATATCGGCCTCGGTGTTGTAGGGCGCGAGGCTCGCGCGCGCCGCGCCGTCGACGCCGGCGGCGGCGAACAGCGGCTGGGCGCAGTGATAGCCGCCGCGCAGCGCCAGACCGCGCATGTCGAGCGCGCGGCACACCTCGTCGGGCGTGCAGCCCTCGACATGGAACGACACGACGCCGCGGCGGCTGGCCGTGTCGGTGGGACCGATCACGCGCACGCCCGAAAGCTGCGCCAGGCCGGCCAGCAGCCGGCGCGTCAGGCGGAGCTCGTATTCGCGGATCGCCTTCCAGTCGAGCGTCAGCATCCAGTCGAGCGCGGCGCCGAGCCCAATCGCCTGGGCGATCGGCGGCGTGCCCGCCTCGAACCGGAAGGGGGGGTCGCGGAAGGTCGCGCCCTCGAGCGTCACCTTCTGGATCATCTGCCCGCCGGTCAGGAAGGGCGGCATGGAGTCGAGCAGCTCGCGGCGGCCCCACAGCACGCCGATGCCGGTCGGCCCGAAGGTCTTGTGGCCGGAGAAGGCATAGAAATCGACGCCGAGCGCGCGCATGTCGAGCGGCGTGTGCGGGGCGAGCTGCGCGCCGTCGATCAGCACCCTGGCGCCGTTCGCGCGCGCCGCCCTGACCACCCGCGCCACGTCGGTGACGGCCCCGGTCACGTTCGAGCAATGCGTCAGCGCGATCAGCCGGCAGCCCATGGCCGCTTCCTCCTCGACGCGGTCGAGGTCGATGCGGCCGTCCTCCGTCATCGGCAGGAAGCGCAGCACCACGCCCCGGCGCTCCGCCAGCTTCTGCCAGGGCACCAGGTTGCTGTGATGCTCGAGCACCGACAGAAGCACGATGTCGCCCGGCTGCAGGGACTGGCCGAAGGAATAGGCGGCGAGGTTGATCGCCGCGGTGGCGCCGTAGGTGAAGACCACCTCGTTGGACGAGGCGGCGTTGAGGAAACGCGCGACGCGCGAGCGCGCCTCGGCATAGGCGTCCATGGCGCGGCGCGCGCACCGGTGCGAGCCGCCATGCACGTTGGCGCGGGCGTCGGTTTCGAACCGCCGCATCGCGTCGAACACCGCCTCGGGCATCTGCGCCGTCGCGGCGTTGTCGAGGTAATGCAGCCGCTCGTCCGCCAGCCCGGGAAACTGGCGTTTCACGGCCAGGGCGTCGAAACGGGTGGTCGCTGGCGTGTCGGGCGGCATCCGTCCCCGCGGGGCTGCAATTCGTTCGCGTATGTCGGCTGGAAAGCTACGCTTGAGGTCGCCCGGCCGGCATGATCTGAATCAATTGCCGCGGCGCCGGATCGGTCCATGCTGCGTCGCAGTAGACACCCCGGCCCGGATTGATTTCGATCAAAGCGGCTTCGGGTGTTCCGGCTTACGAAACAGGTGGACGATTGGTCCGCCGCGCAAGGAGAGTCCCATGCTGCGCCGAGTGGAAGTGGCGATGCAGTCTCCCGTCCATCAGCTGCCGCCGGGCGCGAGCGTCGCCGACGCGGCGCGCCTGATGAAGGACAAGGGATGCGGCTGCGTCGTGGTCACGACGAAGGGCCGGCCCAAGGGGATCTTCACCAGCGGCGACATGGTCACGCGCGTCGTCGCTGCGGCGCTGGATCCGGCCAAGGCGAAGCTGGCCGACGTGATGACCAAGGATCCCAACTGCGTGACGCGCGCGACCCTCGCGATCGATGCGCTGCGCATGATGCAGGACGGGCACTATCGCCACCTGCCGGTGGTGGACGAAGGCAAGCTGGTCGGGCTCGTCTCGCGGCGCGACTTCTTCGGGCAGGAGCAGAGCATCATCGACGAGGAAGACCGCTTCTCCGAGGTCCTGCGTTAGGCCGCGCGGCGGCACCGTCGAGGCACGCGATGTCCGCGACATCCCCCGCCACCATGATCGCGCGGCAGGACGTGCGCATCGGGCCGATCGGCCTCGAGGGCATCCTCTCGACGCCGCGCGACGCCGCCGGCATCGTCGTCTTCGCCCATGGCAGCGGCAGCAGCCGCTTGAGCCCGCGCAACACGCGCGTCGCGGCCGCGCTGCAATCGCACGGGCTCGCGACGCTGCTGTTCGACCTGCTGCTGCCGGAGGAGGCCGACGACCGCGCCAACGTGTTCGACATCGCGCTGCTGGCGAGCCGGCTGCTGCTGGCGACGGACTGGCTGCGCGCGAACCCCGGCACGCACGCCCTCGACATCGGCTATTTCGGCGCCAGCACCGGCGCCGCCGCGGCGCTGGTCGCCGCGGCCAGGCGCGACGACATCGCCGCGGTGGTCTCGCGCGGCGGGCGCCCGG
>JAKLKW010000226.1 GCA_023150455.1 Alphaproteobacteria bacterium | reverse complement strand
TCGCCTCGGTGACCCAGGCCTCGGGCGAGGTCGGCGCGGCGGCGACGCAGATGAACGGCGCCTCGTCGGAGCTGGCCAAGCAGGCCGAGACGCTGCGCGCCGAGGTCGACAAGTTCATCGCCAGCGTCAGGGCGGCCTGAGCGCCGCCGCCCGGCGGCACTCGGCCGTCAGCGTTCGACGAGCCGCAGCCGTGCTTTCGCCGCAGGGGTCTTGCCCTGCGGCGAATGCGCTTCGCCGGGGGCGTGTGTCGCGCAGCCGCAGTCCCTGCGAATGGCCTCGGCGCGCGTGGCCAGCTCCGTGGCCGTGCTTCGATCGGCCGCTCGGGCCGCCGCACTCAATTCAGTTGCGAGGCGATCGAACTCGTCGGCCACGCGCCTGAACCAGCAGAGCGGAACCTTGGACATCGGTGCCCCCTTCGAGCGGCGGGGGAAACTCGCACAGGCGGCGGGCAACCGCATTGACTTGCGTCAAGCCGGCCGGTTCATCCGGTTGTCGACGAGGTCCGTCACCACCGCCGGATCGGCCAGGGTCGAGGTGTCGCCGAGGTTCGAGTAGTCGTTCTCGGCGATCTTGCGCAGGATGCGGCGCATGATCTTGCCCGAGCGCGTCTTGGGCAGGCCGGGCGCCCATTGAATGAGGTCCGGAGTCGCTATAGGCCCGATCTCCTTGCGCACCCACTGCGCCAGCTCCTTGCGCAGCTCCTCCGACGGGTTCTGGCCGACCTTCAAGGTCACGTAGGCGTAGATGCCCTGGCCCTTGATGTCGTGCGGATAGCCCACGACGGCGGCCTCGGCCACCTTCGGGTGCGCCACCAAGGCGCTTTCCACCTCGGCCGTGCCGATGCGGTGGCCCGAGACGTTGATCACGTCGTCGACGCGGCCGGTGATCCAGTAGTAGCCGTCGGCGTCGCGCCGGCAGCCGTCGCCGGTGAAGTACTTGCCCTTGTAGGTCGAGAAATAGGTCTGCACGAAGCGGTCGTGGTCGCGGAACACGGTGCGCATCTGCCCGGGCCAGGAATCGCTGATGCAGAGATTGCCCGACGCGGCGCCATCGAGCAGCTTGCCCTCGCCGTCGACCAGCGCCGGCTGGATGCCGAAGAACGGCTTGGTCGCCGAGCCCGGCTTCTGCGCGATGGCGCCGGGCAGCGGCGTGATCAGGATGCCGCCGGTCTCGGTCTGCCACCACGTGTCGACGATCGGGCACCGGTGCTCGCCGACGACGCGGTGGTACCACAGCCACGCCTCGGGATTGATCGGCTCGCCGACCGTGCCGAGCAGGCGCAGCGACTTGCGCGACGCCTTCTTCACCGGCGCCTCGCCCTCGCGCATCAGCGCGCGGATCGCGGTCGGCGCGGTGTAGAAGATGTCGACCTTGTGCTTGTCCACCACCTGCCAGAAGCGCGACGCGTCGGGGTAGTTCGGCACGCCCTCGAACATCAGCGAGATCGCGCCGTTCGAGAGCGGCCCGTAGACGATGTAGCTGTGGCCGGTGACCCAGCCGACATCGGCCGTGCACCAGAAGACATCGCCGTCGTGGTAGTCGAACACGTACTGGTGCGTCAGCGCCGTGTAGACGAGATAGCCGCCGGTCGTGTGCAGGACGCCCTTGGGCTTTCCGGTCGAGCCCGAGGTGTAGAGGATGAACAGCGGGTCCTCCGCGTCCATCGGCTCGGGCGGGCAGTCGGCCGACGCAATGTCGGTCAACTCGTGGTACCAGTGGTCGCGGCCCGTGATCCAGTTGACCTTGCCGCCGGTGCGCTTGACCACGATGACATGCTGGATGGTCGGGCATTTCTGCAGCGCCGTGTCGGCGTTGGCCTTGAGCGGGATCGGCCGGCCGCCGCGCAGGCCCTCGTCCGACGTGATCAGCAGGTTGGAATCGCAGTCCTGGATGCGGTTCGCCAGCGATTCCGGCGAGAAGCCGCCGAACACGACGGAATGGATCGCGCCGATGCGCGCGCAGGCCAGCATGGCGACCGCCGCTTCCGGGATCATCGGCAGGTAGATGGTGACGCGGTCGCCCTTCTTGACGCCGAGCGCCTTCATCGCGTTGGCCAGCTTGCACACCCGCTTGTGCAGGTCGCGATAGGTGATCTTCGCGTCCTCCTTCGGGTTGTCGCCTTCCCAGACGATCGCGGTCTGGTCGCCGCGCTTGGCCAGGTGCCGGTCGAGGCAGTTGTAGGACGCGTTGAGCACGCCGTCGTAGTACCAGCGGATGTGCACGCTGCCGCTGAAGGACACGTCCTTGATCTTGGTGGGCGCCTTGACCCAATCCAGGCGCTTGGCCTGCTCGGCCCAGAACCCCTCCGGGTCCTTGACCGAGCGCCGGTACATCTCGTCGTATTTCTTGGCGTCGATCCAGGCGCGCTTGGACCATTCGGGCGAAACGGCAAAGAGTTCGTCGGCCATGGCGTTTCCTAGAGGCTCCCCCAAGGCTGGGCCATGCCGTCACCGCGGCGCGGCCAAGCTCGTTCCAGATGGCCGCGATTATTGACAGATCGGGCACGACGCACAAGATGCGCCGGAAGCCCCTTGAAGGAGCCCGCATGCGTCTGCACCTGTCGACCTGGCCCGAGATCGAGGCCTACCTGAAGTCCCGCGCCGAGGTCATCGTCCCGATCGGCTCGACCGAGCAGCACGGGCCGACGGGGCTGATCGGCACCGACGCGCTGACGGCGGAGATGGTGGCCGAAGGCGTGGGCGAGAACACCGAGACCCTGGTCGGACCCACGATCAACATTGGCATGGCGGTGCACCACGCCGCCTTCCCGGGCAGCATCACGCTGCGGCCCTCGACGCTGATCGCCTATATCGGCGACTACGTGAACACGCTCTCGGCCCACGGCTTCCGGCGCTTCTTCTTCATCAACGGCCACGGCGGCAACATCGCCTCGGTCAACGCGGCGTTCTACGAGATCTACGCCGGCTACGCCGCCGCTGCCGGCGCCGCGTCCGAGCGCTCCAACCGGCCCGAGCCGCGCTGCGTGCTGGCGAACTGGTGGGAATGCGAGCAGGTGAAGACGCTGTCGCGCGAGCTGTTCGGCGGGCGCGAGGGCAGCCACGCGACGCCCTCGGAAGTGGCGATGACCTGGTATCGCTTTCCGCAGCACGTCAAGTCGGCGCACCTCGATCCGCCGCTGGCGCCCGCGGGCCGCTTCTTCGGTGCGGCCGATTACCGCAGCCGCTTCCCCGACGGCCGCATCGGCAGCGACCCGTCGCTCGCCACGCCCGAGAAGGGCAAGCAGATCTACGACGCGGCCGTCGCCGGCATGACGCAGGCGTTCAAGGCGTTTCGCGAGGCCGCTTGATCAGCGCAACAGGTGCGGCCACAGCCCGGTGACGCCGATGACGATCAGGTAGATCGCCACGATGAAGTTGAGCAGCCGCGGCATCACGAGGATCAGGATGCCGGCGATCAGCGCGATCAGCGGACTGAAGATCAGGGGGCTGATATACATGAAGCGAGCTCCGGACCGTCGGGGCCGGATACGATAACGGTCCCGACGCCATCCGCGTTCCTTCGCGATCGACGTTTCTCGCAGCCAAGGCCCCTTGCATGACCATCGTGCCCTTCACCTTCGCCGGCGCCACGCGCGTCGCCTTCGGCGCCGGCCGCATCGAAGAGCTCGGCGCGGACGTGGCCGCGCTGGCGGGCGATCGCGCGCGCGTGCTGGTCGTCACCGATCCCGGCGTGGTGCGCGCAGGCCTCGCCGCGCGCGCCGAAGACGCGCTGCGGCGCGCGGGCCACGATGCGATCCTGTTCGACCAGGTCCGCCCCGAGCCGGCCATCGCGTCGATCGACGCGGCGGCGGAAGCTGCGCGCGGCGCCGCTTCCGTGATCGGCCTCGGCGGCGGATCGGCGATGGACGTGGCGAAACTCGCCGCCGCCGTTTGCGGCGCCGACCGGCCGGCCGCGCATTACGCGCTCTGCGCCAATCCCCTGCCGGAGAGGCACCCGCCGATCGTGCTGGTGCCGACCACCGCCGGCACGGGATCCGAGACGACGCGCACCGCGGTGTTCGCCGCGGCGGACGGGCGCAAGCAATGGGCCTGGGGCGACGAGCTGCGCGCGTCCCTGGCCGTGCTCGATCCGGCGCTGACCGCGGGCCTGCCCGCCGCGGCAACGGCGGCGACCGGCGCCGACGCGCTGGTGCACGCGATCGAGGCCTGCACCGTCAAGGGTGCGCACCCGATCGCCGAGGCCTTCGGCCTCGCCGCCATCCGCCTGGTCGCGACGCATCTCGAGCGCGCGGTGCGCCATGGCGACGATCTGGAGGCGCGTGGCGCGATGCAGGTGGCCGCGTCGCTCGCCGGCATGGCGATCGACGAGGCCGGCACCGGCGTGGCGCACGCGCTCGGCCATGCGCTGGGCTCGTTCGCCCACGTGCATCACGGTCGCGCCGTCGCCTTGGGCCTGCGTGTCGCCTTGCCGGGAAACGCGGCTGCGGCGCCGCAAGCGCATGCGCGTGTCGCGCGCGCGATGGGCCTCGCGGGCGCGGACGACGCGACGCTGGCTTCCCGCCTGCCCGCCGCCTACGACGCGCTGCTGCGGCGCATCGGCCTGTCGCCCTCGCTGGCGGACCTGGGCCTGGCGGCCGGCGACGCGCTGCACCTCGCCGCGGCTGCGGCCTGGCCCGAGAACCAGCCCATGGTGACGCGCAACGCCCGCGCGCTGTCGCCGGCGGATGTCGAGGCGCTGGCGCGCGACCTGCTGATGGGCGCAGCGTGACCACGCACTTCGCTTTCGGCGAGAACTGGGCGTCCTATGCGGAGGGCATCGGCGCGGAGCAGGTCGCCTGGTCCGAGCGCTGCATGCAGGCGCTCGTCGGGCCGGAAGGCGTGCGCGGCGGCAGCATGGTCGACGTCGGCTGCGGATCGGGCCTGCACAGCCTCGCAGCCTTGCGCCTCGGTGCGGCGTCCGTCCTGGCGCTCGACCGCGATCCGCAGAGCGTCGCCACCACCCGCGCCGTGCTCGCGCACCTGGCGCCGCAAGGCGCGCGCTACGACGTGCGCGAGGCCGACATCCTGGCGCTGGACCCGGCGCAGACGGGCCGCTTCGACCTGGTCTATTCCTGGGGCGTGCTGCACCACACCGGCGCCATGGTCCGCGCGATCGAGCGCGCCGCGGCGCTCGCCCGGCCGGGCGGGCTGCTCGCCTTCGCGCTCTATCGCCGGACCTGGCTCTGCCCGCTGTGGAGGATCGAAAAGCGCATCTACAGCGGCGCGGCGCCGGCCACGCAGGCGCGCATCCGCGCCGCCTATGTCGCGCTCTACCGGTTCCGCGCACGCTTGGCCGGCCAGGATTTCGTGCGGTTCCGAAGCGACTATCCCAAGCAGCGCGGCATGGACTTCCTGCATGACATCCATGACTGGCTGGGCGGCTACCCGTACGAATCGATCGCCGAGCCCGAGGTCGAACGACTGATGGCTCGGCTGGGCTTCCGCCATGTGCGGAGCAACGTCACCCCGCGGCATATCGGCTTGTTCGGCTCGGGATGCGACGAGTACGTGTACGAGCGTACGTCCTGATTCCTATTGCAGGTACGGTTCTTCCCGTCCGTTCGCCACCCAGGCCTGCATCACTTTGATCAGCCCGTCGATCCAGCGGTCGCGCAGGATCTTCTCGAACTTGGCGCGCTGGAAGCTGCGTAGCGAGTAGCCCTCGAGCTGCACGTCCTGGACCTTGTAGTGGCCCTTGGGCGCCTCGCGCACGTACCAGCCGACCTCGATCGTCTCCTTCTC
The DNA here is from genome assembly GCA_023150455.1 of Alphaproteobacteria bacterium. GTDB lineage: Bacteria > Pseudomonadota > Alphaproteobacteria > JAEULC01 > JAEULC01 > JAEULC01. The sequence continues at coordinate 1,080 of JAKLKW010000226.1, read as the reverse complement.
GCCGTAGCCGATGCGGGTGACCACGTAGCTCGAATCGGGGTCGATCGCCTTGGCGGACAGGATCTCGAACTGCCGCAGGTTCAGCTTACCCATCAGGTTCGGGTAGGCCATGATCGCGTAGTCGCGGAACAAACTGAGATATTCCTCGACCTTCTTGGGATTGGACTGGCGCAGGAACGAGCCGAGCGCGTAGCGCCCGAGGCCCGGGATGTCGAGGCCGTCCTGGATCAGCCTTTCCAACCCTTCGCGCCGGTCGTCGCGGCCGTTCATCATCTTGACCGCGCGGTCGCCCAGGGTCCGGATGAAGGCCTGCGCGCCGTCGACCGAGGCCGCCGCCGGCCAAGGCGCCGCCAGCCAAGCCGCGATGAGGGCCATCAAAGCCGCCGTCCAAATGCGCAGGGCCGCGCCGACCCGCGTCGTTGTCATTACGGTCCAATGCATGGAGTGCGTCCGCTTTGCGCCGCATGCAGGCGCACCGGCAACTTAGTGCGCCCGCGTTCGTTGATCAATCCGGGTAAGTCGGGACCCGTTCAACCATATGGTACAGTCGCGCCGGAATACTAGACGGGTACGCGAGCAGGGGGGAAAGCGCCGACCCGGCGCCATTCGGGTCATGACCCAAACCAACGAGTCGTCTCCGCGCTTCGGTATGATGTCGACGCTGCGAGGAGGCGGCAATCGCGCTCGGCCCCTGGCCGGGCCGCGCCGCGGGAGGAGGTACCGATGAAAAAGGTTCTCATTGGCTTGGTCGTCCTTGTCGTCCTGGTCGTCGGCGGCATCGCGGCCTTCGTTCTGACCTTGGATGCCAACAGCTACAAGCCGCAGATCGAGGCGACCGCCAAGGACGCGCTGGGTCGCGACCTGAAGCTGCGGGGACCGATCAAGACCACGCTGTGGCCCAATATCGGCATCGAGGCGAGCGACGTCGCGCTGGCCAATGTACCCGGCGGCCAGGCGAAGGAAATGGCCACGCTGAGAAGCCTGGTCGTGTCGGTGAAGGTTATGCCGTTGCTGTCGCGCTCGGTCGAGGTCGACAGCTTCGTGCTCAACGAGCCGGTCATCAACCTCGAGGTCGACAAG
>JAKLKW010000225.1 GCA_023150455.1 Alphaproteobacteria bacterium | reverse complement strand
CGTTCGCGGTCGACGGCGTGCATCCGCACGACCTGTGCCAGTGGCTCAGCGACCGCTTCGGCGTGGCGCTGCGCGGCGGGCATCACTGCGCCGAGCCGCTGATGCGCCGCTTCGGCATCCCCGGCTGCAGCCGCGCCTCGGTCGCGCCCTACAACACCGAGGCCGACATCGACGCGCTGCTCAGGGGCGTGGCCGACGCGAAGCGGGCGCTCGCATGAGCGAGGATCTCTACCAGGACGCCATCGTCGCGCTGGCGCGCGCCGGCCACGGCGCCGGCAAGCTCGACAAGCCCGAGCGCAGCGCCACGGTCGACAACCCGCTCTGCGGCGACCGCGTCAGCATCGAGATGACGCTGAAGAACGGCCAGATCGGCCAGCTGCGCCACACGGTCAAGGGCTGCCTCTTGTGCCAGGCGGCCGCCGCCATGCTCGGCCTCCGCGCGCCCGGCGCGCCGTCCCAGGCGATCGCCGCCAACGCCGCGGCCCTCAGGCGCATGCTGAAGAACGGCAAGCCGCCGCCCGCGGACGCCTGGCCCGAGCTCGCCATGTTCCAGCCGGTCGCCAGGCACAAGAGCCGCTTCGACTGCGTGCTGCTGCCGTTCCAGGCGGCCGAGAAGTGCCTGGATCGTCCCTCGCCATAAGGAATCGCCATGTCCCGTCCCAAGACCCTGCTCGAGATGGCCGGCGCGCCGCTGACCCCGAGCGCCCTGTCGAACGCGGCCGTCGTGCTGATCGACTGCCAGATGGAATATGTCGACGGCGCGCTGGCCCTCCCCGGTGCCAGGCCGGCGCTCACCGAGGCGAAGCGCCTGGTCGAGCGCGCGCGCAAGGCCGGCGCGCCGGTGATCCATGTCGTGCACCAGGGCCGGCCGGGCGGGCTGTTCGACCTCGACGCGCCGCGCGGCAAGGAGGCGCCCGAGATCGCCGCGATCGCCGGCGAAGCCGTGGTGAAGAAGCCGCTGCCGAACGCCTTCGCCAAGACCGAGCTCGACCAGGTCCTGAAGAAGACCGGCCGCAAGGAGCTGATCGTGGCCGGCTTCATGACGCATATGTGCGTCAGCTCCACCGTGCGCGCCGCGCTCGACCTCGGTTACCGCACGACGGTGGTCGCCGGCGCCGCCGCGACGCGCGACCTGCCCGCGCCGGACGGCGGCGTGGTCGACGCCGCCACGCTGCACCGCGCGGCGCTGGTGGAGCTCGCCGACCGCTTCGCCATCGTGGTGCCGGACAGCGCGAAGCTGCCGGAGTGAGCGACACGCGGCGCATTGTCGTCGTCGGCGCCGGCACGCTCGGGCTTGCGACGGCGCTCAGCCTGGCCGAGCGCGGCGTAGCGGTCACGGTGATCGAGGCCGACCACGCGGCGTCGGGCTCGAGCGGCCGGTCGATCGGCGTGGTCGGCACGCAGCACGTCGACCGCTTCGAGATCCAGATGCGGGCCTTGAGCGTCCGGCGGATGCTGGGCTGGAAGCAGCACGGGCTCGACTTCCGCCACATCGGCTACATGCGGCTGGGCCGGACGGCCGGGGACCTGGACCTCTTCGAGAAGAGCGTCGCGATGCAGGCGGAGTTCGGCTTGCGCCATGCCCGCGTGCTGACGCCGCAGGAGATCAGGAAGCTGGTGCCGCATATCAGCACCGACGGCATCGCCGGCGCGCTGTTCGGGCCGAACGACGGCTATCTCGACCCGCACCTGTACTGCGGTCTGCTCGTCGAGATGATCCGCGCGCGCGGCGGCATCGTGAAGCAGCGGTGCCGGCTGGTCGCTGCCGGGCGAACGAAGACCGGCTACAGGCTGCGCAGCACGGCGGGCGACATCGACGCCGACGGCGTCGTGCTGGCGCCCGGCGCCTGGGCCAGCCAGGTGGCGAAGCTGTTCGGCCATGAGCTGCCCGTCATTGCCGAGCGCCACGAGGCCGTCACCATCAAGCTGCCCGCGCCACTGCCCTACGTCATGCCGATGGTGATGGACTACGTCCCGGGCAGCGGCGGCACCGGACTGAACTTCCGCCACGAGCGCGCCGACGAGCTGATTGCCGAGACGCACCGCTCCTACGATACCGAGGGGAGCGATCCGGACGATTACGATCAGCAGCTCGCCGACAAGACGAAGGAAGAGCTGGCCGAGCTCCTGCTCGAGCGGCTGCCGGGCCTGCCGGGCGCCGGCTTCGGCCGCGGCTGGGCCGGCCTCTATCCGAAGTCGCCCGACGGCCGCCCGCTGGTAGGCCCGTTGAGCGCCGACGAGCCGATGCTGGTCGCCGCGGCCGGCGCGGGCGGCTACGGCATCCAGCTTTCACCCATCATCGGCACGCTCGCCGCCGACTGGATCACCGCGGGCGAACCCGTTTCGCTGCCGGAAGCCGTCAGGTTGAAGCCCTCGCGGGAGAGAGCCGCGACGAGTGCCTAGGCGGCGCGCGCCAGCACGCGATACTGCACGTCCATCGGCCGGCAGCCGGCGCCGTTGATCGGCGTCACGTCCATCGGGCAGGCCGACATCACGACCGCGCAGTCCATCAGCGCGCGCAGCACGACGCGGTCGCCCGGTCGGCTCACCGGCGGCTCGATCGCCAGGCGCCGGTTGTCGCTGACCGGGATGTTCATCCACAGGTTCAGCGGGTTCGGCACCAGCGGCGGCGCGATGCCGAGCGCCTCGAGCGCGACGTGGAAGTTGTCATGGCAGTTGGCGTGGCCGGGCGGGCAGCCGTAGTTCGCGTAGACCCACCGGTCGCAGCAGGCGAACAGCGTGTCGTGGATTCCGGGCGAGGTGTCCAGCTCCATCGCCAGCATCTTGCTGCGGCGGTTGCTGTAGAGCGCGTCGCCCTGCTGCGGCCACAGCTTGAACAGCATGCGCCGCGTCTGCTCCATCGACAGGTATTCGCTCGGGTCCGCCGTGCTCAAGGCCCAGGTGTCGACCACCTGGCTGCCATGCGTGTTGACGATCTCGATCGCCTCGCCCGCGTCGAGCCGCACCGCGCGGCCGCCGCGCGCGGGAACGGTCAGGAAAGCGGATGCGGCGGATGGCATCACGCGGCCTTGGTCAGGGTGAAGTCGACGCGCACGGCGTCATAGGGAAACACGACGCCGCCAGCGGTGCGATCAAGAATGCCGGCGTGAAGAAGGGCCGTCACATCGCCATGGACGGCCTTCACGTCGCGGCCGACGCGGCGCGCCACTTCCCGGATCGACAGCTCGCCTTGCCCCGTCATCGCCTGCAGGATCTCCCAGCGCTTCTTCGTCAGCGTCTGCCACAGCAGATCGACGGAGGCGAAACTGATATGAGCGCCTTGCGCCTTGCCTCTCATCGCCTTGCTGAACCGGTGGTTCACCTGCCCGCGCGAAGCTACCGACAGGGTCACGGTCGTCATTCGGCTCTCCATTGATCCACGTCGCGCCAGAAGTCCGCCAGGAGCTGCTCGGGAGTCGTGAACCGATAGCGCGTCTCGCCGTCGGCGGTATGCCTGCGGTCGCCCTTGCCTGGATCGTTGTCGTAACGAAGGACGCATTCGCCGGAAACGGCATATGCCAATGCCTACTTGTAGCGATGCGTAGAACCGCGGGCCGGCTGCAGCACCTGCCATACGCGCAGGTCGACAAACGCATCGGCACGAACCTGGTGCCGCTCGCCGAGCAACAGCCTCGACCTTCATGTTGGAGACTATGCCAACAGACGAGGCGCTGTCAAATGCTCCAACACCTCGATCTGGCGAGGCACGGAGGCCGGCTCGACCAGATCATTTCCGCGCGCCTACGGCAGCCGCTCGATGAAGCGTCGCACGCGCTCGGCCGCGCCGTGGTCGAACAGGTCGTTGTGCCCGGCCTCGGGCAGCCAGGCCGCTTCCTTCGGCTCGGCGGCGGCTTCGAACAATTCGCGGCCGAAGCGCACGGGCACGGTGCGGTCGCGCTCGCCGTGGACGATCAGGAGCGGCGCGCCGACGGCGGCGACGCGCGCGGCCGAATCGAACTTGTCGGCCACCATGTAGCGTGCCGGGACGTAGAAATAATGATACTGCGCCACCTCGGCGATCGACGTGAACGGCGCCTCGAGCACGACCCCGCCGACCGGCCGCCCCGCGCCGGCCGCCTCGGCCGCGAGCTGCACCGCGAGGCCGCTGCCGAGCGATTCGCCGTAGAGCACGACCTGGCCATGGCCCAGGCCCTGCCGCGCCGCAAAAGCGAGCGCGGCGCGCGCGTCGTGGAGCAGCCCCTCCTCGCTCGGCTGCCCCGCGTTGCCGCCATAGCCGCGCCAGGACACCAGCAGCACGCCGTGGCCGGCGTCCAGGAACGGGCGCGCCTTGAAGCCGCGATGGCCGATATGGCCGGCATTGCCGTGGAGATAGACCAGCAGCCGCCGTCCGGGCGCCGGCGGCTTGTACCACGCCAGCAGCGCGAGCCCGTCGCCGGTCTCGAGCCGCACCGCCTGCATGTCCGGCACGCCGGCCTGCAGCGGATCGGGTCGCGATGCCGAAGGCAGGTAGAGCAGCTGGCGCTGGAACAGGTACAGGCCGGCGAGCAGCCCGCCATAGACCATGGCGCCGGTCGCGAGCCAAGCCGTCATGCGTCGCCATCCACTGTTGCTGTCCGAAGGCGTCGTGCGCACGCTGGAGATCGCTTCAAGTTTAGCCAATTCCCGCGCTCGGGAAACACCGCGATAACCATGATTTTATTGATCTCTGCGCCGCTTTCGGCGCTCATTTTAACCCCATCTTAGCGGGCGCGGCCCTATCGTCTCCTGGTCGGCCGGTTCCCCTCCCCGGCCTCCAATGCCCGCGAGTGGCGGCCTGCGCCTGTCCCCCCAGGCGCTAAGCGTTGCCCCCCGATCTCGCAAGGCAGCCATTGCCGCGGGCAGCGAGCGCAGAGACGGGACGGTTCCCCCCCGAGCCGTCCCGTTTCGCGTTTCTACGATCCGCGCCGCAAGCGGATCGCCCCGCCGCTCACGGCTTGTTGCCGATCACGTCGGCCGCGATGCGCATCTGCTTGACCTTGTCCGGGTTCACCACGACGCGGCCGTCGAGCGCCTTCGAGCCCTTCTTGATCCGGTCGACGTGATCCATGCCGTCGATCACGCGGCCGAAGATCGTATACTTGCCGTCGAGTTCGCCGTTCTCGCGGTACACGATGAAGAACTGCGAATCGGCGCTGTTCGGATCGCTGGCCTTGCGCGCCATCGACACCGTGCCGCGCACGTGCTTCTCCTTCGAGAACTCCGCCGGCAGGTTCTGGCCGCTGCCGCCCGAGCCGTCGCCCTTGGGATCGCCGGTCTGCGCCATGAACGCCGCCAGCACGCGGTGGAAGGTCAGCCCGTCGTAGAACTTCTCGCGCACCAGCTGCTTGAACCGCTCCACCGTCTTCGGCGCCAGGTCGGGCCTGAGCTCGATCACCACCCGGCCGTAGAGGATGTCGAGGAAGACGGTGTTCTCGGGGTCCTTGATCGGCACCGCCTTGTCCTCGGCGCGCGCCGCGCCGGCCAGGGCGAGGGCCAGCGCCACGAAGACGGCGGCGAATCGAGACCGCTTCATGGCCGCCCCGCCCCAGGCTCAGCCCTTGACGTCGGCGGCGACCCGCATCTGCTTGATGCGGTCGGGGTTCGACACGGCGCCGTTGTTCGCTTCCGACCCCTTCTTGATCTTGTCGACGAATTCCATGCCCTGCACGACCTGGCCCCAGATCGTGTACTTGCCGTCGAGGAACGGCGCGTCGGCGAAGCAGATGAAGAACTGGCTGTCGGCGCTGTCCGGATTCTCCGTGCGCGCCATCGACGCGGTGCCGCGCACGTGCTTGGCCTTCGAGAACTCGGCCTTCAGCTTCTTGCCCGAGCCGCCGGTGCCGCGCCCGTCGGGATCGCCGCCCTGCGCCATGAAGCCGGGAATCACGCGATGGAAGGCGAGCCCGTCGTAGAACTTCTGCCGCGCCAGCTCCTTGATGCGCGCGACATGGCCCGGCGCGAGGTCTGGGCGCAGCTCGATGACCACGCGACCGTGCTCCAGGTCCATGTACAGCGTATTCTCGGGGTCGGCCGCGCCGGCGGACCCGCCGATCGAAGCGGCCAGAGCAGCCGCGACCAGAACCGACGTGAAGCGTTGATGTTTCACGGGGGCTACCTTTTCTTAAGGATTTCAGGACAAGGTCGGCCGGATACCTCCGACCGGCGCGGCACCCTATCGCCACGACCGGACGGGCGCAACCGCCGGCGAAGCGCGGGCTCCAGGCGGCCGTTGATCCGGAATCAAATGGAGGGCGCGCGGATCAACGCGCGCCTGGGAGAGCAAGACCTTGTCGATCGATTCCATCGGCGGCGGCGGAATCCCGCCCAAGGGCCTCGTGAGCCTTGCCGTCGAGCGCCAGCAGACCGCCACCATTGCCGCCATCAAGTCGCAGGCCAAGGCCGAGCAGGCGGTCGCCGACCTCGTCGCCCAGGCGGTGCAGCAAGGGCAGCAGGCGCAGGCGCCGTCGACCGGCACACCCGCGCCGGCGCCAGCGCGCGGCAGCCGGGTCAATATCCTGGTCTGATCACCCTCTTGCCCTGGTGATTCGCAAGAATTCGTGTTGCTGCGGCCGCACGCCCCCCATATCTTGGGGGCCGAGGGCTCATAGCGCCGGGTACCGGCGCGGGCCGGCGCTTAGGGGTGAGCGTTGCCGGCAGGCGCGATCGGGGTAGAACCGAAGTCGTTTTGTTCGCGTTGGCGAAGCAGCGCGCGGGCGCTGCTGGGCGTGCTCATGCTCGCCGCCCTTTCCGGCTGCGGCATCCTCTGGCCCGATCCCGACGACTGCAAATGCCCGCGCCCGGCCGCCGAGGCCAAGCCCGCGCCCGACAAGCCCGCCACCGACGTTTCCACCCTGCGCCCGTTGAGCCCCGCGGTGCCGGAGGGCCAGTCGACACGCCCGCCGCCCTCGGCG
>JAKLKW010000005.1 GCA_023150455.1 Alphaproteobacteria bacterium | reverse complement strand
TCAGGGCTTGGGCGGCCATGGCGCTCTACTCCGGGACGCCCGCGGAAAAGAGGCGGCTCAAAGCCTCATGCCCGGGCGCACCAACCTGGTGAGTTCGTACCATGGCTCGCCATCCACCGCCACGCGCCACTCCCGCCGGTCCGGGCGCTTCCTGCGGTGTCGGAGCGCCGGCCGGTCGCGGTCCAAGGCCCCTGTCGAGCACGAGTATCGCGCTTCGGCTTGGGCATTGGCAAACCACGGCATCCCCATCTGCCGAGCGTCGGACCGTCCAGCGGTCCCGCTACATGTCCCGGGAAACCATCGCCACCTTGAGCGATGATCCCATCGTCGGCTTGCCCGCCGTGGCAGCCTGACTGAACCGGCCAAACCCGCCGGAGAGCGCGAGATCCTCGCTGCTCCTGCACCACGTCATGGGACACGATCCGGACGCGAGACTTTGCGCAGCCTGGACCAGGCCTCCTTCGCCAAGGCTTCGGAGGGCACCTGCTTCGCGCCGAGGGTCCTCAGGGGCTGTCCTGCAAACCGCGCGCAAGCGCGCGAAGTCGGGTGGCGGAGAGGGTGGGATTCGAACCCACGGTACCGGTCACCCGGTACAACGGTTTTCGAGACCGCCCCGATCGACCACTCCGGCACCTCTCCGCGGGGAAGCCAGCCCTTCACATATCGTCATCGGCCGTGGTCGGGCCAAGGTCTGGCGGGGCGCGACCCTAGCCAAGACCCGTGCCTGCCGCAAGCCCGAAGGGCCCGGCCAACGAGGCTGCACCGCAGTATGCTTGCCATTATTTGGGCCGGAAGAGCCGGCGGCAGAGCCAGCCACTTTCCAAATTCGGCCGATGAGCCGGGACTCAATTGGAGCGCGCGCCCCCGCTTTCTCCGGGCAAGGGGCGCACGCGAATTCGCCCGGGCTCGATGACGACGAGATTGCCAAGGAGCTTGTCCTGGTGAGCGGACACGACATCCGCAACCACCCGAGCCTCCGTTGCATTGGAGAGGCGATCCAACTCGAGCAAGATCATGCCGCGAACGCCGAAGCGCTGACGGATGACGTGTTCGCCGAAGTCGCGATCCTCCGTGATCAAGATGCTGTCCGCGGCACCCGCGGCCCCGAGAACGTCCTTGTCCGCAGCGCCCGGTCTCGTTTCGCCGATGGACGTCACATCGAAGCCGCGGATTCGAAGCTGCTCGATGACGAGACGCGAGACGTTCTCATCGGCCAGAAAACGCATCACTCGGCGGCGAGGACGGTCTCATGCTGCATGTAGTCGGCCGCGAACGCCAGGGCCGCCCGCAAGTCGTCCTCACTTAACTGCGGATACGCCTCGAGCAGATCCGAAAACGATCGACCGGCGCCAAGCTTGCGCAGGATCAGCTCCACCGTGATGCGGGTGCCCTTGATGCACGGCTTGCCCAGCATGACGGCAGGATCAGTGAAGATACGCGCGTGTGCCATGAATGTTCCGCCTCGACCGGTTCGCGGTCACGACCGGATGATACCCAAGAACGGCCACTGCGACAAAACCACGTCGGTCGCAGGCAGTGGGCCAAGCGCCCCTTTTCGTCGGAAGCACCTCGGACCTGCTCGTCCCGGGTTGTGGTCTCGACCATTGCCCCGACGGCCCGAACCCTATAGACAACCGGCGCGAACTTCGGCCCCGTGGGCCAGGCATCCGTTAACAGCGTGACGATGGACGACAGTTTCCTTCCCGAGGGCGCCGATGGCGGCCTGCTGCCGGCGGGGCTTGCCGACTCGCTGCCGCCGCAGGCGAGCCGCGAGGAGGCGCTCGTCTGGCGCCTGCTGTCGGGATTTGCCGCGCAGGGCTACGAGCTGATCAAGCCGCCCTTGGTCGAGTTCGAGGAGACGCTGCTGTCGGGCACCGGTGCGGCGATGCGCCCGCACTGCTTCCGCCTGATGGACCCGGTGTCGCAGCGCATGATGGGCGTCCGGCCCGACATCACGCCGCAGGTCGCGCGCATCGCGCGCACGCGGCTGCAGCACGCGCCGCGCCCCTTGCGCCTGTGCTACGCGGGCGAAGTGCTGCGCGTGCGCGGCAGCCAGCTCCGGCCCGCGCGCCAGTTCGAGCAGGTCGGCGCCGAGCTGATCGGCGCCGCGTCGGCGACCTCGGACGCCGAGGTCGTGGCGCTGGCCGCCTCGGCGCTGGAGTCGATCGGCGTCGCCGGCCTGTCGGTCGACCTGACCGTGCCGACCCTGGTGCCGGCCATGGCCGATTCCATGGGCCTGGAGCCCGGCCGGACCCGGCGCCTGCGCGAGGCGCTCGACCGCAAGGATGCCGCCGCGGTCGAGGCCGCGATGGAAGGCGCGTCGCCGGGCGCGGCGGCGCCGTTCGCCGCGCTGCTGCGCGCGGCCGGCCCGGCCGACAAGGCGATGGCGGCGCTGGGCCGGATCGCGCTGCCGCCGGCGGCGCTCGCCGAGCGCGACCGGCTGGCCGAGGTGATCGCGCTGATCCGCGCGGCGCTGCCGGAGCTGAGGCTGACGGTCGATCCGGTCGAGATGCGCGGCTTCGAGTACGAGCGCGGCGTCAGCTTCACCTTCTTCGCGCGCCGAGCGGCCGCTGATCCTCCTGAGTGCTTGTCGAAGGGCGTCGACTCGCATGATGGCGCGCGGATCAACGCGCGCCAGGTGCACGGCGATCTCGGCCGCGGCGGCCGCTACGCCGCCGCCGCGGAGCCCGCGACCGGCTTCACCTTGTATATGGACTCGGTCGTGCGCGCCCTGCCGGCGGCCGAGCAGCCGCGCCGCGTCTACCTGCCCGCCGGCACGCCGCACGACGTCGCGCGGCGCCTGCGCCAGGAGGGCTGGATCACCGTCGCCGGGCTCGAGCCCGCGGCGGACGCGGCGGCCGAGGCGCGCCGGCTCGGCTGCTTGCATCGCTGGTCCGGCGCCGCCCTCGTGGCGGCCTGAAGCGTTCCGTTTCCCGTCAACATCGGTCTCCCGGTCGAGGATCGTTCCGTCATGGCGAATGTCGCGGTGGTCGGCGCCCAGTGGGGCGACGAGGGCAAGGGCAAGATCGTCGACTGGCTGAGCGAACGCGCCGACGTGGTAGTGCGCTTCCAGGGCGGCCACAACGCCGGCCACACGCTGGTGATCGGCAACGCCACCTACAAGCTGAGCCTCTTGCCCTCGGGCGTGGTGCGCCCGGGCAAGCTCGCGGTGATCGGCAACGGCGTGGTGGTCGATCCCTGGGCGCTGCTGGCGGAGATCGAGGTGCTGCGCGGCCAGGGCGTCGCGGTCAGCCCGGAGAACCTGCGCATCGCCGAGAACGCGCCCTTGATCCTGCCGCTGCATCCCGAGCTCGACAAGGCGCGCGAGGGCGCCAGCGCCAACAAGATCGGCACGACCGGGCGCGGCATCGGGCCGGCCTACGAGGACAAGGCCGGGCGGCGCGCGATCCGCCTGTGCGACCTGGCCGACCCGGCCGGGCTCGACGCGCGCATCGCGGCGCTGCTGGCGCACCACAACCCGCTGCGCAAGGGCCTCGGCCTGCCCGAGGTCGCCGCTTCGGACCTCAAGGGCGCGCTGATGGACGTGGCGCCGCGCATCCTGCCCTTCGCCGAGGCGGCCTGGCTCAGGCTCGACGGGCTGCGCCGCGCCGGGCGGCGCATCCTGTTCGAGGGCGCGCAGGCGATCATGCTCGACGTCGACCACGGCACCTATCCCTACGTCACCTCGTCCAACGCCGTCGCCGGCATGGCCGCGGTCGGCTCCGGCCTCGGGCCGCAGGCGGTCGGCTACGTGCTCGGCATCGTCAAGGCCTACACCACGCGCGTCGGCCAGGGCCCGTTCCCGACCGAGCAGGCCAACCCGACCGGCGAGCGGCTGGGCGAGCGCGGGCACGAGTTCGGCACCGTCACCGGGCGCAAGCGCCGCTGCGGCTGGTTCGACGCGGTCATGGTGCGCCAGGCGATCAAGATCGGCGGCATCCAGGGCATCGCGCTGACCAAGCTCGACGTGCTGGACGGGTTCGACGAGCTCAGGATCTGCACCGCCTATCGCCTGGGCGGCGCCGTGCTGCACCACCTGCCCGCCTCGGCCGCGGCGCAGGCGCAGGTCGAGCCGGTCTACGAGACGATGAAGGGCTGGCAGGAAAGCACGCGCGGCGCGCGCTCGTGGATCGACCTGCCGGCCCAGGCGATCAAGTACATCCGCCGCGTCGAGGAGCTGATCGAGGCCCCGGTCGCGCTTCTGTCGACCAGCCCCGAGCGCGACGACACCATCATGGTGAAGGATCCGTACGCGGATTGACCGTGGAGCCCCCCGTGTGAAGCCGGTCCTCGGCCTGTGGCGTGTGCTCTTCTCGGGCGCCGTCGCGGTCGTCGGCACCGTCCTCGCCGTCATCGTCGCCTATCGCGTCGTCGACCCGCCGGTCACGCCGCTGATGCTGATCCGCAAGTCCGAGGGCGCGACCTTGAAGCACCGGAACGTGCCGCTCGAGAAGATCGCGCCGTCCCTGCCGCGCGCGGCGATCGCCGCCGAGGACAACAGGTTCTGCCAGCATCACGGCATCGACTTCGACGCGGTGCAGGACGCGATCGAGGAGCGCGAGGAGACCGGCCGCGTGCGCGGCGCCAGCACCATCACGATGCAGGTCGCGCGCAACCTGTTCCTGTGGCCGGGCGGCGGCTATCCGCGCAAGGCCGTCGAGGCGGCGCTGGCGCTGACGATCGACGCGCTGTGGCCGAAGCGGCGCATCATCGAGGTCTATCTCAACATCGCCGAATGGGGCGACGGCGTGTTCGGCGCCGAGGCCGCCGCGCGGCACCATTTCGGCAAGCCGGCGGCGCAGCTTTCCGCGCACGAGGCGGCGCTCCTGGCCGCGACCCTGCCGAGCCCGCGCAAATGGCACGCCGGAAGGCCCGGGCCGTACGTGCAGGGACGCGCGCAGACCATCCAGGGGCGGAGCGGGCAGCTGGGGCCGCTGCTCGCGTGCGTCGGCTAGCCTGTGCTATCCGCGTTCTCCGCGTCTCCGCGTTGAACCGGTTCAGGGAAGATGGCCCTCGCGGAGACGCGGAAGACGCGGAGCCGATGCCTACGCCGGCTCGATCGTATCGCCCACGCGAATGATGCCGCCGACCAGGATCCTGCAGTTCAGGCCCGACCGGTTGATCAGCGGCTTGAACACTTCCTTGCCGGTCACGTCGACGATGTGCCGGCAGGGCGTGCTGAGGCGCGTGGCCTCGAGCAGCGCCGCGCCGATGCGCAAGCGCCGGCCGACGAGATGGTTGAGCGGCACGCCCGAGGTCGTCACGTTGCGGCGATGCTCGTGCGGCGCGAAGTCGATGTCGTGGTCGCGCTTGAGCGCCTCGAGCGTTTCCAGCTCGAACAGCGTGATCTGCCGGCCCTCCTCGGGCTTGTTCGAGTAGAAGCCTTGGCCGTCCTTGTAGCGGTCGCCGACGATGCCCTGCCCGGCGACCAGCTCCAGCGCTTCGCGGGCCTGCATCGGCTGCGAATCGCGCGGCGTCAGATGGAGATGCGCGACGACGCCGCGCCAGGTCGATTTGCCGTCCGTCATGATGTCCCCGGTCGGATCGGACCGGCAGACTAGCATCCGCCCGGCGCGACCGAAAACCCGGGTGCGGTCCCGGCCTTGCAGCTCAGGCGTCGAGCTTCTCGCGCACGGCGGCGGCCTTGATCGCCTTCTGCAGCTTCTCGAACGCGCGCACCTCGATCTGGCGCACGCGCTCGCGCGAGATGCCGTATTCCTGGCTCAGGTCCTCGAGCGTGGCCGGCTCGTCCCTGAGGCGCCGCTGCTCGAGGATGTGGCGCTCGCGCTGGTTGAGGCCCTGCATCGCCTCGGTCAGCAGCTGCGTGCGCTTGTCGAGCTCCTCGCTGTCGGCCAGGCGCTCTTCCTGCGTCTCGCTGGGGTCGACCAGCCAGTCCTGCCATTCGCCGCCGCCTTCCTGGCGCACCGGGGCGTTGAGCGAGTGGTCCGGCGCGGCGAGGCGGCGGTTCATCTGCACCACGTCGTCCTCGGTCACGTCCAGGCGCTGCGCGATCTGCCTGACGCTCTCGGGCGGCAGGTCGCCCTCCTCGATCTGGCGCATCTGCGCCTTGAGGCGCCTCAAGTTGAAGAACAGCTTCTTCTGCGCCGCGGTCGTGCCCATCTTCACCAGCGACCAGGAATGCAGGATGTATTCCTGGATCGCCGCGCGGATCCACCACATCGCATAGGTCGCCAGGCGGAAGCCGCGGTCCGGCTCGAAGCGCTTGACCGCCTGCATCATGCCGACATTGCCTTCCGAGATCAGCTCGCTGACCGGCAGGCCGTAGCCGCGATAGCCCATGGCGATCTTGGCGACCAGGCGCAGGTGGCTGGTGACCAGCTTGTGCGCGGCCTCGGTGTCGCCGTGCTCGCGCCAGCGCTTGGCCAGCACGTATTCCTCGTCCGCCGTCAGCATCGGGAAGCGGCGGATCTCCTGCAGGTACCGCGACAGGTTCCCTTCGGAGCTGATGACCGGAAGCTTGTTCGTCGTCGCCATTCGTCCTGATCCCTTGGGCTGATCCCTTGGGCCCGCTACGTCCCGGCCCCATTGCCGGAGCGCCCCTGAGCCCCGTCGCCTGTTAATGTCCTACCACGCCGCTATGATAAACCATTTCCTTGGTCACGGTCTAAGAAATTTATTAAATCTTTGACATCTTGAGGTAATTGACTCTCGAACCGGCATGCCTGCCCCGTCCGCGGATGGGAAAAACCCAGGGTCGCGGCATGTAAAGCCTGCCGCCCCAAGGATTCGGCGGCCGCCCCGGCCCGCTGGGCCTGGCCGCGCGCTGCGGTGCCGCCGTGGCGGGCGCGGCGCCCGCCATAGACGGGGTCGCCCAGCAGGGGATGGCCCTTGGCCGCCAAGTGGACGCGGATCTGGTGCGTCCGCCCGGTCGCCAGCCGGCACTCGACCACGCTTGCTTCGCCCCCTGCGAGGACCTTGGTCACCCGATAGGCGGTGACCGCAGGTTTCCCGCCGTTTTTCAACACCGCCATCCGCTTTCGGTTCCGCGGATCGCGCCCGATGGCGCCCTCGATGCGGCCCTCGCGCGGGCTCGGCACGCCCCAGACGACGGCGCGGTACAGGCGCTCGATCGTCCGCTCGGCGAACTGCCGCGACAGGCTGGCATGCGCCGCATCGTGCTTGGCCGCGACCATCAGGCCGCTCGTGTCCTTGTCCAGGCGATGCACGATGCCGGGCCGCTTCACGCCGCCCACGCCCGAAAGACTATCGCCGCAATGCGCCAGGAGCGCATTGACCAGGGTCAAATCGGGATTGCCGGGCGCCGGGTGCACCACCATGCCGGCGGGCTTGTCGACCACGATCACGTCCGCGTCCTCGTACACGACCTCGAGCGGCATCGCCTGTGCCCGCGGTCGAGCGGGTTCAGCCTCGGGAACGATGATGGCGAAACTTTGTCCCGGTTTGACCCGGCGGGAGGGGTCCGTTACGGTCCCGCCCGCGCTCGCGGCAACGTGACCGGCCAGGATCAAGGCCTTGACGCGACTGCGCGAAAGATCGGGCAGGCGCCGGGCGATCAGCCGGTCCAGCCGCTCGCCGTCGTCCTGCGGCTCGGCCGTGACGGCGAGCCTCGTGGAGGATTGGGACGGGTCTTGGATCATGCGTCTCGCATCATAGCCGCGATGGCAGCGGCGTGACGAAACCGGGCGTCCTTCGATGACCGGGCTGAAGATCCTGGTCGCCGTCATGGCCGTGCTGCTGGTCGCCGGGTTCGGCGTGCTGGTCGGCGGCATCGCCATGCAGGCCAAGCGGGCCGACGCCGGGTTCGGCAGCGCCGAGGTGACCTTGCCGGCGGGGGCGCGGGTGGTCGAGACCACGGCCAGCGGCGACCGCGTGGTCCTGCGCGTGGCGCTGCCGGACGGCGAGGAAAGGCTCTACGTGCTCGACGCCGCCAGCGGGCGGACCGTCGGCACGATCGCGATCAAGCGGGCGCCCTGATGCAAGAACGTGGGGCGCGAATGCAGGGGAACCGTCGATGACCGTCAACTTCCGCAGCGACAACGTGACCGGGATCCATCCGGTCATCCTCCGCGCGATCGAGGCCGCCAATGCCGGGCCGGCGCTGCCTTACGGCAACGACGAGATCACGGCGCGGCTCGAGAAGCGCTTCGCCGAGGTATTCGAGACCGACCTCGCCGTCTTCCCGGTGGCGACCGGCACGGCCGCCAACGCCCTGTCGCTCGCCACATCGACGCCGCCCTGGGGCGCGGTCTATTGCCACGCCGAGTCGCACATCCTGCTCGACGAATGCAATGCGCCGGAGTTCTACAGCGCGGGCGCGCGGCTGGTGCCGCTCGAGGGCGAGCACGGACGCATCGCGCCGGCGACGCTCGAGGCCGCGCTCGCCGCCGCCCCGCCGGGCGTGCACCATGCCCAGCCGGCGACGGTCAGCATCACGCAGCTCAGCGAATGCGGCACCGCCTACACGCCCGAGCACGTGGCGGCGATCGCGCGCATCGCGCATGCGCGCGGCCTGGTGCTGCACATGGACGGCTCGCGCTTCGCCAACGCGCTGGCGGGCCTAAGCTGCAAGCCGGCCGAGGCGACCTGGCGCGCGGGCGTCGACATCCTCTCCTTCGGCGCGACCAAGAACGGCGCGCTCGCGGCCGAGGCCATCGTCGTCTTCCGCAAGGACCTGGCCGAGACCCTCGCCTTCCGGCGCAAGCGCGCCGGGCACCTGTTCTCGAAGATGCGGTTCCTGTCGGCCCAGCTCGAGGCCTACCTGGCCGACGGGCTGTGGCTCGCCAACGCGCGCCATGCCAACGCCCAGGCGCGGGCCCTCGCCAAGGGCCTCGGCGCGCTGAACGGCGTGTCGGTGATCCACCCGGTCGACGGCAACGAGGTGTTCGCCCAGATGCCCGCGGGGCTGGCCCGGGCGATCGCGGCGGCGGGCTTCGCGATGGAGCCCTGGAGCCAGCCCGGCGGCGATCCGGCCCGCCCGCTGCAGCGCCTGGTGACCGCCTTCAACACCGACCCCAAGCACGTCGACGCCCTGCTGCAGGCGGCAAAGCGTCGGAAGGCGGCCTGACGCGGGGCGCGGGCGCCGCGCCCAACGGTGGCCGGACCGCCCGATGCGGCGCGCGCTGCTGCCGCTGATCGGCGCACTGATCCTGGGGACGCTGTACGCGGGCACGTTCGGCTTCCTGTCGACCGATTCCTGGACCTATCTCGCGATCGCCCGCTCGCTGCGGATCGAGGGCGCCTGCGCGCTCGACGGCGCCTATGTCGCGCTGTTCCCCTGCGGTTATCCGGCCGCCATCGCCCTGTTCAGCTGGTCCGCGGACGAGATCGCGCTGATCGCCGGCAGCAAGCTCGCCAACCTCATCGCCTGGATCGCGGCGGCCGCGCTGATGCAGGCCTACGCGCGGCACTGGCCGGCGACGCTGGTCTTCGTCCTGAACCCGGTGTCGCTGCTGCTGCTGTTCGCCACGTGGTCGGAGAGCCTGATGCTGCTGGCCGTCGCGGGCGCGCTGTTCGCGGTCCGGCGCTCGGCGGAGCGGCCGGAGGCGCGGTGGTCGAACGCGCTCCTGCTGGCCGGCTTCCTCGTCCTCGGTGCGGCGACGCGCCACTTCTTCGGGCCCTTTCTCGCCGTCTTCGCCCTCGCGGTCGCGCTCTGCTGCGGGCGCGAGGCGGCGCGCCGGATTCTCCCCGGCCTGATCGCTTCCGTGCTGTTCCTTGGCGCCTACCAGGCATTCAACCTGCTGCAGACGGGGTTCGCCACGGGCGCGCCGCGCGTGGCGGCGCCCGAGCCGGCGACGGCGCTCACGGTCGCGTTTCTCCGCTACGCCGGCCGCGCGGCCATCGATTTCGCCGGGCTGATCGTGACGGTCGCGGTCGCGACCGGGCTGGCGACGGCGAAATGGCCCATGCGCTGGCGCGTCTCGCCCGAGCCGAAGCTCCTGGTCGCGCTCGGCATCGGATATCTGGCGCTGGCCTATCTGCTGCGGCTGCTGGTGCTGTTCGATCCCTTCGGGCCCAGGACCGTCGGTCCCGGCATCGTGCTCGTGAGCACCGGCATGGCGGCGCTGATCCTGCCGGCGTCGCTCCCCGAACGCTGGACCCGATCCGTCGCGACGACCGCGGCCGCGCTGGCCTGGTCGCTCGTCGCCCTGATCGGCCCGCGCGAGCTCGCGGCGCAGGCCGGCCACATCGCGCGCGGCCGGGACCTTCCGTTCGCGGGCCCGGCGAAGGCGATCGCCGCCTATGGCGCCAGGGCGATTCCGCCCGGAACGACCGCCGTCGTCGTCTTCCGCTACGAAGGCTTCCCGCCGCCCTTGCGCATGGCGCCGAGCATCCGCCGCGCCTATCCGCCCGGCATCGCGCGCATCGGCCATCCCGGTCCGCACGACAGCATCGACTCGTTCGTCGCCCGCCTCGACGTCGAGGCGCCCGGCGCGGGCTGCCAGCTCGACTTCACGCCGTTCGCGAGCGACGAGGACCTGCGGCGCCACGCGCGGGCCGCGTTCTCGCCCGAAGTGGCCGACCGCATGGCGGCGATCGGCCGGCCCGGCCGGTTCGTGCCCTGCGCCGCGTTCCGGCAGACACAGGGGCAGTAGGCGCGCCACGCGGCTTGAACTCCCGATGGGCTTGGGCTACAGCTTCGCCGCCGCGGTCCGGCCCTGCCCGCCGCCGGCAGTCCAACGGGGTCCCCTTCGTCTAGAGGCCCAGGACGGCGCCCTCTCACGGCGCAAACACGGGTTCGAATCCCGTAGGGGACGCCAACCGAATCAAATAGTTCGCTCGAACGACCGCCGATTGCCCGACGGGGTGATCGGGACGCTGCCCGCCCGCGGCGCCCGCCTGACCGCGTCGCACCTCCGTTCGCGGGCTCAGCGCGGCAGCACGCACGGAATCGTCTGCCGGCCGTGCCGCCGGTAGATGCGGAAATCGGCGTCGGTCGTCAGGAGCGTAGGGTTGCTCAGTGTCTCGGTCATGCGCACAAGGCAGGCGTCCGCGAAACTCATCGGCACCTCCGCGTACTTCTCCAGCAGCTTGAGGACGGCATCCATGTCGTCGGCAAACCGGTAGGTGCAGACGACGGCGCCGCGGCGAAGCAACGACGCGAAGCTGCGGGCCCCTTGCCCGCCGAGCAGATGGGCGGTTTCCGATAGGACCGCTTCGCAGGTCATCCACGGCGGCGGGAAGCGTGGCGCTTGCGCAGCGGCCCAGCGATGGTTGGCGTCGCGACGACTGAGGAGCGCCACGAGGTAGCCGGCGTCAACGAGCGCGCTTGCTGCCATAGCCGGTCGACTTCAGGTATTTCTTGGTCCGCGCACTCAAGTCGCGCGGCAGCCGATCGACCGAGCCGACGATGTCGGCGATCGCATCGAGCAGCGAGGATCGGGCGCGGCGCGCCTTCCTTGTCTGTGTCAGCCGCTCGCGCACCAGGTCGGATTTCGACACCCTGCGTCGGCGCGACTCGGCTTCGATCTGGGCGAGCAGGGATTCCGGCAATCGAACGGTCAGCGTCTTCATGCGAGGCTTGTATTACGTTGCTGACATATGTGCAAGACACATCTGCCCGCTTGCGCCGGGTGCGGGCGAAGATCGCGATGCCTTCGCGAAGGGGCGTCTGCGGTTCTCGCGCATGCTCCACCTTGCCGGCGGTCGGCTCGCGACAGCGGTCTTGGAGCCCGCGAGTCGACCTTGCGAACGGCGAGGATGCGTAGATCCTGGACCGATCGGCCTCCCGCCTTCCATATGGAAGTCCGTGATCGAGTCGCCCACGGCGTACGAGTTCGTCCGCAGCGCCGCGCTCGATGCACTACCGTACTTCGTGCGCCACGGCGCCTTCTCCGACGACGAGGTGCGCGCCTATCTGCTCCACCTCCGCGACACGATGCGGCCGCGGGGCGAGAACCACGTCTGGCCCACCTGGGCCATCGTGATCGCCAATCTGGGCTACGCCGATCTTGCCGATGCGGCACGCGACGTGTTTCGCCGCGGCTTCGTCGACCCTGTTTCCATGACGATGGACGACTTCGAGCGCGACCTGCAACGGACGCTCGGCGATCCGACCGGCATGGCCGGCATCGAGTTCGACCGGATCAGGCCGTTCGACGACACGATCGGCACGTTCTCCCAATGGTACGGTTTCTCGGAGCAGTACAAGATCGACCAGGCGAAACGCGCGGAACGGCGGGAAACCGAGGCGGCGGCGGAGCGGCTCGCGGGACCGTACTTCGATCCCATGCGCCGCGTCAGACGCAATGATCCCTGCCCCTGCGGCAGCGGCAGGAAGTTCAAGAAATGCTGCCTGCAATGATTCAGCGAACGACGCTCCGGCCGGTCGCCTCGGCCGGGGCATAAAGCCCCCGCACGCGCCGGAGCGCCACCGGCAGGCTCACGACGCCGATGCCGATCGGCACCCACATGAAGGTCAGGCGCGTCATGATCGTGGCCGACACCGCCGCGTCCAAGGGCACGTCGAAGGCGACCAGCAGCACGACCAGCACGGTTTCCGACACGCCGGCGCCGCCCGGCATCATGCTGGCGCCGCCCGCCAGGGCGCCGGCGGCGTAGCACGCGGCCGCCAGCAGCGGATCGAAGCCGATGCCGAGCTCGGCGAGGCTCGCGGTCAGGATCAGCGGCGCCGCGCACCAGCCGACCGTGCCGATCGCGACGCCCGTGAGGTAGACGCGCGGGCGGAACAGCACCGCCATGTTGCGGATCGCGCGGCGGAGCCAGGCGAACAGCGTGCGCCAGCGGCCGAGGACGGCATAGGCGGCATTCAGCACCGCGATGCCCGGGCGTGGCGTGACCACGGCGAGCGCCAGGAGAATCGGCGCCAGGATGCTGATCCAGGCGACGGGGAAAAGCTGCTGGCCGGCGGTGGAACCGATCGCGAACAGCACGAGATAGGCGGTCGCGTCGCTGAGCCGGTCGGCCGCGTAGAGCCCGACCAGGCGGCGATACGGCACCCGGAAGCGCTGGCGCAGGAACCACAGGCGCAAGGTCTCGCCCAGCCGGGCGGGCGTCAGCGCCACGCCGAAGCCGGCGAGGTAGTAGAGCAGCTCCCGGCGCGGCGAGACCGGCAGGCCGAGGCAGCGGATGTAGACGAGCCAGCGCAGGAACCGGCATCCCACCTGCCACAGCATCGCCGCCAGGCACAAAACCAGCATGGCGGGCGTCATCCGGCCCAGGTCCGCCAGCAGCTTGTCGGCGCCGACGACGAAGACGGCAAGCGCCAGCACGGCCGCGATCGACGCGGCCACGGATATGACCGCCCATTCGATGGACGGAATCCGCAACCGCGGCGAAGTCGTCACCCCCGTGCTCATGGCCGGGCACCAAAAGACACGCAAACGACGCGCCCGGTCAACGCGGAACCCGGCGCGCTGCCGGGCCGCCCCTGCGCGCGCCGGGCGCGCTCTCGAGCCGGGAATGCGCGCGATATTGTATGCAGCGCTGTGACCGTTCCATGCCACGCCCGCGCCCGCGCGGCGCGCTTCCGGCAAGGGGCTTGCCCCATCGCGCTTTCTCTGGGAAACAGCTTGGCCCCGCCGGCGGCGGGCGCGCGCGACGACTGCCAGCGGACAGCGGATCGGGAATGAAGATCGCGACCGTGCTCACGGCCATCGCCGTTTCGCTGCTCGCGAGCTTCGCGGGCTGGCACGCGGCGAACCGGCCGGTCGAGGTCGGGCAGGCCTGGGACGGCGGCGTCCTCGGCAGCATCTCCTTCGCGCCGTTCCGCCGCGGGCAAAGCCCGCTGGAACGGCGCTACCCCACGGTCGCCCAGATCGACGAGGACCTTGCCGCCCTCAAGGGCAAGGTCGCAGGCGTGCGCACCTACGCCAGCACGGAAGGGCTCGAAGCCGTGCCGCGCCTGGCGGCCAGGTACGGCATCGAGGTGACTCAAGGGGCGTGGATCGGCGCCGACCGCGCGCGCAACGAGATCGAGATCGCGGCGCTGATCGATGAGGCCAACCGCTACCCGCAGACGGTCAAGCGCGTCATCGTCGGCAACGAGGTGCTGTTGCGCCGCGAGCTCGCGGCGGACGAGCTGGCCTTCTATGTCCGGCGCGTCCGCCAGGCGGTCCGCCAGCCGGTCTCCTATGCCGAGGTGTGGGAATACTGGCTGCGCAACCCCGAGCTCGCGCGCGAGGTCGACTACATCACGGTGCATTTCCTTCCCTATTGGGAGGACGAGCCGGTCGGCGTCGCCGAGGCCATGGACCACATCGTCGCGGTCTACGACAAGGTGCGGCAGGCCTTCCCGGACAAGCCGGTGCTGATCGGCGAGGTCGGCTGGCCGAGCGCCGGGCGCAGCCGCGAGCGCGCCGTGCCCGGGCGCGCGATGCAGGCGCGATTCTTCAACGCCTTCGCGCGCCTGGCCCGCGACAAGGACATGGACTACAACCTGATCGAGGCCTTCGACCAGCCCTGGAAGAGCGCGCACGAAGGCACGATGGGCGCCAACTGGGGCCTGCTGGACGCCGAGCGCCGGCCGAAATTCGCGCCGGGCGCCCCGGTCGTCGAGCATCCGCGCTGGAAGCTCTACTTTGCCGGCGCCGCGGCGGCGGGCGCGCTCGCGAGCCTCGCCATGATCGTGCTGTGGCCCGGCGCCGCCGCGGCCTTCGCCCTCGCGTTCCTCGCCCAGGCATTGGCCGGCATGCTGGCCGTCAGCGCCGGCAGCGGCCTGGCGCAGTGGTACGACAAGGACGTCTATCTGGCGCCGCTGCTGCAATTCGCGTTGCAGGCCGCGCTCGCGCTGCTGCTGTTCGCCGAGACGCTCCGGCGGCTGGCGGGACCGCCGGCGCCGGTCGCGATCACCGGGCCCGCCGGCGTGCTGTATCGCCCGCGGGCCGCGCCCTGGCGCGACCGGCTGCTGGCCGTCTTCGTCGTGCTCGCGCTCTACGAGACGCTGTGGCTGGCGCTCAGGCCGGACCTGCCGGCGCTGCACGACCCGCTCGCGCTTCTGCCCGACCGCTGGCTCTACTGGACCCACGTGATCTTCCATGGCCGCTATCGCGACTTCCCGCTGCCCGAGTTCCTGGTGCCGACGCTGGGCCTCGCCCTCGCCTTGGGGATTCTGTGGATATCTGGTCGGCGGCCCTACCTGGAAGCCAGCCCGGCGCCGCGCCTGGACGGCGCCATCGTTGCGGTCTTGATCTCGGGTATCTTGCTGCTCCAGTACGTTGAAAACTTTGCCAATCGCGAGGCGATGGCCTGGGGCGGCATGGCGCTGGGGCTGGCCCTGCTGCCGGCGGTCGCCCTCGTCCGGCGGTCGCAGGCGCGCCGGATCGCCCCGGCGTCGGCGCCGACCGCGTGACAAGTCGCCCGCGGGCGAGAAAGAGGGCTGCAACCCGCAACGCTACGGATGGTAAGATGACATTCCCGGGACTAAGGTCCCGGCCTTCACGCAACGAGGGGATCGGTCTATGGCGATTCTTCTGGCCGCCGCCGTTCTGGCGGGTATCGGTGCATGCATTGTCGACGGCGAGAGCTTCCATCTCGACAGCTGCAAGGGAACGACGATCAAGCTGTGGGGCATCGATGCGCCCTCGCGCGGCGACAAGCTGGCCGGCGACGCCACGGTCGCGCTCAGCCGCCTGATCGACCGCCAGCAGCTGCGTTGCGAAGAGAAGGGCAAGGCCGGCAAGGCCATCCTGGCGCAGTGCTGGCTCGGCCAGCAGGACCTCGCCGAGGTCCTGGTGTCGCAAGGCTGGGCCAAGCCGATCGCCAAGACCGGCGACGCCTACGCGGCGGCGGCCGGACAGGCCAAGGCCGCCAGGCGCGGCATCTGGGCGATCGAGCGCGTCGCGGCCAGTCCCGCCGCGCGCGGCCCGGTCGACAAGGTCGCACCCGCGCGCCCGGCCGCGCGCCCGATCGAACGGCGCATCGGCGACGTCACGGTCGTCGACATCGAGGCCGATCCCTATGTGCGCCTGGAGGGGCCCCGGCGCGAGCTTAGCTACGAGCAGCGCCTGCAGCTGTCGAGCTTCGTCGAGCGCCAAACGAAGTCGCAGCAATACACGCTCACGGTCTTCATGACCCATCACGACGAGGCCGCGCGCGCCTATGCCCAGGCGATGAGCGACGCGGCAGAGAAGCTGGACATCGCGCCCGCGGTCAAGGCGAACAAGCAATGCGTGAAGAACCGCGACGGCGCGGTGGTCTGCTTCATGGACGAGGGCTTCGCGATCACGCTGCCGCACAACCTGCTGCTGCGCCACCGCAAGAACGGGCTGCGCGTGCAGCTGGCCGGCGGCAGCAACGGCGCCAAGCCGATGATGCTGACGCTGGACGCCGCCATGATCGACGGCCAGCTGAAGGCGTCCGACGAGGTCGTGCAGACGCTGAAGCAGTAAGGGGCCCGCCTACTCGTCGAGCCGGAGCCGGTAGCCGACGCCCGGCTCGGTGGTGATGAACTGCGGATGCGTCGGGTCGGCCTCCAGCTTGTGGCGGAGCTGGCCGACATAGACCCGCAGGTACTGCGTGTCGTGCGTATGCGCCGGCCCCCAGACCTCGCGCAGCAGGTGCTGGTGCGTCAGCACCTTGCCGGCATGGATCACGAGCTGCCGCAGCAGGTCGTATTCGCGCGGCGACAGCTTGACCTCCTGCCCGTCGCGCGTGACCAGCCGGCGCGCGAGGTCGACCTGCAGGGGTCCGAGCTTGAGGACAGGCTCCGCGCCCTGCTCCTGCAGCCGGTGGCGCAACGCGGCGCGCAGGCGGGCCAGCAGCTCGTTCATGCCGAACGGCTTGGTGACATAGTCGTCGGCTCCCTGGTCGAGCGCCGCGACCTTGGCCGCCTCCTCGCCGCGCGCGGACAGCACCACGATCGGAATCTTCGACCATTCGCGGATGCGCTTGATGATCTCGGCTCCGTCCTGGTCGGGCAGGCCGAGGTCGAGGATCATCATGTCGGGCCTGGCGGTGGTCGCCATGCGCAGCGCGGCGGCGCCCGAGTCGGCCTCGATCACGTCGTAGCCGTGCACCCCCAGGCTGGTCTTGAGGAAGCGGCGGATCTGCGGCTCGTCGTCGACCACCAGAAGGCGGGTCGCTGCGGCGGTCACGCGCGCGCCTCGCTCATCTCTAGCGGCGCCGGCTGCTGTTCGACGGGGAAGCGCAGCGTGAAGCGCATGCCGCGGCCGCCGACGGCCGGACTCTCGGCCGCGATCGTGCCGCCCATCGCCTCGGCCAGGCCCTTGCAGATCGACAGGCCGAGCCCGGTGCCGGCGACCGTGCGGTCCTCGCGCTGGATGCGGAAGAACTTGTCGAACAGCCGCGGCAGCATGTCGGGCGGCACGCCGTCGCCGTTGTCCGTGACGGAAATGGAGAATGTCCCGTCGGCGGCGCGGGCCTCGACCTCGATCAGGTCCGCGTTGACGGCATGCTTGATCGCGTTGTCGAGGAGGTTGACCAGGATCGTCTCCAGCAGCACGAAATCGCCGCGCAGCAAGGGCAGGTCGTGCCGGATGCGCCGCACCAGGCGCTTGCCGGCCATGCGCTTCGCCACGCGACGCGCCGCCGTATCGACCACCTCGGCCACCTGCAGCCAGTCGCGCTTGGGCGTGACCGTGCCGGCCTCGAGCCGCGTGATGTCGAGCAGGTTGGCGACGAACCGGTCCAGGCGCTCGGCCTCCTCCTCGATCGTGGCCAGCAGCTCCGCGCGCGCGGCCGCGTCGAACTGCGTGGGATCGCGCCGCAGCGCCGTCACGGAGCCCAGGATCGAGGTCAGCGGCGTACGCAGGTCGTGCGAGATCGAGGACAGCAGCGCCGCGCGGAACCGCTCGGTCTCGGCCATCGCCTCGGCCTGCGCCGCCTTGCTCGCGAAGGCGATGCGCTCGACCGCGACCGCCGCCTGATCAAGCATGGCATCCAGCGTCTGCACCAGGTCCGACGCCAACGGTCCGCCGGCGCCGAGCACCCCGAACACGCCGACCGCGTCCCCGCTGCCGGACTTTGGGCCGCCGCTGCGCATCGGGCGGAAATGCCATCTGGCCGAGGGCAGAGTCTCGGTGTGCGCGCCGGCCGGTTCGATGTTGTTGAAGGCCCAGTTGGCGGCGCCTTTGTCCGCTGCCTCGATCTCGTCTTCCGGCGGCCAGGCATAGCGGATCACGAGCTCGCCCTGCTCCGGCAACAGGATCATGGCCGGCCTTCCGCTGAGGCGATGCGCCTGCAGCACAACGGCATGCAGCAGCTCGTCCGGGGTCTTGGCCTTGCCGAGGCGGCGCGCGAAATCATAGAGCGTCTGCAGCGCCGCCATGCGTGCGCGGGCCGCGGCCATCTGGTCGCGCACGCGACCCGCGAGGCTGCCGGTCGTGGCGGCGACGACCAGGAATACGACCAATGCCAGCACGTCGTGCCAGTGCGCGACGCTGAGGGTGAAATACGGCTCGGTGTAGAAGAAGTTGTAGGCGACGAACGCCAGCAGCGCGGAAACCAGCGCCGCCGCCAACCCGTGCTGCACGGCGTTCACCAGCACGACCGCCAGGAACAGCATGCCGACATTCGGCAGGGCGCGAAGGTCTGGTATCCACATGCCCAGCAGCACGACGGCGCCGATGCCGAGCACCGCCGTCAACGCCGCCGACCAGTGCGGCAGCGCAGGCAGCGCCGGTCGCCCTGGCGGCCGCTCGGGACGCGGCGGCGTCACGATGTGGATGGCGATGCCCTCGGCGCGCTCGACCAGCGCGTCGGCAAGCGCGCGGCCGACGAACATCCGGTGCCATCCGGGCTGCGGCCGCCCGACCACGATCTGCGTGATGTTGTTGCGGCGGGCGTAGTGCAGGATCTCTCCCGGCAGGTCGTTGCCTACCAGCCGCGCCGTGCGTGCTTCGAGTCGTTCGGCCAGCGCCAGGGCCTCTTCCGCGTGACGCTGCGGCGCGGTGGAGGCGCGCTCGACATACAGCGCCACCCACGGTGCCTTCAGCTGGTCGGCCAGGCGACGGCCGGCGCGCACCATGACGGGCGCCAGCGGGTCGTTGCCGACGCAGACCAGCAGCCGCTCGCCCGCCGGCCACGGCCCCTCGATCGCGTGGCTGCGCATGTAGCCGACCATCTGGTCGTCGACGCGCTCGGCCACGCGGCGGAGCGCCAATTCGCGCAAGGCGCTCAGGTTGCCCGGGCGGAAGAAGTTCTCCAGTGCATGAGCCGCCAGGTGCGGCATGTAGACCTTGCCTTCCGCCAGGCGCTTCAGCAGGTCTTCCGGCGTCAGGTCGACCAGCTCGACCTCGTTGGCGCCTTCCAGCACGCGGTCCGGCAGCGTCTCGCGCACGCGCACGCGGGTGATGCGCGCGACCACGTCGTTCAGGCTTTCCAGGTGCTGGATGTTGAGCGTGGTATAGACGTCGATGCCGGCCTTCAGCAGCTCCTCGACGTCCATGTAGCGCTTGCGGTGGCGCGCGCCCTCGGCGTTGGTATGGGCGAGCTCGTCGACCACGAGCAGCGCCGGCCGGCGCGCCAGCGCCGCGTCGAGATCGAACTCCTCAAGGACGTGGCCCTGGTAGGCGATGCCGAGGCGCGGCAGGACCTCCAGGCCTTCGAGCAGCGCCGCGGTCTCCTGCCTGCCGTGCGTCTCGACCAGGCCGATGACGACGTCGGCGCCCTCGGCCTTGCGCCGGCGCGCGGCTTCCAGCATGGCATAGGTCTTGCCGACGCCGGGCGCGGCGCCCAGGAAAACCTTGAGCCGCCCGCGCCCTTCCTGCGCGGCCTCCTCGAGCAGCGCATCGGGCGAGGGCCGCAATTCGCGGCCAGGATCGGAGCGTTGGTCGGTCATGTCGGCACGACCGAATCTACGCCCAAGCGCGGCTTGGCGCAGCTATTTGGCGAGCGCGTCCAGCGCCATGTTCAAGCGAAGCACGTTGACGCGCGGCTCGCCCAGAAACCCCAGCGCGCGGCCCTCGGTGTGCTCGGCCACCAGTTGCCGCAGCCGCTCTTCCGGAACGCCGCGCGCCTTGGCCACGCGCGGCACCTGGAACGCGGCGGCTTCCGGCGAGATATCCGGGTCGAGGCCGCTGCCGGAGGCCGTGACCAGGTCGGTCGGCACGGATGCCGGCGGGTTCTCGGCTTTCCGCTTCGCCACGTCCGCCTTCATGCGCTCGTTCAGCGCCTTGGAGGTCGGCCCCAGGTTGGACCCGCTCGAGTTCGCGGCATTGTAAGGCGCTTCGGCCGTCTTGGTCGGGTCCCTCGGGTCGGGCCCGACCGTGGCCGAAGGCCGGCCGTGGAAATACTTGTCCCCGGTGAAGGTCTGCCCCATCAGCACGGAGCCGATCACCTTGCCGTCCTTCTCGACCAGGCTGCCGCTGGCCTGGTGCGGGAAGACGAGCTGGGCAATGCCGGTCATCGCCAGCGGATAGGCCAGGCCCGTGATCAGGGTGAAGGCGACCAGCAGGACGACGGCGGGGCGGATTTCGTTCGTCATGACACGAGTCCTTCAGGCAAGTCCGACGGCGGAGACGATCACGTCGATGATCTTGATGCCGATGAACGGCACGATGATGCCGCCCAGGCCGTAGACCAGCAGGTTGCGCCTGAGGATCGCCGCCGCGCCGATCGGGCGGTATTGCACGCCCCTGAGCGCCAGCGGGATCAGGGCCACGATGATCAGCGCGTTGAAGATGATCGCCGACAGGACGGCGCTCTGCGGAGTCGCCAGCCCCATGATGTTGAGCGCCTGCAGCTGCGGGTAGAACGCCAGGAACATCGCCGGGATGATGGCGAAATACTTGGCCACGTCGTTGGCGATCGAGAAGGTGGTCAGCGCGCCGCGGGTCATCAGCAATTGCTTGCCGATCTCGACGATCTCGATCAGCTTGGTCGGGTCGCTGTCCAGGTCCACCATGTTGCCGGCCTCGCGCGCGGCCTGGGTGCCGGCGTTCATCGCCACGCCGACATCGGCCTGGGCCAGCGCCGGCGCATCGTTGGTGCCGTCGCCGCACATCGCCACCAGCTTGCCGTTGGCCTGCTCCTCGCGGATCAGCCTGAGCTTCGCCTCGGGCGTGGCCTCGGCGAGGAAGTCGTCGACGCCCGACTCGGCGGCGATCGCGGCGGCGGTCAGCTTGTTGTCGCCCGTGATCATGATCGTGCGGATGCCCATCTTGCGCAGCGCGGCGAAGCGCTCGCGGATGCCGCCCTTGACGATGTCCTTCAGGTGGATGACGCCCAGCAGCCTGCCGTCGACCGCCACCGCCAGCGGCGTGCCGCCGGACTTGGCGATGCGCTCGGCGATCGCGTGCGCCTCCCGCACCGCGCCCGCATCGCCGGAGCGAAGCTGCGCGATCACCGCGTCGACCGCACCTTTGCGGATCGACCGCCCGTCGACGTCGATGCCGCTGATCCGGGTCTGGGCCGAGAACGGGACGAACCTGGCATTGAGCGCCGCCATGTCGCGGCCGCGGATGCCGTACTTTTCCTTGGCCAGCACGACGATCGAGCGGCCTTCCGGCGTCTCGTCGCTGAGCGAGGCAAGCTGCGCGGTGTCGGCGAGGTCGCGCTCGGCCATGCCGGGCAAGGGAATGAACTCGGTCGCCTGGCGGTTGCCCAGCGTGATCGTGCCGGTCTTGTCGAGCAGCAGCGTGTCGACGTCGCCCGCCGCCTCGACCGACCGGCCCGACATGGCCAGCACGTTGAAGCGCACCAGCCGGTCCATGCCGGCGATGCCGATCGCCGACAGCAATGCGCCGATCGTCGTCGGGATCAGCGTCACGAACAGGGCGACCAGCACCAGGACGCTTAAGGCTCCGCCGGCATAGGCGGCGAAGCTGGGGATCGTGGCGACGGCGATGACGAAGATGATCGTCATGCCGGCCAAGAGGATGTTGAGCGCGATCTCGTTCGGCGTCTTCTGCCGCTCCGCCCCCTCGACCAGCGCTATCATGCGGTCGAGGAAGGTCGAGCCCGGCTTGCCGGTGATCTTGACCTTGATCCAGTCCGAGATGACCAGCGTCCCGCCGGTGACGGCCGAGCGGTCGCCGCCCGATTCGCGGATCACCGGCGCGGACTCGCCGGTGATGGCGGCCTCGTTGACCGAGGCGACGCCCTCGATCACGTCGCCGTCGCTGGGGATCAGGTCGCCGGCCTCGACCAAGACGACGTCGCCCGGCTTCAGGCTCGTGCCGGCGACCTCCTTCCATTCCCTGCCCTTGCCGGTCAGGAGCTTCGCCTTGGCCTCCGTCTTGGTCTTGCGCAAGGACGCCGCCTGCGCCTTGCCGCGCCCTTCGGCCACCGCCTCGGCGAAATTGGCGAACAGCACGGTGATCCAGAGCCATAGGTTGATCTGGAACGCGAAGCCGAGGTTGCCGCCGCCGGTCGCGAGGTCGCGCAGAAACAACAGCGTGGTCAGCGCCGCCACGACCTCGACCACGAACATGATCGGGTTGCGGATCATCACGCGCGGATCGAGCTTCTTGAACGCCTCGCCGATGGCCGGCACTAGGATCGCCGGATCGGCCATTGCGGCAACGGGCATGCGCTTGCGAATCTTCGACAGTTCCATGGCAGTGCCTTTCAGGCGCTAGTAGAGAGTGCCGGCGTTCATCGCCAAATGCTCGACGATCGGGCCGAGCGATAGCGCCGGGAAGAACGTCAGGCCGCCGATGATCAGGATGACCCCGACCAGCAGGCTGACGAACAAGCTGCCGTGCGTCGGGAAGGTGCCGGCGGAGGGCGGCACGGCCTTCTTCGCCACCAGCGATCCCGCGATCGCCATGGCGGGAACGATGACGAAATAGCGCCCGACCAGCATCGCCAGGCCGCCGGTGGTGTTGTACCAGAGCGTATTGCCGGTAAAACCGGCGAAGGCCGAGCCGTTGTTGCCGGTGCTCGACGAGTAGAGATACATGATCTCGCTGAAGCCGTGCGGGCCGGGATCCTGGATGCTGGACAGGCCGAACGGCGCAACCGTCGCGACCGCCATGAGGCCCAGGATCATCAGCGGCAGGATCACGACGGCGAGGATCGCCATCTTGACCTCCTTGGCCTCGATCTTCTTGCCGAGATACTCGGGCGTGCGGCCGACCATCAGGCCCGCCACGAACATGGCGATCACGACGAACAGGAACATGCCGTAGAGGCCCGAGCCGACGCCGCCGAAGATGATCTCGCCGAGCTGCATCAGGATGATCGGGATCATCCCGCCGATCGGCGTGTAGCTGTCGTGCATGGAGTTGACCGAGCCGTTCGAGGCCGCGGTCGTGGCGACGGCCCAAAGGCTGGAATTGGCGATGCCGAAGCGGACCTCCTTGCCCTCCATGTTGGCCGGATCGAGGCCCAGCGCCGCGAAGTGCGGGTTGCCGGCGGCCTCGAAGCCGTAGGTGATCGCCACGCCGGCGAGGAAGACGACCGACATCGCGGCATAGAGCGCCCAGCCCTGGCGCTCGTCCTTGACCATGCGCCCGAAGGTGTGCGTCAGCGCCGCCGAGATCACGAGGATGAACAGGACCTCGACGAAGTTGCTGAGCGGCGTCGGGTTCTCGTAGGGCACCGAGGAGTTCGCGTTCCAGAACCCGCCGCCGTTGGTGCCGAGCTGCTTGATGGCGATCTGCGAGGCCGCCGGGCCCTGGCTCAGGGTCTGCTTCGCGCCCTCGAGCGTGGTGGCGTCGACATAGGCGCCCAGGTTCTGCGGCACCCCCTGCCACACCAGGAACAGCGCGCCGACGATCGAGACCGGCAGCAGGACGTAGAGCGTCGAGCGCACGAGGTCGACCCAGAAATTGCCGACGGTCGCGGCCGACTGGCGCGCGAAGCCGCGGATCAGCGCGATCGCGAGCGCCATGCCGGTGGCGGCCGAGACGAAGTTCTGCGTCGTCAGGCCGGCCATCTGCGACAGGTAGCTCAGCGTGCTCTCGCCGCCGTAGTTCTGCCAGTTCGTGTTCGACGTGAAGCTGACCGCCGTGTTGAAGGCGAGGTCGGGCGCCACCGCCGACATCTCGGCCGGGTTGAGCGGCAGCAGCGCCTGCAGGCGCAGCAGCGCGTAGAGCAGGAAGAACCCCGCGGCGTTGAACAGCAGCATGGCGACCGTGTAGGTCGTCCAGTGCTGCTCGCGCGTCTCGTCGACGCCGGCGATGCGGTACAGCAGCAGTTCGACGGGCCCGAGCACCGGCGTCAGGAAGGTGCGCTCGCCCTGGAATACCCGCGCCATGAACCGCCCCAGCGGTATGACCAGCGCGGTCAGCACGGCGAAGTAGACGGCGATCTGCAGCCAGCCGTTGAACGTCATGACAGACTCCCGCTCAGAACCGCTCGGGGCGGATCAGCGCATAGACGAGATAGACGAACAGCACGGCGACGACGGCGCCGGCGATGAGGTAGTCGATCAGCATGGCAGCCTCACATCCGCTCGCAGGCCCGGACATAGGCCAACGCGGCGGCGAAGAACGCCGCCGCCACTGCCAGGAAGAACAGGTCGAGCATCGTCGCCTCCGGTTCGAGCGGGCACGCGCTCCAGCGCGTCCCGTCGAGAACCTAGGGACGACCCCCGTAAGGCTGCGATGCGATCCGGACATTCGGCCCATAAGGAATCCGTAAAGACCGGCCCGGCCGCCGGACTCGGCGGCCGGCAACGCCGCGGACCTCGGCGCAGGCAGCGTCTGCCGCCCGCGGCAGCGCGCGCGGAGCAGGCGGGCAGCGTCGCGGAAGCCGCCAAGGCAAGGCGCGCGGTTCGCATCGCCTTCGGCTCGGCCGCTGCCGTCGCAGGCTTCGCGCTTGCGGCTACCGCCGTCGCGGCGTTCGTGATCGTGGCGCGCGTGCTGCTCTACGGCGCCGGCCATTCGCACATGCGGTTCTACCGCGACCTGTTCGGCGCTCTCGGCCTCTCCTGAGGCCGGGACGCCGAGCGCGCATGTCGGCTCCCGCCTAGTCGGTCTTAAGCTTGATCGCCAGGATGAAACCCGCCTGCAGAAAGGTCAGCACGTTGGCCCAGACGACGGCCGGCGCGCCGACCAGCAGGCCATAGGCTACCCACAGCACCATCGAGATCAGCGCGATCACCAGCCAGCCGAGCGAGATGTCGCGCGCCGAGCGCGTGCGCCAGGTGCGCACCGCCTGCGGCAGCAGCGACAGGACCGCGAGCCCGGTCGCGCTGATGCCGAGGATCGTTACGACCATCTGCTCCATGAGACGCCCCCCTCGCGGCCGCGGACCGCGGCACGCGCATGTCCTAGTGCCGCCTTCCGCCGGTGGCAATGACCGGGATCGACGCCGCCGGCGCCGCCGCCGATAATGCCGCGGGAAACCGTTTCGGGGGGAATCCGTGCCCAACGTCTATGTCGCGCGCAGCGTGAGCCTGCAGAAATGGGGCGCCGAGGTCGGGCTGACCAAGCACCTGTTCAAGGTCGGCGTCACGGACGGCAAGGCGGACGCGGCGGTCGCCGCGCTCAACGCCGAAGCCCATGCCGGCCAGACCGACTGGAAGGTGCTGAAGGCGCAAACGGTCGACGCGGCGGACGAGGCGGCGGTCCTGGCCAAGCTGGACGCCAAGCTGAAGGCGGTTGATCCCAATCTGTATCCGAAGCTGCGCGGCGCGCGCGGCATCTACAAGATCCGCCCGGAGTTCGTCGCCAGCCACTCGATGGTGCAGCGCGCACTCGCGGGCGACCGCGAGCCGGACGTCGAGAAGGTGAAGCCGGCCGACGTCGCCGCCTATCTGATCCATCGCGCGCTGGAGTAGCGCGGGGCAGCGCGCGGCTAGACCTTGAACTTCGGATCGAGCCAGTCGCGCAGCGAATCGCCGAACAGGTTGAAGGCGAACACCGCGACCGAGATGGCGAGGCCGGGGAACAGGATCATCCACGGCGCCTCGCGGTAGAAGTCGGAGGCGTTGCCCGACAGCATCAGGCCCCAGGCCGGCGTCGGCTCGGTGACGCCGAGGCCGAGGAAGCTCAAGGACGCCTCGAGCAGGATCGCCTGGGCGATGCTGGCGGTGAACATGATCAGGTACGGCGCCGCCACGTTCGGCACCATGTGGCGGAAGATGATGCGCGCATGGCCGAAGCCCTGCACGCGCGCGGCGTCGATATAGGGCAGCTCGCGGATGCTCAGCGCGGACGAGCGCACCACGCGCGCGACGCGCGGCAGCATCGGGATGGCGATCGCCAGGATCAGGTTGAGGTCGACGCCCAGCACGAGGAAGCGGCCGAGCATGGCGACGACGACCAGCGCCAGCACGATGATGGGGAAGGACAGCAGGATGTCCATGATCCGCTGGATCACCATGTCGGTGCGCCCGCCGAAATAGGCCGACGCCACGCCGACCACCGCGCCGACCGTGCAACCGAGGAAGGAGGAGAGGAACCCGATCGCCAGCGCGGTGCGCGCGCCGTAGATGACGCGGGTCAGGATGTCGCGGCCGAACGCGTCGGTGCCGAACCAGTGGTCGACCGTGGGGCCCGCGAGCATGGCGCCGAAATCGATGGCGACCGGGTCGTAGGGCGCCACGCGCTCGGCGAAGATCGCCGCCGCGCCCATGACGATGATCGCGATCGCGCCGGCCGCGCCGAGCGGCTGGGCGATGCAGAACGCCAGCAGCGCGTTGCGGCGGCGCGGGCGCGCGGCGGCGGCGGGGATGGCGACGTCGGCCATGGCTCAGCGATACCGGATGCGCGGATCGAACACGGCATAGAGCATGTCGACCGCCAGGTTGGTCACGACGAACACCACCGCGGTCAGCATCACCATGCCCTGGATCAGCGTGAAGTCGTTGCGGCCGACCGCCTGGACGAACAGGCGGCCGATGCCGTTCAGGTTGAACACCTGCTCGGTCACGACCAGGCCGCCGATCAGGAAGGCGAACTCGAGGCCGATCACGGTGATGACCGGCAAGAGCGCGTTGCGCATGGCGTGACGCATCACCACCAGGCGCTCGAACACGCCCTTGGCGCGCGCGGTGCGGATGTAGTCCTCGTTCAGGACCTCGATGATCGAGGAGCGCATCATGCGCGCGACCACGGCGGAATAGCGGTAGCCGACCGACAGCGCCGGCCAGAACAACTGCGCCATGTTGTTCCAGGGATCCTCGTAGATCGGCGTGTAGGTCAAGGGCGGCAGCCAGTTGAAGAAGAACAGCAGCGACACGATGGTCAGCATGCCGAGCCAGAAGGACGGCATGGCGAGGCCGGCGATCGTGAAGATGCGGATGGCGTAGTCGATCCAGGTGTCCTTCAGCAGCGCCGACAGCGTCCCCATCGGGATCGCGATCAGGATGGCGATCAGGGTCGCCATCAGCGCCACCTCGAACGACAGCTCGAGCCGGAGCGCGATCTCGTCGGTCACCGGCTGCTCGGTCCACATCGACTTGCCGAGATCGAGCGTGAACAGGCCGGTCATCCACTCGCCGAACTGCTCGACGAGCGGCCGGTCGAGGCCCAAGCGCTTGCGCTCGGCGTCGAGCGTTTCCTGCGTCGGGTTGCCGCCGTCGCCGCGCAGCTTCACCTCGACGATGTCGCCGGGCACCACCCGCAGCATGAAGAAGATCAGCACCGCGACGCCGAGCAGCGTCGGCACCATCAGCAGCACGCGGTTGACGAGATAGACGAACACGGCCGGATCCCGGCTTCAGCCTGTCGGCATCCGGCCGCGCCGTCCGAACGTCACTCGTTGATCCACACCCGTGCGAGGTCCGCACCCAGGTTGTGGCTGGGCGACATCTCCCAACCCATCAGCTTGGTGTGCGTCGCCACGATGCGGTGCCACCACAGCAGCGGGACCTGGTGCGAGGAGTCGAGGATCAACTTCTCGACCTGGCGGATCACCTTGATGCGCTCCGTCGGGTCGCCGATATGCGACTGCTTCTCGATCAGCGCATCGATCTCGGGGCTTTCCAGGCCCGAGCGGTTCTCGGGCGCCTTGGAAGACGAGACGTACTTGGCGAGGCCGAGGCTCGGCTCGTCCATGAATAGGTTCGAGAAGTCGATCGCCACGTCGAACTGCCCGCTCGACATGCCGGCGAGATAGGGCGAGGTCTCGAACTGGCGGTGCTCGACCTCGACGCCGATCTGGCGCCACTGGTCGACCAGGAACACGCCGGCCGGCGTGTAGGGCTGGGCGATCGTGCGGTTGTGCAGCACGAACTTGAGGTTCGGCACGCCGGCCTCGGCCAGGAGCTTCTTCGCCTCGGCCCGCGCCTTGGCCATGTCGCGCTGGAAGCCGGGGATCTGCTCCAGCTCCTTGGGGTCGATCGCGTAGGGCGAGCCGGGGCGGATCAGGCCGCCGACATGGCGCAGCGCCGAGGTGCGCGCCAGGCCCTGGCTGCCGCCCCAGCGGTCGATCGCCATGTTGAGCGCGCGTCTCACGCGCACGTCGTCGAACGGCTTCTTCTTGGTGTTGAACACGACCAGCAGGTTGAGGGTCCAGCTCGATTCCTCGATGCGGATCTTGTCGCCCATCGCCTGCTTCAGGCGGTCGCGGTCGGCCGAGGAGATAGTGCGGAACTCGGCCAGGACCTGGCCGCCCTGCAGCGCGTTCAGCATCGCCGCGGACTGCGAGAAGAACGTGCCCTTGAAGCCGTCGAGATAGGGTTGGCCCTGCCGGAAGTACTTGTCGTTGCGCGCGCCCGAGACATGGCTGCCCTTGACGTGCTCGACGAACTTGAACGGGCCGCTGCCGAGGATGTTGGTCTTCGGCCATTGCGGGTCGGCCGTGATCTTCTCTGCCGGGTAGACGCAGTTCCACGGGCTGGCGAAGTGCTCCATCATCGCCGGGTTGATGTCCTTGAGCTTGAAGACGATCGTGTGCGCGTCCGGCGTCTCGATCGCGACGATGTCCTGGAACGTGGCCTTGCGCGTCGACACCACGCCGGTCGGGGGATTGCGCAGGCGGTCGTAGGTCGCCTTGACGTCGGCCGAGGTGAGCGGCTTGCCGTCGTGGAAGGTGACGTTCTTGTGCAGCTTGAACGTGTAACTCTTCTGGTCCTGCGAGATCGTCCAGGACTCGGCGAGATCGCCCTTGACCCCGGGGTACTTGGGCAGGTCGAAGGTCAGCAGCGTCGAATAGAACGGGGATGCGAAATGCAGCGTCGCGTAGGTGTCGCTGCCGTGGCAGTCATAGTGCGGCGTTTCGGCCGACAAGGCGAAATTCAAGGTGCCGCCGCGCTTGGGCGTCTGCGCCAGCGCGGGACCGCCGATGGCAAGGGCGATCGCGCCCGCGAATCCGGCCAGAATTCGGATACTGGACATCCCGTTGTCTCCTCCCGATAAGTGCCGCTTTGTTGTCGCGGCGGCGCGCCCGTTGAATCAGGCGTGGTATACCACAGAAAACCTTGGGCGTTGGCCGCCGTCAAGCAAAGAAGCGTGGCGGCCCTAAACCTTGATGCAGGAAACAAAGTGGCCGGGCTGCGCCTCGCGCAGCTCGGGCACCTCGCGGCGGCATTCCTCTCCGGCGAGCGGGCAGCGGGTGTGGAACACGCAGCCCGACGGCGGGGACAGCGGCGAGGGAATCTCGCCCTTGAGCGCCCGGGGGGCGCGGGCGCGCTCGACCTCGGGGTCGGGTACCGGGGCGGCGTCGAGCAGCGCCCTGGTATAGGGATGCTGCGGCGCCGCGTAGATCGCGTCGCGGTCGGCCAGCTCCATGATCCGGCCGAGATACATCACGGCGACGCGATTGGAGATATGGCGGACCACGGCCAGGTCGTGCGCGATGAACAGGTAGGTGAGGCCCAGGCGGCGTTGCAGGTCCTCGAGCAGGTTGATGATCTGGCCCTGGATCGAGACGTCGAGGGCGGAAACCGGCTCGTCGCAGACGATGAAGCTCGGCTCCATCGCCAGCGCGCGCGCGATGCCGACGCGCTGGCGCTGGCCGCCCGACATCTCATGCGGGTAGCGCTCGGCCATGTAGGGGAACAGGCCGACCTGCGACAGGAGCTCGGCCACCCGGTCCTTGGCCGCGCGCGCGTTCGGCACCATGCGGTAGACCTGCAAGGGCTCGGCGATGATCTGGCCCACCGTCATGCGCGGGTTCAGCGAGCTGTACGGGTCCTGGAAGATTGCCTGGATGCGCCGGCGCATGGCGCGCAGGTCCTGGGCGTCATGGCCGGCGATGTCCTTGCCCCCGAAGCGGATCTCGCCGGCGGTCGGCGTCTCCAGGCGCAGGATCAGCCGGCCGACCGTGGTCTTGCCGCAGCCGGATTCGCCGACCAGGCCCAAGGTTTCGCCCGGCCGGATGGCGAACGAGATGTCGTTGACGGCGCGCACCTCGGCGCTGATGCGCGCGAACAGGCCGGTCGAGCGTGCCACGGGGAAGTACTTCTTCAGGCCCTCCACGGCGAGGATCGGCGCGACCTCCGCCTGGGCCTCGGCGGCGCGCACGGCCGCCAGCGGCTGCAATGCCGGCGGCGCGAGCGCGCCCGAAGCGAACTCGACTGCGCGATGGCAGGCGGCACGGTGCCCGCTCTCGGTTTCCAGGAGCTCGGGCTCGCTCGAGCAGACATCGACCCGGAACTGGCAGCGCGGGGCGAAGCGGCAGCCGGCCGGCGGATCGAGCAGATTGGGCGGCAGCCCCTCGATCGTCTCGAGCCGCACGCCGCGCGGACGGTCGAGCCGGGGGACCGAGCGCATCAGGCCCATCGCATACGGGTGGCGCGGCCTCAGGAAGATGTCGTCCGACGTCCCCTGCTCCGCCACGCGCGCCGCGTACATCACGTTCACCCGGTCGGCGTAGCGCGCCACGACGCCCAGGTTGTGCGTGATGATGATCAGCGCCACGTCCAGGCGCTGCGACAGGTCGCGCATCAGCTCGAGAATCTGCGCCTGGATGGTGACGTCGAGCGCGGTGGTCGGCTCGTCGGCGATCAGGAGCTTCGGATTGCAGGCGAGCCCGATCGCGATCATCACGCGCTGGCGCATGCCGCCCGAGAAATGGTGCGGATACTGGTTGAGGCGCCGCTCGGGATCGGTGATGCCGACCATGCGCAAGAGCTCGACCGCGCGCAGGCGCGCCTGCTCCTCGCCCATGCCGAGATGGATGCGCAGCGGCTCCATGATCTGCAGCCCGATCGGCAGGACGGGATTGAGCGAGGTCATCGGCTCCTGGAAGATCATGCCGATCTCGCGCCCGCGCACGCGGCGCATCTCGTCGTCCGACAGCTTGAGCAGGTCGCGCCCGTCGAACACCACGCGCCCGGCGGCGACGCGGCCGGCGGGTCGCGCCAAGAGGCGCATGATCGCCAGCGCCGAGACCGACTTGCCGCAGCCGGATTCGCCGACCACGGCGAGCACCTCGCCGCGGCGGACCTGGTAGCTGACCCCCTCGACCGCCCGCACCAGCCCGCGCGAGGTGGCGAAATGGACATGCAGGTTCTCGACACTGAGGATCACCGGCGCGTTCGCGACATCGCGGCGCGGCTCGACGGCGACTGCAACCATGCTCTTGAACGTCTCCCTGCATGGAGCCCTGTTTGAGAGAGCTCTCGTTCTTCGTAGCGCGCTTGATCGTCCAGTGTACGGAAACCGGCGGCGATTTCCAGCACGGATCGCCGAGCATCCGGCTTGTTTCCGTGCATCGGAGTGTGACATGCTGCCGCAAAAGCAAGCAGCCGGGAGGAAATCGATGCCCTGGAACCTGCGCCATCTCGCGCCCGCCATTGCGCTCGCGCTGGCAGCAGCCGTGCTCGCCGGCTCCGTCGCCGCGCAGGAACAGCCGCGCAAGGGTGGCACGCTGATCTATGCCGTCAATTCCGACCCGCCCAGCTACGAGTGCATCAACACGACCACCTTCGCGGCGGTGCAGACGCTGAATCCGCACTACTCGCAGCTGCTGAAATTCGACCCCGACAACTACCCGAAGGTCAAAGGCGACGTGGCGGAATCCTGGGCCGTCGCGGCCGACGGGCTGACCTACACGTTCAAGCTGCGCGGCGACGTCAAGTTCCATGACGGCACGACGCTGACCTCCGAGGACGTCAAGGCCAGCTACGAGCGCATCCGCAACCCGCCGGCCGGCGTCGTTTCCGTCCGCAAGGCCGATTACGCCGACATCACCGCGATCGAGGCGCCGGACCCGCGCACGGTGGTGTTCAAGCTCGCCAAGCCGTCCGCATCGATGCTGGCCAATTTCGCCAGCGCCTGGAACTGCATCTTCTCGGCCGCGAAGCTGAAATCCGATCCCGAGTACCCGAAGAACCGCATCATGGGCAGCGGTCCCTTCAAGTTCGTCGAGCACGTGAAGGGCTCGCACTGGGTGGGCGTGCGCAACGAGGACTACTTCGACAAGGGCAAGCCCTATCTCGACGGCTTCCGGGCGGTCTTCATCAAGGGCGCGCCGATGATCAATGCGCTGCAGGGCGGCCAGATCATGGCCGAGTTCCGCGGCGTGTCGCCGGCCGAACGCGACCGCCTGAAGCAGGCCCTGGGCGACAAGATCGTCGTCAGCGAAATTCCGTGGGTCTGCAAATTCGACGTGTTCTTCAACACCAAGAAGGACCCCTATTCCGACATCCGCGTCCGGCGCGCCCTGTCGCTCGCGATCGACCGCTGGACGGGGGCAGAGGCGCTGTCGCGCACCGCCTTCGTGCGCGCGGTGGGCGGCGTGCTGCGCCCGGGCTATCCGCTGGCCACGCCGGAATCCGAGCTGGCGAAGCTGCCCGGCTTCGGGCGCGACATCCAGGCGGCGCGGGCCGAGGCCAAGAAGCTCTTGAAGGAGGCCGGGCAGGAGAACCTGAAGTTCACCTTGACCAACCGGTCGGTCCCGATGCCGTTCCACCCGGTGGCGATCTACCTGATCGACCAGTGGCGGCAGATCGGCGTCCAGGTCGAGCACTCGCCGCGCGAGGTGGCGCAGCAGAAGCAGACCATGAGCAGCGGGAACTTCGAAGTCGGACTGGATGCGAACTGCTACGAGACCGACCAGCCCGACACGCAGCTGCGCCTGTACCTGTCCGCCGACAAGTCGCCGGTCAACTTCAGCAAGGCGGAGGACCGCGAGCTCGATGAGCTGTTCGAGAAGCAGAAGCGCTCGATCACCGAGGCCGAGCGGGCGGGCTTCATCCGCGGCTTCGAGAAGCGCGCGATCGAGCAGGGCTACGTCGTGCCGGTCGTCTGGTGGCACCGCATCGTCGCGCATTCCGCGGCGCTGCACGGATGGAAGATCCTGCCGAGCCACTATCTCAACCAGGATCTCGCCGGGGTCTGGCTCGCGGCGCAGTGACGCCGGCCCGGGTGAGGGCGGAGGCGGGCGAAGCCGCCGCCCTCAGCTTGCCTGCGGTGTCGCCGCGCCGGGATCCTCCTGGCGCAGCTCCTCGTACATCTGGCGCAGCTCCGGCCCCTCGGCGCCGAAGTCCTGCATCACCAGGATGTGGTCGACCTCGTCGCCCGTGTTGGACAGCGGCAGGCGCATCACGCGGTAGCTGCGCGCGTTGCCCTGCTGGTTGGTGAAGCGCAGCCGGACCAGTTGCGGCTGCTTCTCATCGAGCATCTCGCACAAGTCGTTCCACAGCCGGCGGTGCTGGGCGGGCGGCTTGATGTCCAGCACCGACTTGCCGGTCAGCTCCATGCCGTGGATATCGTAGGTCTGCGTTCCGGCAAGCCGGTAGCGGAAGTCGGGCGGGTCGTCCAGCACTTCGATCAGCAGCAGCCGGGGCAGGCTGCGCTTAAGCGCGTCGAGATCGATGTCGGCGCGCGACGGCATCGCACGGCTGCCGCGCGCGCGTTGCCACCAGACGAAGACCTCGGCGAATACGGGATCGCCGTCGATCCCCGCCTGGGGCAATCGCTGGAATTCGATGCGCCGGCCGTCGTCCTCAACCGGCAGCGCCTTGTGCGACCGTCCCATCCCGGTGTCCGCGCCTCCCCCGATGGACGCCGGCAAGCGGCCGGCGCGAATACCGCGAGCGATTGCATCGCGATGATGCGCCGGATTCAAGCCAGACATCCTGCCCATTTTCATCCCGGAGAAAAGCGCACCCCGATCGCCTGCCGGTCTCTTCTCCCGTTCGCCGTTCGCTGCCCGCCGCGCTGCGATAACGAATTCGTGATTGCGCGCCGCCGCCCCGGCGTGCGCCTCGAACCGGGTCGCCGATCGGAATATGCCGAAAAATCAACTATCGCCGGCCGCAACGGCGGGACTGCACGCATGAATATTTTCCGCGGCACCGCAACCAATCCCGTGGCTGCGCCGTTTTCGTATCTGGATGGGCAGGCGGCGCGGCCGCATGCCCGCCTTCCCGGGCACATCAACTCTTGCGCGACCAGAAATTGAGCGGCACAATAAATCCATCGGGACGGCTTCGATCCAGCCTGGCCGTTGCGTCGCCGAGGGGCGACGCCGGCGCGCCCGACCACCACCGGGAACGGGCATCGTCTGATCGCCGCCGCGTGCGGCTCCGTGAATCATCCAACCTGCGGGTGGAATAAGCAATGCGGCGCGCAGCCGCGCTCGGGAGAGGGCAATGGACAAGGACGTCTTGGAAATCGGCGGTCGGGCGATCTACGAGTTCCGCGCGCACCCGAAGCGTGCGCCCTGGGACAAGGCCGCGGCGGAAACGCGCGCATCGTATCGCGCGCGCATGCAGGAGCTGATCAACGCGCTCACCTTCGCCGGGTTTTCGATCGTGCGGCGCAAGCCGGCGGCCGAAGCGAAGCCCGCGCGCGCGTCCGGCGGCCGGACGGCCGCGCGCCGATAGAAGCCGGCAGGCCGCTACGCGCCCTCTCCATGCCGTTGGACCCCAGTCCATTCATCGTCGGAGCGATCGTCGCCGGTTGCGCCGCGCTGGCAACGGCCGTCCTGGCGCGGCACGTCAACCGCGAGAAATACGAGTCGATGTCGCCCTGGGCCGTGATCGCCGGGGTGGCGTTGTTCGTCGGCGTGCTGGGCCTCAGCGCCCATATCGCGCGGCTCATCTGGTAGCGCTTCGCCCGCCGTACCAGTACCAGGCCAAGCTCGCGACCTGGATCGCCAGCAGCGTCGCCAGCGCGACGCCATAGCCCTCGGCGGCATAGCGCCCGTCGCTCATCGGCCACAGCTCGAGCACGGCGCCGATCGCCGCCTGGAACGCGAAGGCGCTGGCGAAGATCAGCAGGTTGAGGCTGGTGTGGGAGCGCCCCGCAAGCGCGCGGCCGAAATGCTGCGACAGCACCGGAAACGCCAGCACCGCGACGCTGCCGGTCATGCCGAAGATCACCCACAGCGGCCAGATCGCCCCGGTCCACCCGAGCACGATGCCCAGCTCGCACAGGAAGAACGGCACCAGCGAACCGATCACCGTCGCCATCACGCCGATCCCGCGCTTGATCAGACGGTCGGCGATGATCCCCTGCGCCAGCATGCCGACGGAAAAGGCGAGCGCCATCGCCATCATCAGCTCCGCCGCCGCGCCGCGGCTCAAGCCCGCGACGTCGCGCAGCCAGTTGCCGACCCACAGCGTCTGGACCGCGATATAGCCCCCGGCCGTGCTGCACACGAGCGGGGCCAGTCGCCAGAACACGCGGTCGCGGTAGATGTGCAGCACTTCGCGGATCTGCCGCCCGAGCGGATGGGTGACATGGTCCGCCGGACGCTCGGGCACGACGGAGAGGATCGACCACGCGACTGCCGCGGTGACCAGCGCCAGGCCCATGAACATCTGCCGCCAGCCGACCGCCTCGCTCAGCAGATCGGCCGGCCGTGTCGCCGCCACCACGCCGAGCGCGCCGAACGCGACGACCA
The DNA here is from genome assembly GCA_023150455.1 of Alphaproteobacteria bacterium. Classification (GTDB taxonomy): domain Bacteria; phylum Pseudomonadota; class Alphaproteobacteria; order JAEULC01; family JAEULC01; genus JAEULC01. The sequence goes on along the minus strand of JAKLKW010000005.1, from coordinate 23,774 downwards.
GCGAGTTGGCGAGGGGCACGCGCCGCTCCGGGAACCACAGCACGATGGCCTTGAACGAGGCCATGAGCCCGCCGCTGAAGCCGAGACCGATCAACGCGCGCGCGACGGTGAGCGTGGCGGCATCGCGCGCGAGCGCGAACAGCAGGGCACCCGCCGCCGCGGTGCCGACGAGCGCCGCCTGCACGCGACGCGGACCGAAGCGGTCGAGCAGCACGCCGAGCACCGGCTGGAAGGCCGAGAAGGCAAGCAGATAGGCGGCGGTCAGGACGCCGAGCGCGGTCGCGCCGAGCTGGAACTCGCCGACGATGTCGGGCGCGACCACCGCGTTGACCGCGCGGAACAGATAGGAAAGGAAATATCCGGCGGCAAAGGGCAGCAGGACCACTGCGCACAGACGCGCAAACCCGCCGCCGGCCGTGTCGGCCTTGCCGGCCGCAATGGCGTCGCTCGTGGCATCCCCGCCGGCCGATTCGTGGCTTTCCGGGCGGCTATCCTGCATTCCTTAAGCACCTCTTAACTTTGCCGCATCAGTATCGGGCCCGCAGGGAAGTGGCCGATGCAAAGTCGTCATGTCAAACGATATCTCGGCCTGCTGAGTCCGTGGTGCGTGCTGGTGCTGGGCCTGGTCGCCACGGCGGTCGGCACCTATATCGCCATGGATGCCGGCAGGGAAGAGGTGCGCGAGAGCGTCGCGCGCGACGCCGATCGGATCGTCGCCTCGATCGCGACCCGCATCCATATCCATGAGCAGATGCTGACCGGCGTGGCCGCCCTGTTCGCGGCGAGCGACTACGTCACGCGCGAGGAATGGCGCGCCTATCTTTCGGTCCAGAACCTTGACGAGCGGTCGCCCGACATCGCGTCGGTCGGCTTCGCGGAGCTGGTGGAAGAAGGCCGGCTGCAGGCGCACGAGGCGAAGATCCGCGGCGAAGGCTGGCTCGATTACGCCGTCCGCCCCGCCGGCGAGCGCACGCGGTACCTGCCGCTGACCTTCAGCGAGCCCGACGAGACCCGCGACCAAATCGGCTTCGACCTGCACACCGATCCCGTCCTCGGGCGCGCGGCCGAACGCGCGATCGCCGGCATGCGCCCGGCCATGTCCGAGAAGCTCGCGTCCGCCGGCGGCCCGGGCGGACCCGGTCAGCTGACGATGTATGCGCCGGCGGCGCGCGGCGGAAAGGTGCTCGGTCTCGCCGTCGCCGCCCTCCGCGTCGACGTGCTGATGTCCCTGCTGCCCCTGCCCGGCGCGAACGAGCTGGCGATCAGGGTCTACGACGGCGCGGCGCCCGAGGCGGGCGGCTTGCTGTTCGACGGCGCGCCGGGGCTGGCGCGGGTCGCCGGCGCCCTGGCGCTGACGCGTCCCTTCGTCGTCGGCGGACGGGTCTGGTCGATCGAGGTGCTGGCCGGCGACCGCCTGCCCGGGCCCAACACTCGACTGATGCCGACGCTGGTGGCGCTCGCCGGAGTCGTCATCGCCTACCTCGCCTATCTGGCGGCGCGCATGCTTCTGCGCGCGCGCATGGGCGAGCGACGCTTTCGCGACTATGCCGAGATGGCCACCGACTGGCTGTGGGAGCACGACCGCGACCTGCGCTTCACCTTCATCTCCACCGCGAGCGCGCGGCGCGCGGCGATCGCGGCGGGCGCGCTGGGCAAGACGCGGCGCGAGATCGCCGAGCGCCTGGGCGATTCCGAGGAGCTCGAGGCGCTTGCGCGCTTCGAGGCGCTGATGCGGGCGGGCAAGCCGTTCACCGGCTACGAGTACTCGATCCGCAGCCGCTCGGGGAACCGCGAATACTTCCGCATCAGCGCCAAGCCGCTCTTGGCCCCGAACGGCGACATCGCGGGCTATCGCGGCGTCACGCAGGTCATCACGGGCGAGAAGCGTCGCGAGCGCGAGCTCAGGGACGCCAAGTCCGTCGCGGAAGCCGCGAGCGCCAGCAAGTCGCGGTTCCTGGCCATGATGAGCCATGAGCTGCGCACGCCGCTCAACGCCATCATCGGCTTCTCCGACGTCATCGCCGATCTGCGCTTCGGGCGCGGCGCGGTCGAGCGCTATGCGGAGTATGCGCGCATCATCAACCGCAGCGGCCAGCAGCTCTTGGACCTGATCAGCCAGCTTCTCGACATGTCGAAGATCGAGGCGGGCAGGCTCGAGCTGGTCCCCGAGCCGGTCGACCTGGTGGAGATCGCGCGCGACTGCATGAAGCTGCTCAACGACCGCGCCGAGGCGGGCGGCGTGACGTTGCGCGAGACCTTCGCCGCGCCCGCGCTGATGCTGACCGCCGACCGCCGCGCCCTGCGCCAGGTCGCGCTGAACCTGGTCTCGAACGCGGTGAAGTTCACGCCGAAGGGCGGCCGCGTGACGCTGGCGCTCTGCGAGGACGGCGACGGCGCGGCCGTCTTCTCGGTGACGGACACGGGCATCGGCATCGCGCCCGAGGCGATGGCGCGGATCTTCCAGCCCTTCCACCAGGCCGATGCGACGATCGCGCGTCGCTTCGGCGGCACCGGCCTCGGGCTTGCCATCAGCCGTGCCCTGGTCGAGGCGCATGGCGGCCGCCTGACGATGGCCAGCACGGTCGGCCAGGGCACGACCGCCACGGTCCGGTTCCCGCCCGCGCGAAGCCTGCGCGGCGAGCAAGGCACGGGGTCGCCGCAGCGGATGTTCGCTTCCGTCGCCGACTGAACGACCGGCCCGATTCCGGGCAACGTTTTGCCGCATTCGCCGCTTATCACGCGATCCCGGACGGAAAGGGAGGCGGCGATGCGAAGGTTTCTCGGGCGTCTGCTGGCGACGATCGGGGCGATCGTCCTGCTGGTCGCTGGCGCAGGCGCGGGCGTCTTCCTGTGGTTCAAGCTCGACAAGCCCCGCGTCGGCCGGGCGGTCGTGCTGACCCTCGATCTCGACCGGCGCCTGGCCGAGGACCGCAGCCGCGGCGGCGCGCTCGCGCTGCTGACCCGCGGCCGCGCGCCCACGCTCGGCGAGGTGATCGAAGGCCTGGACCGGGCGGCGAAGGACGAGCGCGTCAAGGCGCTGGTCGTCGAGGTCGGCGCCGGCAGGCAGGGCCTGGCGCAGACGCAGGAGCTGCGCGCGGCCGTCAAGCGCTTCCGCGCGGCTGGCAAGCCGGCCCATGTCTTCTCCGACAGTTTCGGCGAGTTCGGCAACGGCACCGCCGGCTACTACCTGGCGTCCGCTTTCGAGCGCATCGTGCTGCAGCCGACCGGCGCCCTCGGCCTGACCGGGTTCTATGCCGAGAGCCCGTTCGCGCGGCGCGCGCTGGACGACTGGGAGCTGGCCCCGCGCGTCGGTCGGCGCGAGGAGTTCAAGAACGCGCCCAACATGCTGACCGAGACGGGCTTCACGCCGGCGCACCGCGCCAATGTCGAGGCGCTGGTGAAGGACTTGACGGAACAGGTCGTGCGCGACGTCGCCGCCGACCGGCGGATCGACGCGGCCGCCCTGCGCGGGCTCATCGACCGGGCGCCCTTCGATGCGTCCGCCGCCAAGGAGGCGCGGCTGGTCGACGCGCTCGGCTACCGCGACGAGGCGGTCGCCGCGGCGCGCAAGCAGGCCGGCGGCGACGCCAAGCGCATGCGGTTCGAGCGCTATCTCGACGCCATCGGCCGGCCCGCGCAGCACGACAAGCGTATCGCGCTGATCCATGGCATCGGCGCGATCGTGCGCGGCGGGGGCGGCGGATCGCCCTTCGCCGACGCCGCCATGGGCGCAGCGCGCATCGCGAAGGCGATCGAGGACGCCGCGGAGGACAAGAAGGTCAGGGCGATCGTGCTGCGGCTCGACACCGGCGGCGGCAGCTACGTCGCTTCGGACTCGATCCGCCGCGCCGTCGAGCAGGCGCGCGCCAAGGGCAAGCCCGTGGTCGCGTCGATGGGGAACACGGCCGCGTCCGGCGGATACTACGTCGCGCTCGCCGCCGATCGGATCGTCGCGCAGCCGGCGACGCTGACCGGATCGATCGGCGTCTTCGCGGGCAAGATCTACACGGAGCAGGCCTGGCGCCGGCTGGGCGTGAACTGGGACGGCGTCCCGGGCGCGCCGCGCGCCGACCTGTGGACGCAGACGCGCGACTACGCGCCGGACGAGCGCGCCTGGCTCGAATCAACGCTCGACCGCATCTATGGCGAGTTCGTCGACCGCGTCGCGGGCGGCCGCAAGCTCGAGCCCGCCCGCGCGCGCGAGCTGGCCAAGGGACGCGTGTGGACCGGCGCGCAGGCCAAGGAGATCGGGTTGGTCGACGCGCTCGGCGGAGTCGACGACGCCGTGAAGGCAGCGCGCGAGCTGGCCGGGATCGGCGCGGACGAGCCCACCTCGATCCGCATCTACCCGCGGCCGCGATCGTTCCTGCGCCGGGTGATCGACCGGCTCATGGGCGACGACGACGCGGATCAGCCGTCGATCGACGCGCTGGCCGAACGACTGGAGCCGGCCGCGACGCTCGCGCGCGGGCTGGGTCTGCTCGGCGAGACGGGCGTGCTGTCGATGCCGCCGCTCGCGATCAGGTAGCGGCGCGGCGCGCGGCGATCAGGAACTCGCGGTTGCCGTCCGCGCCCTCGATCGGGCTCGGCGCCACGCCGAGGACCGACCAGCCGGGCTGGGCGCCGAGCCATGCCGAAATCCGGTCGCACACCTGCCGGTGCAATTCCGGGTCGCGCACGATGCCGCCCTTGCCGACCTTCCCGGGTCCGACCTCGAACTGCGGCTTGATCAGCGCGATCACGACGGCGCCCGGCGCCGCCAGCGCCAACGAGGCCGGCAGCACGGTCTCCAGGCCGATGAAGCTGGCGTCGCACACGATCAGGCCGGGCGCCTCGGGCACCTGGTCGCGCGTGAGACGGCGCGCGTTGGTGCGCTCGAGCACCACGACGCGCGGATCGCCGCGCAGCGACCACGCCAGCTGCCCGTGGCCGACATCGACGGCATAGACCCTGGTTGCGCCGCGCCGGAGCAGCACGTCGGTGAACCCGCCGGTCGAGGCGCCGATGTCGAGGCAGACCAGGCCCTTCGGATCGATGGCGAAGCGGTCGAGCGCGGCGGCCAGCTTCAAGCCTCCGCGCGACACATACGGATGCTCCTTGCCCTTGACCGCGATCGCCGCATCGGCCGCGACCAGCGCGCCGGCCTTGTCCGCGCGCTTGCCGCCGACCGTGACCAGCCCGGCCATGATGACGGCCTGCGCCCGCGACCGGCTGTCGGCGAGGCCGCGCTCTACCAGCAGGTGATCCAGGCGCCGCTTGCCGCCTGCTTGTGATGATTTGGTGACGGGCACGCCGGCAGTATACCCCGCTCGTACACGACAATGCTTCCCGGTGCGCCAAGTGTCGGACGCAATCGTGGCATTTTACATCCACCGAAAGCAGGGTATTTTCGTGCTCGCAGCGGCAATACGGGGGACACGGTCATGAAATACTATCTCGTCCAGCTGTCCTATACCGCCGAAGCGTGGAAGCAGCAGCTTGCCCGCCCTCTCGACATGGAACGGCGCTGGCAAGTCCTCGACAAGATGCTCGCGAACCTGGGCGGGCAGATGGCCGACATTTCCTACGGCGGCGGCGACGTCACGGTGCGCGGCAAGTTCGCCAGCGAGGGCAAGGACGACCTGGTCGCGATCCTCGTCTTCCGCGGCGACAAGGAGGCGCTGGCCTTCTCGATGGCCGTCTCCGCCGAGCCCGGCGTGCGCGACATGCGGATGACGCCGATCACGCCCATGGCGGATGCGCTGAAGATCATGCAGCTCGCCGCGGACGCGCGCCGCAGGTCCGACTACTCCGCGCCCGGCGGCGACAATGCCAGCTGGGCCGCGTCGAAGGGAGCGACCAGGCCGGGCCGCCCGGGCGCGAAGGGCGGCTGACGCGCGCACCGGCGCGAGCGCCGGGCGGATTCCCGATCGCGACGGCGCCCGGCCAGGAAGGCGGCCTCGATGGAATGTCCACGCTGCAGTTCCGGCAATGCCGAGGACGCGCGGTATTGCGGGCAATGCGGCGTCGCGCTCGGCGCGGCCGCCGCCGAGGCGCTTGAGAGCGAGCGCAAGCCCGTCACGGTACTGTTCGCCGACATCTCGGGCTCGACCGCCCTGATCAGCGGCCTCGACCCCGAGCATGCCTGGTCGCTGCTCGATCCCGTGCTGCAGATGATGATCGAGGCGGTGGAGGCCTATGGCGGCAGCGTGATCCAGATCCAGGGCGACGGCATCGTCGCCCTGATCGGGGCGCCGCTGGCGCAGGAGGACCATGCGCTGCGCGCCTGCTACGCCGCGCTGCGCATGCACCAGATGGCGGAACGCATGCCCGCCGCGGAACCGTCGGCGGCGCCGATCCGGCTGCATATCGGCATCGCGACCGGCGACGCGCTGGTCGGCACGATCGGCGCCGATCTCAATCGCGGCTACAACGCCGTGGGCGAGGTGATCCACATCGCCGCCCGGCTGCAGACCATGGCCAAGCCCTGCCAGACGCTGTGCACCGCCGAGACCGCGCGCCAGGCCGCGGGGTTCGTGCAGGGCCGCTCGCTCGGCATGACCTCGATCCGCGGCGTGGGCCAGCCGGTCGAGGTGGTCGAGCTCATGGGCGCGGTCAGCGCACCCGTGCGCTTCCATGCGACCGCCATGCGCGGTCTCTCCGCCTTCACCGACCGCGAGCGCGAGCTCCGGGCGCTGCGCGACGCGCTCGACGGGATCGCGAAGGGATCGGGCAAGGCGGTCGCGCTGGTCGGCGAGGCGGGCGTCGGCAAGTCGCGCCTGGTATGGGAGCTGACGCATGCGCCGGAGGCCGGCAGCCACCAGCTGCTGGAGACCGGCGGCACGTCCTATGCCGCGAATTCGCCCTATCACCCGATCGTCGCGCTGCTGCGGCGCCACTTCGAGATCGATCCGCTGAACGGCATCGAGGAGAACCGCCGGTCGGTATCCGGGCGCCTGGCCGCGCTCGGCGGCGATGCCGAACGCGGCGCGCCGGCCATCCTGGCGCTGCTGGGGCTCGACGCCGGCGACTCGGCCTGGGCGGCGGTCGATCCCGCGCATCGCCGCGAGGCGATCGAGCGCGCGGTCGTGCGGCTGGTCCTGCGCATGGCGGATCGCGCGCCGCTGATCTTCGTGGTCGAGGATCTGCACTGGGTCGACCGCGAAACCCATGCGCTGATCGACCGCCTGATCGCGCAGATCGACAGCGCGCCGGTCCTGCTGCTGGTCGACTACCGCCCCGATCACGATCCGGGCTGGACCAACGCCGGCAGGCTGACCCGGCTGGATATCGAGCCGCTGCCCGCGGAAAGCGCGCGCCATTTCGTCGACCGGATGATCGGCAGCGACGCCACCGTCGCCGAGCTTGCACGCGACCTGGTCTCGCGCACGGCGGGAAACCCGTTCTTCCTCGAGCAGACCGTCCGCAGCCTGGTCGACGCGCGCCTGCTGACCGGCCGGCCCGGCGCCTACCGGTTGCAGCAGCCGGCAGCGGCCTTGCAGGTTCCGTCCTCGGTGCGGGCGGTCCTGGGCTCGCGCATCGACCGCTTCTCCGCGCTGAAGAAGCGGCTGCTGCAGTCCGCGGCCGTGATCGGCAGCAGCTTCGCCGTCACGTTGCTGTGCTCGGTGCTCGACGGGACGCCGCCGGACGTGGTGCGCGCGCAGTTGCGCGGCCTCGCGGAGGCGTCGCTGATCTACGAGAGCAGCCTGTATCCCGAGCCGCGCTTCGCCTTCAAGCATGCGCTGACGCAGGAGGTGGCCTACGAGGCCCTGCCGATCGTGCGGCGCCGGGCCATCCATGCCCGCATCGTGGCGGCGATCGAGGCCCTGTATCCGGACCGCCTGTTCGAGCATGTCGAGTCGCTGGCCTATCACGCCGCCCAGGGCGAGGTGTGGGACCGCCTCGCGCGCTACGCGCGCGAGGCGGGCCGCAGGGCGGCGGCGCAGTCCGCCTATCGCGCCGCGATCCGCTATTTCGAGGACGCGATCCTCGCCCTCGAGCGGCTGCCGCCATCGCCCGCCACCGCAGCGGAAGCGATCGCGACCCGGTTCGAGCTGCGCAGCGCCCTGTTCCCGGTCGGCGAGATCGCGCGCGACCTCGCCCATCTCAGGCAGGCCGAGGCGCTGGCGCGGAGCCTCAGCGACCGGCGGCCGCTGGCCTGGGTATCCGCCTACATCGCCCGCGACCTCGCGCTGCTCGGCGAGCCCGACCAGGCGCTCGAGGCGAGCGAGGCGGCGCTGGTGCTGGCCAACGACGTGGGCGACGGCGACCTGATCGCGCTCACCCGCGCGTCGATCGGCCAGGCCCATTGCGCGCTCGGCAACTACGCGGATTCCGTCGCCGCGTTGCGCGCGCTGGTGCACGACATCGCCGGCGGGGATCCGCAGCGGCGCTTTGGGCTGCCGCTGCCCGGGCACGTCATGTTCCGCTGCTGGCTGATCTGGTCGCTGGCGCGCCTCGGCGGCGAAGCCGACGCCGAGGCCGACGAGGTCATGGCGGCGCTGCTGAAGGTCGCGCGCGAGACCGACCAGCCGCTGTCCCAGACCGTCGCGCTCTACAGCTGCGGCCTGGCGCTGGTGCACCGCGGCGACCTTGCGGGCGCGATCGGCTACCTCGAGCAGGCCCTGGCGCTGTGCCGGCGCTGGGACCTGTTCGCGTGGTTCACCAACATCGCCTCATGCCTCGGCCACGCCTACGCGCAGGGCGGGCGGACGGCCGAAGGGCTCGATCTCCTCAGCCAGGCGGTCGAGCGCTCGCGCAAGCTGGGGCTCATGGTCAGCCATGCGATCGAGGTCGCGTGGCACGCCGAGGCCTGCATCGCGGCCGGACTCCCGGAGGATGCCGCCGCGCAGGCGAAGGCCGCCGTCGCGCTCGCCCGCCGGCACAAGGAGCGCGGCAACGAGGCCTACGCCCTGTGGCTTTGCGCGGAGATCGCGCGCCGCATGCCGGATGTCGATCGGACGGAGGCGATGGCGCGACTGGAAGAAGCGCGCGCGCTGGCCGGCGCCTGCGGCATGCGTCCGCTCATGGCGCGATGCGACCGCACCCTCGCCCAGCTGGCGGCCGAGAAGCGCGCGACCGCCGCACGCGCCTGACGCGGCGGCCGGCCCAAGCGATGCTGTTCCGGTAGAAACGCCGACGGCGCGGGGCGTTGCCGCGCCGCGCCGTCGGTGGAATCGGTCGTGCCGGTTACGCGCGCCGGTTGGCCGCGGCGGCCTCGACGAAGCCGAGCGCGTCGACAGCCGTCTGCACGATGTGCTGCGCGTTGAGGCCGGCTTCCTCGTATTGCAGCTGCGGCTTGTTGTGCTCCTGGAACCTGTCGGGCAGGCACATCGGGCGGATCTTCAAGCCCGCGTCGAGGGCGCCGATCGTGGCGAGATAGTGCAGGACATGGCTGCCGAAGCCGCCGATCGAGCCTTCCTCGATCGTGATCAGCACCTCGTGCTCCTTCGCCAGGCGCCGCACCAGCTCGGTGTCGAGCGGCCTGTGGAAGCGCGCGTCGGCCACGGTCGTCGACAGGCCCTTCATCTGCAGATCGTCGGCCGCCTTCAGGCATTCCTGCAGGCGCGTGCCGTAGCTCAGGATCGCGATCTTGGTGCCTTCGCGGATGATCCGCCCCTTGCCGATCTCCAGCACCGAGCCGCGCTCGGGCAGCTCGACGCCCACGCCCTCGCCGCGCGGATAGCGGAAGCCCGAGGGCCGGTCGTTGATCGCCGCGGCGGTGGCGACCATGTGCATCAGCTCGGCCTCGTCGGAGGCGGCCATCAGCACGAAGCCGGGCAGGCAGCCGAGATAGGCGCCGTCGAACGAGCCGGCATGGGTCTGCCCGTCGGCGCCGACCAGGCCGGCGCGGTCCATCGCGAAGCGCACCGGCAGGCTCTGGATCGCCACGTCGTGCACCACCTGGTCGTAGCCGCGCTGCAGGAAGGTCGAGTAGATCGCGCAGAACGGCTTGTAGCCCTCGCACGCCATGCCGGCGGCGAAGGTGACGGCATGCTGCTCGGCGATGCCGACGTCGAAGGTGCGCGTCGGGAACTTCTCGCCGAACAGGTTGAGGCTCGTGCCCGACGGCATCGCGGCATTGATGCCGACGATCTTGTCGTCGTGCTCGGCCTCCTTGATCAGCGCCTTGGCGAAGACGTTCTGGTAGTTCGGCGCGTTGGCGGCCGGCTTGTCCTGTTTGCCGGTGATGACGTCGAACTTGTTGACGCCGTGGTACTTGTCGGCCGACTTCTCGGCCGGCGCATAGCCCTTGCCCTTCTGCGTCACGACGTGGATCAGCACGGGCCCGAGCTCGAGGTTGTCGCGCACGTTCTTGAGGACCGGCACGAGGTGATCGAGGTTGTGCCCGTCGATCGGGCCGACGTAGAAGAAGCCGAGCTCCTCGAACAGTGTGCCGCCGCCCATGACGATGCCGCGGGCGTATTCCTCGGCCTGCAGCGCGCGCTTGGTGAGCTCGCGCGGCAGTATCTTGGCGAGGTCCTCGCCGATATGGCGCAGCTTGTGATAGGGCTTCGAGGACAGGACGCGCGACAGATAGGCGTTCAGCGCGCCCACCGGCGGCGCGATCGACATCTCGTTGTCGTTGAGGATCACGATCAGGCGGCTGTCCATCGCGCCGGCGTTGTTCATCGCCTCGTACGCCATGCCGGCCGACATCGCGCCGTCGCCGATCACGGCGATGCAATGGTTCTTGCGCCCGTCCATGTCGCGCGCCACGGCCATGCCGAGGGCGGAGGAGATCGAGGTCGAGCTGTGCGCGGCGCCGAACGGGTCGTACACGCTCTCGGAGCGCTTGGTGAAGCCGCTCAAGCCTCCGCCCTGGCGCAGCGTGCGGATGCGGTCGCGCCGGCCGGTCAGGATCTTGTGCGGGTAGGCCTGGTGCCCGACGTCCCAGATGATCTTGTCTTCCGGGGTGTTGAACACGTAGTGCAGCGCGGTGGTCAGCTCGACCACGCCCAGGCCGGCCCCGAGATGGCCGCCGGTGACCGACACCGCGTCGATCAGTTCGGTCCTGAGCTCGTCCGCGAGCTGCCGAAGCTGGGTTTCCTTGAGCTTGCGCAGCTCGCTCGGCACCTTGCACTGGTCAAGCAAGGGCGTCTTGCTGGTCTGGTCGCTCATTCCCAATGAACCCCTCTTATGGATTATCGCGCTCTGGCGGACGACCTACACCCACGAGATGTAGTGTTCGTCCAAGCCCCCTCTGCTATATCTAGGCGCGCCGCTCGACCACGAAGCGGGCCACTTCGCGCAAGAGTGCCGCCTTTTCCCCGAACAAATCAAGATGCCTCGCCGCCTGGTCGGCCAAGAGGCTCGCCTGCGCGCGGGCGCGCTCGATGCCCAGGATCGACACGAACGTGGCCTTTCCGGCCTGGGCGTCGCGGCCGACCGACTTGCCGACCTGCTCCTCCGTCCCCTCGGCGTCGAGGAGGTCGTCGGCGATCTGGAAGGCAAGGCCCAGGTCGTGCGCATAAGCCTGCAAACGGTGGCGTATCTCGATTGGTTGCTTGCCGAGGATGGCGCCGGCCTCGCAGGACCAGGCAATCAGCTCGCCGGTCTTCAACCGCTGCAACCGGGTGATGGCGCCGATGTCGAGCTGCATCTTCTCGGCCATGAGGTCGAACTGCTGCCCGCCGCACATGCCGAGCGCGCCGGCCGCGTGCGCCAGGGCTGCGACCAGGTCACAGCGCACCTGCGGGTCGCCATGGGTCTTGGCATCGGAAAGCACGCCGAAGGCGAGCGTCAGCAGGGAGTCGCCCGCGAGCACGGCCGTCGCCTCGTCGTACTGCTTGTGGCAGGTGGGCTTGCCGCGCCTGAGGTCGGCATTGTCCATGGCCGGCAGGTCGTCGTGGATCAGCGAGTAGGTATGCACCATCTCGACCGCGGCGGCCGCGCGCAGCGCGCAGCTCTCGGCCACGTTGAACAGCGCCGCGCCCTGCACGACGAGGAACGGGCGCAGGCGCTTGCCGCCGGCCATCGAGGAATAGCGCATCGCCTCGTAGAGGCGGTTCTCCGGCGTGTCGGTGCGCGGGATCAGTGCTTGCAGGACGGCATTGACCTTGTTCGCCGTCTCCGCCATGGCCGCGTTCAGATCGGTCAAGATTCCCCTCGGTCGGTCCCTGCCGTGCTGGTGGTCGGAGCGCCGTCCGGGCCCAGGCTGATCTTCTCGATCTTGGCCTGGGCTTCGCGCAGCTTGGCCTCGCAGTGCCGCTTCAGGGCGGCGCCGCGCTCGTAGGACGAGATCGCCTCGTCGAGCCGGCTCTTCCCGTCCTCCAGGCGGCGGACGATCTGTTCCAACTCGGCCAGCGCATCCTCGAAGCTCATCGCCGCGATATCGCGCGGCAATTTGCTCTCCGACATGCCGACACCCCCGGGCCAAAAGGCGGCGGAGTGTAGTCGGCCGACCCCGCCTCGGCAAGCCAGCCCGGCCCAGGCAGGGAATTTCCGGTTATCTTATTGATAGAAAAATGAAATACGCGTGTTTTGAACGCGTCAATTCGCTCACAGCCTGGCCCAATGCTCGGCCCGGATGCGGGCCAGGAACTCGAACTTGCCGTCGCCGAGGGGCCGGAAAACCGCCATCTCGCCCTCGTCCACGTGGACTTGCGCCAGCCGGTCCATCGCCGGCGAATGCCCGACCAGCATCAGGTTGCCCATTGCCGGCCGAGTCGAGAGGAGGCGGCGGATCTCCGGCAGCCGGGCCTGCTCCTCCGCCGAATCCGGCTTGCCGCGCGAAGTCAGCACCACGTCGATCCGGGCGCGACCGAATGCGATCAGCGCGGTGTCGCGCGTGCGGCAGAAGGGGCTGGACAGCACCTCGGACACGGGAATGCGCAGCCGGACCATGCCGTCGCCGATCGCCTTGGCCGCGTGCCGGCCGCGGTCGTCGAGATTGCGCTGGGTCGCACAGTCGTCAAAGTTCACGTTGTCGGCGTCCGCCTTCTTCTCGGTCGAGGCATGGCGCAGATAGAGCACGTGCCCGCCCTGCTGCAGCGCCTTGATCACGTCGCGCGGCGGCGGCGGACCGGGCTGATGCTCGGCGCGCACGCCCGCCGGAAGCGCCACCAGAAGCGCCAGCGCCAAGAGCCCTTGCCGGAAGACCGTCATGGCGCGCAATTCTATGCCGTCGCCGCCCGCGCGCCACTCAAGTCCTTGTGAAACCGCGCCGCTCACGTCGTCATCAGCGTGCGCACATGCGCGGCGCTGGCGTCGGCCAGCGCGTGCAGGTCGTAGCCGCCTTCGAGCGTCGACACGACGCGGCCCTGGCAGTGCTCGTTGGCGATCTTCACGAGCTCGGCCGTGGCCCAGGCGTAGTCGGGCGTGCGCAGCCGGAGGCTCGCCAGCGGGTCGGATTCGTGCGCATCGAACCCGGCCGAGATCATCACCAGCTCGGGCTTGAAGGCGCGCATGGCCGGCGCGATATGGGCCAGGAACTGCTCGCGGAAGCGCACGCCGTCGCTCATCGGCGGCAGGGGCACGTTGACGATGTTGTTGTGCGCGCCGCGCTCCTCGCGCGATCCGGTCCCGGGATAGAGCGGGAACTGGTGCGTCGAGGCGTAGAACAGCTCGGGGTCGCCCCAGAACATCGCCTGCGTGCCGTTGCCGTGATGCACGTCGAAGTCCATCACCGCGACGCGCCTGATGCCGTGCCTGGCCCGGGCCTGGTAGGCGCCGATCGCCACGTTGTTGAACATGCAGAAGCCCATGGCGATCTCGGGCTCGGCGTGGTGGCCGGGCGGGCGCACGGCGCAGAAGGCGTTGCGCGCCTCGCGCGTCATGACCGCGTCGACCGCGGCGCAGACGGCCCCCGCCGCCCTGAGCGCCGCCTCGCCCGAGCCGGGCGAGATGATCGTGTCGCCGTCGAGCGCCGCGTGGCCGGCCTGCGGCACGGCCCCCAGCGTGCGCTCGACGAAGCGCGGCGGATGGGCGCGGGCGACCTGCTCGAGCTCCGCCCGCGGCGCCTCGCGCCGGTCGAGCAGCGCGAACTCCTCCGCTTCCAGGGCGTTCAGCACGGCCTTCAGGCGCGCCGGGCTTTCCGGGTGATGGCGGCCGGGATCGTGCTCGAAGCAGGCCGAATGGGTGAACAGGGCGGTCGTCATCGGCGGGTCTCCATGTCTTAACGCTACCAATAGCACGGGCTTTGCCCGGCTGCGCCCGTTCCGCCCGGCGCGAGCGCAGGATTCCGCCGCGGGGCCCGTGTATCCTGGCAACCGGAACGTCGGGCCAGGACAGGACGGGCCGGGAAGCGCCGGGCGACATGGACGGTCAAAGCGACGAGGAGCTGATGGCCGCGGTCGGTCGCGGCGACCAGCGGGCTTTCGCCCGGCTGGTCGAGCGTCATTCGCGGCGCGCGACCGCCCTGGCGGGCCGGATCACGTTGAACCGCGCCGACGCGGAGGAAGTGGTGCAAGAGGCGTTCATGCGCGTATGGGTCAAAGCCCCGAACTGGCGGCCGCAGGCGGCAGCCGGCGACGCGCTGTTCGCCACCTGGTTCCGCCGCGTGGTGGTCAATCTCTGCATCGACCGCCGCCGCCGGCCGGTATCCGAGGACATCGAATCGGTGCCGGAGATCGCCGACGATGCGCCCGCGGCGCTCGACGCCATCGCCAGCGACGAGACGCGCAAGCGCGTCGGCGACGCGGTGGCCGAGCTGCCGGAGCGCCAGCGCGCCGCCCTGGCGCTGTGCCACTTCGAAGGCATCAGCAACATCGCGGCGGCGGACATCCTCGGCGTCACGGTCGGCGCCTTGGAATCCCTGCTGGTGCGGGCGCGGCGCCAGCTCAAGAACAGCCTGGCCGATCTCGCGGGTGAGGGATCGGCCGCCAAATCCGGAGGACTGCGATGACGCCCGTTCGGTTCGCGGAGCTGGTCGACGCCTATGGCGCCGACCCCAGGCGCTGGCCCGAGGCCGAGCGCGAAGCCGCGCTGGCGTTCCTGGAACGCGCGCCCGAGGCGCGCACGACGCTCGAGGCCGCGCGCCGGCTGGACGCGCTGATCGACGCCTGGCCGCTTCCGGCGGCGGCGCCCGATCCGGCGCACCTGACCGCACGGGCCGCGCGCGCGGCGCAGGAGGCGCCGGCGGGCAACGTGGTGCCGTTCGCGCCGCGCCGGAAACCGCCCGTGACCTTGATGGCCTGGGCGCGCGCCGGCGCCCTGGCGGCTGCCGGCATCTGCGGCCTGGTGATCGGGATGAGCGACCCGACGGTGACGAACAACGTCAACGGGCTGGATGTCTATGACGTCGCCCAGGTGGAGGACGCGTCATGGTGACGGGCGGCACGGGCGAGCCGGGCGCGGCGCCGCCCGCGGAGGCAAACCGCGGCCGCCGCCGGGGCTGGCGCGGGCCGGCGCTGTTCGCCTCGCTCGTCCTCAACCTGTTCCTGATCGGCCTGATCGCCGGCGGCTGGGCGCATCACCGTCACGGGCTTGGCTGGATCGTCGGCATGCCGGGCGAGCGCGGCGCGCCGCGCTTCGCCGGCGGCCCGCCGATCCGCCAGGCCGTGCAATCCCTGCCCGAGGCCGATCAACGCGTCTTCAAGGAGACGATGGGCGCGCTCAGGCCCGAGATCGGCCGGGAACAGCAGGCGATCCGCCGCCTGCGCGAACGCGCGACCGAGGCGGTGCGCGCCGAGCCCTTCGACCGTGCCGGCTTCCTCGCCGCCATGGCCGAGCTGCGGCAGAAGCAGCTCGGCATCCAGACGCGGGTGCACGCCGGCACGGCCGATGCCCTGTCGAAGCTGTCGGCCGAATCGCGCGGGCAGTTCGCCGACCAGTTCAAGCCGCGGCCGCGGCCGTGACCATGGCGGCGCGCGCAGCCGCCGTCGTCGCCACCGCGCGCTTCGGCCTGGGCGCCGCGCCGGGCGAGATCGCCGCCGCCGCCACCGATCCGCGCGGCTGGGTCCGCCAGCAGCTCGTGCCGCAGGCCATGCCGCCGGCGCTGGCCGGCTTGCCCGACGGCGGCGAGCGGACCAGGCTGTTCCTCGCCGCGCGCCGCGCGATGCAGGAGCAACGCCGCGACCGGCCGGCGGCCGCCGACCAGCCGCCGCGCGCCGCGCTGCCGCCGGGCATGGAGCAGCCGCGCGAGGCCTATCTGCACGAGGCGGGCCTGCGCATGCGCGCGCAGATCGAGTCGAAGGCGCCGGCGATCGAGCGCCTGGTCGCTTTCTGGTCGAACCATTTCACCGTCTCGATCCTGCGTCCGCCGGTGCTCGCGCTTGCGGGCGCGTTCGAGCGCGAAGCGATCCGTCCGCATGTACTCGGCCGCTTCGAGGACATGCTGCTGGCGGTCGCGCGCCACCAGGCCATGCTGCTCTATCTCGACAATGCGCTGTCGATCGGTCCCAACTCGCGCGCGGGCCGCCGGCGTGCGCGCGGCATCAACGAGAACCTGGCGCGCGAGATCCTCGAGCTGCACACGCTCGGCGTCGACGCCGGCTACACCCAGGACGACGTCCGCGCGCTGGCGATGATCCTGACCGGCTGGTCGATCGCGCGGCTGGACGACGCCGATCCGGGCGGCTTCCGCTTTCGCCCACTGGCGCACGAGCCGGGCGACAAGACGCTGCTCGGCAAGCGCTACACCGAGGACGGCGAGCGCGAGGGCATCGGCGCGCTGAAGGACCTGGCGCGGCATCCCGCGACTGCCCGGCACATCGCGCGCAAGCTCGCGTGCCACTTCATCGCCGACGATCCGCCCTCCGCCAGCATCGAGCGGCTGGCGGCGACATTCCGCGCGGCCGGCGGCGACCTCGCCGCCGTGATGCGCGCGCTCGTCGGCGAGGACGCAGCCTGGGCCAAGCCCCTGTCGAAAGTCCGGCCGCCGGCCGAGCTGGTCGTGGCAGCGTTGCGCGCGACCGGATACCCCGCGGCCACGCAGGGCGACGGACGCCGTCTGATCGGCGCGCTTCGACGTCTGGGACAGGCACCGTTCGCCGCGCCCTCGCCCGCCGGCTGGCCCGATACGGCTTCGGACTGGACGGCGCCCGAGGCCGTGGTGCGCCGCGTCGAATGGGCCACGGCGCTGGCGGGCCGGTTCGCCGCCGAGATCGCGCCGATGGAGCTGTTCGCGCAATCGATCGCGCCGGCTTCCCGCACCGAGACACGACTCGCCGTCGAGCGCGCCGCGAGCGCACGCGACGGCATCGCGCTGGTTCTCGCCGCGCCGGAGTTCCAACGGAGGTGACAATGCTCGCGCGACGCCGAGTCTTGCGCGCTCTTGGCGGCGGCGCCGTGCTGGCGGCGATGCCGGCGCGGCTCGCCCTGGCCGATGCGCCGACCAGCCGCCGCTTCGTGCTGGTGATCCTGCGCGGCGGTCTCGACGGCCTGGCCGCGGTGCCGCCCTATGGCGACCCCGACTATCGCAATGCGCGCGGCGCGCTCGCGATCGGCGAGCCGGGAAGCGAGGACGGCGCCCTCGACCTTGGCGGCCGCTTCGGCCTGCACCCCGCGCTGGCGCCGCTCTTCGCCTTCTACGGCCGCGGCGAGATGCTGGCGATCCATGCCACGTGCAGCGCTTATCGCGGCCGCTCGCATTTCGACGGCCAGGACGTGTTGGAGAGCGGGATCGCCACGCCGCACGCGACGCGCGACGGGTGGCTCAATCGCGCGCTTGCCGTCATGCCGACCGCGCGGATCGGCACGCGCGACGGATTGGCGCTCGGGCCGAGCGTGCCGCTGGTCCTGCGCGGCGCCGTGCCGGTGGCCTCGTGGGCGCCGACCGACATGCCGGAGGTCGAG
This sequence comes from Alphaproteobacteria bacterium, assembly GCA_023150455.1. Taxonomy (GTDB): domain Bacteria; phylum Pseudomonadota; class Alphaproteobacteria; order JAEULC01; family JAEULC01; genus JAEULC01. The sequence continues at coordinate 6,059 of JAKLKW010000005.1, read as the reverse complement.
CCGGGACTGATGCAGACCATTGCCGCGCTCTATCGGCACGATGCGATGCTCGGCCCGGCCCTGGCCGAGGGACTGAAGGCGCAGTCCTTCGCCGACCAGGTCATGAACGACGGGCAGCGGATGAACCAGCCGCCCGGTCCCGGCCGCCAGCAATTCCGCCAGGCCGCCCAGGCCGCCGGCCGCATGCTTGCCGCCGCCAACGGCCCGAGGATCGCGGCGCTCGATCTCGGCGGCTGGGACACGCATGCAAACCAGGGCGCGGTGCGCGGCCGCCTGGCGCAGGCGCTCGCGACGCTCGCCGAGGGCGTCGTCGATATCGCCGAAGGGCTTGGCGCCGCCTGGCGCGAAACAGCCGTGCTGGTCGCGACCGAGTTCGGCCGCACGGTTGCCGTCAACGGCACCGGCGGCACCGATCACGGCACGGGCGGCGCCGCGTTTCTCATCGGCGGCGCGGTAGCCGGCGGACGCGTGCTGGCGGACTGGCCCGGCCTGGCCCCGGGCCGGCTCTACGACGGGCGCGATCTCGTGCCGACGCTCGACCTGCGCTCGGTCGCGAAGTCCGTCCTGATCGATCACCTCGGCCTGCCGCCGAAGACGGTGGAGACGCGCGTGTTCCCCGACAGCCGGGCTGCCGCGCCGCTGAAAGGGCTGCTCAGCGCATGACGCGCCCGCGGCGCGCGCTGATCCGCGCGCCAACCATTTGAGTTGGCGGCCGGATCAACGGCCGCCAGACGCGCGCTAGCCAAGGCAGGCGCGCCTCGCTAGGGTCCCGGCCCCAGTCATTCGAGGCCGCATCCATGCAATCGGACTTCCTCGTCATCGGCGCCGGCATCGCCGGCGCTTCGGCCGGCTACGAGCTGGCCTCCAAGGGAAAGGTGGTCGTGCTCGAGCGCGAGCAGCGGCCCGGCTATCACACGACCGGCCGGTCGGCCGCGACCTTCATCGAGACCTATGGGCCGCGCGCGATGCGGATGCTGACCTCGGCCGGCAAGGACTTCTTCCGGTCGCCGCCCGCGGGCTTCGCCGAGCACGCCCTGGTCACGCCGCGCGGCTCGATGGTGGTGGCGACCGCGGACCACACGCGTGGCCTTGAGCAGCAGCTGAAGGAGTGCCGCGAGCTTTCGGCCAGCGTGCGCGCGCTCGACACGCGCGAGGCGCTCGCGCTCTGCCCGGTGCTGAAGCCGGAGGCCGCCGTTGCCGGCATGCTCGACCCCGACGCGATGGACATCGACGTCGACGCGCTGCACCAGGGGTTCCTCAAGGGCTTGCGCGCCCGCGGCGGCGCCGTCGTCACCGACGCCGAGGTGACCGGGGTCGAGCGCAGCGCGGGGCAATGGCGGGTGCGCACCACGAAGGGCGGGTTCGCCGCCCCCGTGCTGATCAACGCCGCCGGCGCCTGGGCCGACGCGATCGCCGCGCTCGCCGGCGTCGAACGCGTCGGGCTCGTGCCCAAGCGGCGCACCATCGTCGCCTTCGACCCGCCCGAGGGGCAGGACATCGACGCCTGGCCGATCGTCAGCAGCGCCGACGAGGAGGAGGGCTGGTACTTCCTGCGCCAGGGCGGGCGGCTGCTCGGCTCGCCCGCGGACGAGACGCCGAGCGCGCCCTGCGACGCGCAGCCCGAGGAGCTCGACATCGCCATCGCGATCGACCGGATCGAGACCGCCACCGTCATGCAGGTGCGCCGCCTGGCGGCGAAATGGGCGGGCTTGCGCTCGTTCGTCGTCGACAAGACGATCGTCGCGGGCTTCGCCGCCGACGCCGAGGGCTTCTTCTGGCTGGCGGGCCAAGGCGGCTACGGCATCCAGACGTCGCCCGCGCTGGCGCGCGCCGTCGCCGCGCTCGCGACGTCGGGCGACCTGCCGGCCGATCTCAGGGCGCGCGGCCTGGCGGCCTCGATGCTGTCGCCGCAGCGTCCCGCCCTGCGTCAGGTCGCGGCGGCGGTTTGACGCCGGCCGCGTCCGCTCACTATAAGGCGCGCATGGCCGGACCAGCGATGCGCGTCGAGGAGCTGCGCGAGAACGCGCGACGTGCCAGCGCCTTGCTCAAGGCGATGAGCAACGAGCGCCGGCTTTTGATCCTGTGCCATCTCGCCGAGGGCGAGAGATCGGTCGGCGAGCTCGAGCAGCTGCTGCCGCTGGGCCAGTCGGCGCTGTCGCAGCACCTGGCGCGGCTCAGGCGCGACGGGCTGGTGCGCACGCGACGCGTCGCGCAGACGATCCACTACTCGCTCGCCGGGCGCGAGGCTTCGGCGGTGATGGCCACGCTGCACGACATCTACTGCGGCGGAGGGCGCGGCCGGAAATCGGCGCTCGCCGCGCAATAGCGCGTCAAATCGCGTTCAGCGGCAGCGTCAGATAGGCGATGCCGTTGCCCGCGGGCGCCGGCAGGCGTCCGCCGCGGATGTTCACCTGGATCGACGGCCAGATCAGCGCCGGCATGGCCAGGGTCGCGTCGCGCGCGCGGCGCATGCGTGCGAAGTCCGCCTCCGCGACGCCGTCGCGCACGTGCTTGTTGGCCGCCCGCTGCTGCGCCACCGTGCTCTGCCACGCCGGCCCGCGGCCCGCGGGCGGGTAGTCGTGGCCGCAAAAGATGCGCGTGTCCGGCGGCAGCGCGAGCAGCCGGCGGATCGAGCGGTAGAGCGTCTCGGCCGAGCCGCCCGGGAAGTCGCAGCGCGCCGTGCCGTAGTCGGGCATGAACAACGTATCGCCGCAGACGGCGGCGTCGCCGACGCGGTAGGAAACGCAGGCCGGCGTGTGGCCGGGCGTGTGCATGACCTCGGCTTCGAGCCCCCCGATCCCGAATCGCTCGCCGTCGGCGAACAGACGGTCGAAGTCGCCGTCGTCCGGCGGCGCGAAGTTGTAGAGACCGGAGAAGCAGCGCTGCACGGCGCGGACATGCTCGCCGATGCCGATGCGTCCGCCCAGGCGGTCCTTGAGCCAGCGCGCCGCGCTCAGGTGATCGGCGTGGACATGGGTCTCGAGGATCCAGTCGACCGTGAGCCGCGCCTCGTCGACATGGCAGCGCAGCCGGTCGGCCGCTTCCGTCGCCGTGCGGCCGGCGGCCTGGTCGAAATCGAGCACGGGGTCGATGATCGCGGCGCGCGCGGAGACGGGATCGGCCACGACATAGGACACGGTGCCCGTCGCTGGGTGGAAGAAGCCGGCGATTCGAGGCGCGGCCGATGACGGAGCGGCGGGCGGCGGACCGGACATGAAAGGGAAGCTTAGGCCAAGCCAGCACGCGGCTCAACGCGCCCGGCCGAAGACGGCATGGCCGGCGAGCGCGACCCATCCCGCCATGAAGGCGAGCCCGCCGACCGGCGTGAGCATGGCGACCGGCCGCCACCCGGTGAACGCCAGGACGTAGAGCGAGCCGCTGAACAGGACGATCCCGGCCGCGAAGGCCGCGGCCGCGGCCCGCAGCCATCGCCGCCCCGTGCCCGCCTCGCCGGCGCGCGCCAGCACGGCCACCGCCAGGAGCGCGAGCGCGTGCCACATCTGGTAGCGCTCGGCGGTTCCCAGCCACTCCAGTCCCTTCGCGCCGATCCGGCCGGCGAGAACATGCGCGCCCATGGCCCCTGCCAGCACGCCGATGAACCCGTTGGCCGCGGCAAATCCGACCCAGCCCCGCATGCCCAAGGCCTCCTCCCGTCTTGACGTCTTGTTAACGCAGTATTGCTACGAAGTTTAACCCCGGATCTTTCGGTGAAGCCGTAATGGCCTTCAAATTCGACGATCTGCTGCGCCGGCTGGCCGAAAGCGCACACAGCCCCGTGGTCGCCCTTGGCCGCGGGGACGGCGGCGGCGCGGCCTGGCGGGTCGTCTACACCAACGGCATGCTCGACGCGTTGACCGGCCACGAATCGGGCAGGCTGGCCGGTGCGCCGGCCCGCTTCCTGTTCGGCCCCAGCGACTCCGGCTCCGCCACCACGGTGCTCGCCACCCTGGCCGGCGACCAGGAAGCCGCGGTTGCCGCGACGCTGCACGGCAACCACGGCATGCTGATCCCGGTCATGATCACGCTGACGCCGCTCGGCAATCCGGGCGAGCCGCCCCTCTATTGGACCGGCCGGGTTTCGCCCAAGGCACTTGGCGCCACGCCGGTGGCCGACCGCTACGCGCTGGCCGCCGAGGGCGCCAACGACGGCTTGTGGGACTGGGACCTGGTCAATGGCCGCGTGCTGTATTCGCCGCGCTGGATCGCCATGCTGGGCTGCGACCGCAGCGAGATCGGCGATAGCCCCGAGGAATGGCTGGGCCGCGTCCACCCCGCGGACATCGACGAGCTGCGCCTGGCGATCGACGCCCTGGTCGAAGGCACGTCGATCGAGCTCGAGCACGAGTACCGGCTGCGCATCCGCGACGGCAGCTACCGATGGATGCTGGCGCGCGCGGTCGGCCGGCGCGCGCCGGACGGCCGCGCGGTGTGCGTCGCCGGCTCGCAGACCGACGTCTCGGACCGCCACTGGGTGCGCGAGCAGCTCGAGTACGACGCCTTCCACGACGGGCTGACGGGGCTGCCGAACCGCGCGCTGTTCCTGGACCGGCTGGGCCAGGCGCTGGTCATGAGCCGGCGCCGCGCCGAGCAGCGTTGCGCGGTGCTGGCGCTCGATATCGACCGCTTCAAGCTGGTCAACGATTCGCTCGGCCACGGCGCCGGCGACGAGTTCCTGACCATCCTGGCGCGGCGGCTGGAAGGCTGCCTCAAGGAGGGCGACACGCTGGCGCGGCTGGGCGGCGACGAGTTCGCCATCCTGGCGGAGCATGCCGGCGACGTCGCCAAGGCCATCTCGATCGCCGATCGCGTGCAGGGCGTGTTGTCGGCGCCGATCGTGCTGGACGAGCAGGAGATCTTCGTCAGCGCCTGCATCGGCATCGCCATCGCGACCGGCCGCGTGCGCAACGCCGACGATCTGCTGCGCGACGCCAACCTGGCGCTGTACCGCGCCAAGTCGATCGGCACCGGCCGGATCGAGGTGTTCGACCAGAAGATGCATTCGCGCGCGGTGACGCGCCTGAAGCTCGAGACGGACCTGCGCCGTGCCATCGACCGCGACGAGTTCACGGTCTACTACCAGCCGATCGTCTGGCTCGATACGGGCCGCATCGCCGGCTTCGAGGCGCTGGTGCGCTGGGAGAACGGCGAGCGCGGCACCGTGTCGCCCGGCGAGTTCATCCCGCTGGCCGAGGAAACCGGCCTGATCGTGCCGATCGGGCACAAGGTGCTGACGGCCGCCTGCGCGCAGCTGGTCGACTGGCAGGGCCGCGGCCTGATCGGCGCGGACATGTCGGTCAGCGTCAACATCTCGGCCAAGCAGCTTTCGCAGACCGACCTGGTCGGCGAGATCCGCGACACGCTGGACGGCATGGCGTTGAGCGGCCACCGCCTGAAGCTCGAGATCACCGAAAGCGTGATCATGGAGAACCCCGAGCTGGCCGCGGCGATCCTGGCGCGCGTGCGCGAGATGGGCGTGAGCCTCAGCGTCGACGACTTCGGCACCGGCTACTCGTCGCTCAGCTACCTGCACCGCTTCCCGATCAATACGCTCAAGATCGACCGCAGCTTCATCGCACGCATCGACGACAACGCGGCCGAGCGCGCGTTGATCAAGACCATCATCAAGCTGGGCCACAGCCTGGGGCTGGAGATCGTCGCCGAGGGCATCGAGACCGCCGAGCAGCGCCGCCAGCTCGAGCTGCTGAAATGCGAGTTCGGCCAGGGCTACCTGTTCGCCGCGCCGATGCCGGCGGCCAGTGCCGAGGCCCTGTTGACTGCAAGCCTGCCGCTGAAGCCGAACCGTCCGCCGATCGCGCTGGTTGGAGAATAGCGTCCGCGGCGAGTGACTGCCGTCACAGCGCCAGGCTGACCGCATCGCCTATCGTCCAGGCCGCATCCCCGTCATGGGAGGTAGCCATGAGACGAAGCGACAGACGGCGCCTGGCGATGCTGGTGGCCGCGGAGCTGTCGTTCCTCGTGATCGGCGGCGTGTGCCTCGCCTGGCTCGGCGCCGACATCATCGTGCGCGCGTTGCGTATGACGCTGATCGGCGACGCGGT